>JAVHRN010000022.1:0-4233 GCA_036171695.1 Gallionella sp.
CAGCTTGTTCAAACAAATGACGACTGAGTAAATTACCAAACGCCGTGTCGCTACCAAGAATGCGCTTGCCTAGACAAATAATTTGCCCTAATAGCGGTTCACTTACATCTTTTAAGTCAATTAAATCTATAGCGCGCCCCGTGGCATCAGACAAAGCGTTAATCAGCGCAATTTTTTCAGCCACGCTTAGTGCTTGGCGCGCTTCGACTGCAATATCTAAATCGCTATTCATACGCTGCCGCCCCGTTGCCACCGAACCAAACACAATCGCCACAAAAATCTGCGGGAACTGCGTCAGCGTGTTTTTTAGCAGCTCACGCAGGTGCGTATCCATATTATTTCAGGGCTTGATTGACTGCGCTCACGCCGTCTTCGGTTAAGTCGCCAGTGGCGGCTTTGAGGCGCAGTTGGCTGACTAGATAGTTGTATTCGGCTTGGTATAAATCGCGGCGGGTGGCGAACAGTTGTTGTTGCGCATTGAGTACGTCGAGGTTGGTGCGTACCCCGACCGATTGCCCTGTTTTGGTCGCATCCAACACGCTTTGGCTGGACAGCAAGGCTTGTTGCAGGGCTTGCACTTGTGCCGCGCCGTTGACTACGCCGAAGTAGGCTTGGCTGGTTTGCAGGGTGACATTGCGATGCGCGCTTTCCAGTTCTTGCTTGGCACGTTCGCGGTTGGCTTCGGCTTCGCGCCATTTGGAATTAGTCGCGCCGCCTTGGAACAGTGGCACGTTTAATTGCACGCCGATATTGGCATTGCGCGTGTCGCTGCCTACGCCAAACGTGCCGCCGCTGGCGACGGCTTTGCCATAATTGGCTACTAAGTCCAGCGTTGGATAGTTGCCGCCACGGTTGCGCTCAACTTCTTTGTCGGCTAATTCGGCACTGGCTTTGGCGATATTGAGTTGTGGATTATTGGCTTGTGCGGCATCTATGGCTTTATTCAAATCCACACCGCTGGCATCTGCGTTAAATGGCTCGACTAGGCGTTGCAAATTGGTTGGCGCGACATTGGTAATTTGTTGCAAAACGCGCTGCTTGATTGCCAAATTACTTTGTGCGGCGATGAGTTGCGCGTGGGTAATGTCAAAGCGGGCTTGCGCTTCGTGGCTGTCGGTGATGGTCGCGCTGCCCACTTCAAAATTACGTTTAGCTTGCGCGAGTTGCACGGTGATGGCGGCTTGTTGCGCTTCGGCTAATTGCACGCCATCGTCGGCTGCTAGCACGTCAAAATACGCTTGCGCGCTACGCAATACCAAGTCTTGTTCGGCTGACTGTAGTTGTGCGGCGGCAACGGCATCTTGTAGTTGCGATTGGCTATACACCGCCCAATTTTGTTCGCGGAACAACGGCTGCACTAAATTCAAATTGTAACCATGGGTGTTGTAGCGATAGTTACCGCTCCTAAACAGCGTTGCACCCGTGTATTGGGTGGTGATGTCGTTGTAAGTGCTGTTGGCCGACAAATTTACCGATGGCAACAGCAGCGCGCGCCCTTGTGTGAGCTTTTCTTCGCCAACCTGACGTTGCGCTTTTGCAGCTGCGATGACGGGGTCGCTGGCTTGTGCGGCGTGCAACACATCGAGCAAATCCGTGGCGCGTGCGGTCGAGTGCGCGGCAACAATGGTCAGAACAAATAAGGCTTTTAGCTTCATGGTCAGCATCTCAATATATCAGAATCTTCTAATGCTACAGGCGCACGCGACCAAACGCAATCTGCGCCTTACTTCAAAATACGAAGCGTGCAGGTTGCTGAGCGTTTTGCAGGGCGGCGACATTGCTTTCCATAATTGTCACGCTTTCAAACACGCCTTCGGCTAGGCAAGTAATCAGCTTAGCGTGCATCACGGGTGCGTCGCCGACAATGGCAAACATGCGTCCGCCCACTTTCAAACTGTTTTGAAACGCAGCGGGCAATACTGGCGTAGAGGCGGTCAACACAATCACGTCATACAACTCATTGCCCCAGCCTTGCGAAGCATCGCCAACGGCCAAGGTGATGTTGTCGAAATGATGCGCGGCTAAATTTTGCTGCGCTAACACATGCAGCTCAGGCACGATTTCGATCGAGGTCACATGCGCTGCCAAGCTCGCCAACAGCGCGGTTAAATAGCCGCTGCCTGTGCCAACTTCTAAAACGTGATCGGCTTTGTTGATATGCAACTCTTGCACCACCCGCGCTTCCAACTTGGGCTGCCACATCGCGGTATTAAAACCTAAAGGAATGTCCATATCGAAGAACGCCAAATTGCGCTGCGCAGCAGGCACAAACTGTTCGCGCTTGACCACTTTTAACAGCTCCAAAATGCGCATTTCCAGCACATCGCAAGGACGAATTTGTTGCTCTATCATGTTGAAGCGTAGCTGTTCCATGTCGTTCATTTCCTCTCCCAAAGTTCAATGTTGTCGCGTATGTTGTCTAACAGTATATCAAGTTCAATGAGTTATCGGCTAACTCGCTAATCTTGCAACACCAACACGCCATCAGCCTCAACCAAAGCATTGCGCGGCAACGATGCCACGCCTACCGCAGCGCGGGCGGGATAGGGTTGATGAAAGTAAGTCGCCATGATTTCGTTCACTTTGGCAAAGTGCGCCAAGTCGGTTAAAAAAATGTTGAGTTTGACCACATCATCCAAGCTGCCGCCCGACGCATCCGCCACGGCGCGCAAGTTTTGAAACACGCGATGAATCTGCGCTTCGATGCCCTCGACCATTTGCATGGTGCTAGCATCCAGCCCGATTTGTCCAGACAAATACACGGTTTGGGCGACCTTCACCGCTTGTGAATAAGTGCCGATGGCAGCGGGTGCGTCAGGGGTTTGAATAATAATAGTTTTGTGCGACATGTGATGCTCCTTATATTTAATGGTGTCTCGAAAAATTCAACTGAGATTTGAGGTTCTTAGGATTAGGTAATAACGGTCGGTGCGACGCGCCCAGTGCGGCTGCGTAGCTCGGACAATTGTGCGGCGATTTCGATTAGCTCGGCGAGCAGCACTTGCGCATCCCGTCCGTGACGGCTGACATCCGCATCAAACGCTTCCAAATAAATGCGCAGCGTCGCGCCTTCAGTGCCCGTGCCAGACAAACGGAACACGATGCGCGAGCCATCGCTGAACAAAATACGCAGCCCTTGCCCCGTGCTAACGCTGCCGTCAATCGGGTCGGTGTAGCTAAAATCATCGCACAGCGCGACGGTATATTTGCCAAACGACTTGCCAACTAAACTCGGAAAACTGGCTTTTAATAATGCCATCACGCCGTTCGCTGCTTCATTCGGCAAGCCTTCATAGTCGTGACGCGAATAGACATTGCGACCGAATTTTGCCCAATGATCCATTACGATAGCTTCGACCGATTGTTGGCGCGCCGCCAAAATGTTCAGCCAAAACAGCACCGCCCACAGCCCATCTTTTTCGCGCACATGGCTAGAGCTCGTACCAAAACTTTCTTCGCCGCACAGCGTGACTTTGCCCGCGTCCAGCAAGTTGCCAAAAAACTTCCAGCCCGTCGGGGTTTCAAAACACGGAATACCCAATACCGCCGCGACGCGATCGGCCGCCGCACTGGTTGGCATGGAGCGCGCAATGCCCACGATGCCTGCTTGGTAGCCAGGTGCGAGCGTCGCATTCGCTGCAATCAGCGCAAGACTATCGGACGGATTAACGAAAAAATGCTTGCCCAAAATCATGTTGCGATCGCCGTCGCCATCCGATGCCGCGCCAAAATCAGGCGCATTGTCGCCATACATCATCGCTACCAAATCGTGCGCGTAAGTTAGGTTGGGGTCGGGATGTCCGCCGCCAAAATCAGTCAGCGGCACGGCGTTCATCACACTGGCAGTGGGCGCGCCCAAACGCCCAATAAAAATCTCGCGTGCATAAGGACCCGTTACCGCGTGCATCGCATCGAACTGCATCCGAAAGCCGCTCGCAAACAAGGCGCGTATCGCGCCGAAATCAAACAACGATTCCATCAAATCCGCATAGTCCACCACGCCGTCGATCACGCTCACTTGCATTGTGCCGATGTGATGTTCGCCCAGCTGATCCAGCGCAATCTCAGGCGCAGCAACGGTTTGGTAATGTGTCAGCGTTTTGCTAATCGCATAAATTGCGTCAGTGACGGTTTCAGAAGCAGGCCCGCCGTTGGCTTGGTTGTACTTAATGCCGAAGTCGCCATCCGCCCCGCCAGGGTTGTGGCTGGCGGACAACACGATGCCGCCCAAGG
>JAVHRN010000023.1:0-4138 GCA_036171695.1 Gallionella sp.
GATAAATTATGGGACAGAAAATTCATCCAACCGGTTTCCGGTTGAGCGTTCGTAAGAACTGGGATTCTAAATGGTTTGCCAATAGCCACAACTTCTCTGAATTGTTGTTAAAAGACATCGAAGTTCGCGCTTACTTGAAGAAAAAGCTCGCTCCAGCAGGCGTTTCTAAAATTGTTATTGAGCGTCCTGCAAAGAGCGCAAAAGTAACTATTTACACTGCGCGTCCAGGCATGGTAATCGGCAAAAAAGGCGAAGATATTGAAGTGTTGCGCGCTGAATTGCGTAAACGCATGGGTTTGCAAT
Source organism: Gallionella sp. (assembly GCA_036171695.1). Lineage (GTDB taxonomy): Bacteria > Pseudomonadota > Gammaproteobacteria > Burkholderiales > Gallionellaceae > Gallionella. The sequence goes on from JAVHRN010000023.1 coordinate 304, forward strand.
CAGTCGATTTGGCAATCGAAGAAGTTCGTAAGCCAGAAATTGATGCACAACTGATCGCTGATTCGATTACTCAGCAACTGGAAAAACGTATCATGTTCCGTCGTGCCATGAAGCGTGCTATGCAAAATGCCATGCGTTTAGGCGCATTGGGTATCAAAATCATGAGTGCGGGTCGTTTGAATGGGATTGAAATTGCTCGTTCAGAATGGTATCGCGAAGGCCGTGTGCCATTGCATACCTTGCGCGCCGACATTGACTACGGCACTTCAGAAGCGCAAACCACATACGGCATTATTGGCGTTAAGGTTTGGGTATTCAAAGGTGAAATCGGTGCTCAGGAAGTTGCTCCTGTTGCAGCTGAACCAGAAAAACGCGTTAGAAAGGCAGGAGTAAAACATGCTACAGCCAGCTAGAAGAAAATACCGCAAAGAGCAAAAAGGCCGTAACACTGGCATTGCGACACGCGGTAATCAAGTAAGTTTCGGTGATTTTGGTTTGAAAGCAGTTGCGCGCGGTCGTTTGACTGCTCGCCAAATCGAAGCAGCGCGTCGTGCTATGACTCGTCACATTAAACGTGGTGGTCGTATTTGGATTCGCGTCTTCCCAGACAAGCCAATCTCACAAAAACCTGCCGAAGTTCGTATGGGTAACGGTAAAGGTAATCCTGAGTACTACGTTGCTGAAATTCAACCAGGCAAAATGTTGTACGAAATGGATGGCGTAGACGAGGTGTTAGCGCGCGAAGCATTCAAATTGGCTTCAGCAAAATTGCCTTTGGCGACCACTTTTGTGGTTAGACAGGTAGGGACTTAATATGAACGCGACAGAATTAAAAACCAAGTCAGTTGAAGCGTTGCAAGCTGAATTGATCTCGTTAACTAAAGCTCAATTCGGTTTGCGTATGCAAGTGGCGACTCAGCAATTGGGTAAAACCAGCGAAATTCGCAACGTACGTCGCGCAATTGCTCGCGTAAAGACTGTATTGACACAGAAGGAAGCCCAGAAATGAGCGAAGCTAAACTTAAACGTACCTTAACTGGTACTGTGGTCAGCGATAAGATGGACAAAACGGTTACCGTTTTGATCGAACGTAAAGTTAAACATCCATTGTTGGGCAAAATCATCCGTGTATCTAAAAAATACCATGCTCATGACGAAGCAAATGAATTTCACACTGGCGATCAAGTGTTGATCGAAGAGTGTCGTCCATTGGCAAAAACAAAGGCTTGGCGTGTTGCTAAGCTGTTGGTTAAGGGCGCGGCAATTTAGTTGTAATTCTTCTTGCATTCCTCAAAAAATTGCATATAATGCGCGGCTTCGTTTCACCGCCGTTCGCGGCGTTCTGACCCTTAACGGGTTCCAAAACTGGCCGCCGCTAGCGGAAAAAGTTGGAGATTAAATAATGATACAAATGCAAACAGTTTTAGACGTGGCCGATAACACCGGTGCGCGTTCAGTAATGTGCTTCAAGGTGTTGGGCGGTTCTAGACGTCGCTACGCTTCTGTGGGTGACGTTATTAAAGTCAGTATCAAAGATGCTGCGCCTCGTGGTCGTGTCAAAAAAGGCGAAGTCTATAACGCGGTAGTTGTTCGCACTGCTAAGGGCGTGCGTCGTAGCGATGGTTCTTTGGTTAAATTTGACGGTAATGCGGCAGTGTTGTTAAACGCAAAGTTAGAGCCTATCGGCACGCGTATTTTCGGACCTGTTACTCGCGAACTGCGCACTGAAAAGTTTATGAAGATTGTGTCGCTCGCACCAGAAGTTTTGTAAGCGATAAAGCGTCGAGTAGAGGAAACCATGAATAAAATCAAGAAAAATGATGACGTTATTGTTATCGCGGGCAAAGATAAAGGTAGTCGCGGCGCAGTTATCAGCGTGTTGGGCGATCGTCTTTTGATTGGCGGCATCAATAAAGTAAAAAAACATCAAAAGCCTAATCCTGTTAAAGGTTTGGCTGGTGGGATAGTTGAGCAAGAAGCACCTATTCATATTTCAAATGTTGCGATTTTTAATGCCGCAACCAAGAAAGCTGATCGTGTTGGTTTTAAGACGCTTGAAGATGGGCATAAAGTGCGTGTGTTCAAGTCAAATGGCGAAGTAATCAAGGCTTAAGGGGTATTAAAGCATGGCTCGTTTTCATGAGTTGTATAAAGAAAAAGTCGCTAAAGATTTGATGGCGCAGTTTGGCTACAAGTCCGTGATGGAGGTGCCGCGCATCGAAAAAATCACCTTGAATATGGGTGTTGGTGAAGCGGTTGCGGATAAGAAAGTAATGGAATTTGCGGTTGGTGATATGCAGAAAATTGCAGGTCAAAAGCCTGTTGTGACGCTGTCAAAAAAATCCATTGCGGGTTTCAAGATTCGTTCTGGTTATCCAGTTGGTTGCAAAGTGACATTGCGCAAAGAGCGTATGTATGAATTTCTGGATCGTCTGATCACTGTTGCAATTCCTCGTATTCGTGACTTCCGTGGTATTTCTGGTAAGTCATTTGATGGTCGTGGTAATTACAATATGGGTATTAAAGAACAGATTATTTTCCCTGAAATTGAATACGAGAAAATTGATGCTTTGCGTGGGATGAACATTACGATCACCACTTCAGCAAAGACAGATGAAGAAGCTAAGGCTCTTTTGATGGCGTTCAAACTTCCTTTAAAGAAATGAGAAAAGACTAATGGCTAAGATGGCAGTTATCAATCGTGATCTGAAACGTCGTGAATTGGTTGCGAAATTCGCACCAAAACGTGCAGCGTTGCAAGCAATCATTGAAAATTTCTCGGCAAGTGATGCAGAACGTGCTGAAGCACGCGCTAAGTTGCAGGCTCTTCCACGTGACTCAAGCCCAGTGCGTTTGCGTAATCGTTGCGCATTGACTGGTCGCCCTCGTGGCACGTTTAGTAAGTTTGGCTTGGGTCGTACTAAAGTTCGCGAATTTGCAATGCGCGGTGAGATCCCAGGTATCGTTAAGGCAAGTTGGTAGGAGAAATTTATGAGTATGAGTGATCCAATCTCCGACATGTTAACGCGCATTCGTAATGCGCAAATGGCGGAAAAAGTAACGGTAGCTATGCCTTCTTCAAAAATCAAAATTGCCATTGCGGACGTTTTGAAAGAAGAAGGTTATGTAGATGGTTATAAAGTTGTTGCTGGCGACGGCGGTAAAGCAACTTTAGAAATCGGTCTTAAATACTACAGCGGTCGTCCAGTAATCGAAAAGATTCAGCGTGTTAGTACGCCAGGTCTGCGCGTTTACAAAGGTACGGCAGATATTCCTCAGGTGATGAACGGTCTCGGTATCGCGATTGTTTCAACTTCTAAGGGTTTGATGACAGATCGTAAAGCGCGTGCCAATGGTATTGGTGGCGAGCTTTTGTGTCTCGTGGCTTAAGGAGGGTTTATGTCTAGAGTTGCTAAAAATCCTGTCGTTGTGCCAAGTGGTGTTGAAGTGGTCTTGTCGGCTAGTCAAGTATCAGTTAAAGGTCCAATGGGTACTTTAATTCAGCCATTGAATGGTTCTGTATCGGTTGTTCGTGAAGGTGATGCGTTATTGTTCAAGGCAATGAACGACTCAACCGAAGCGGATGCGATGTCAGGCACGATGCGTGCGCTGCTGGCTAACATGATGGTTGGCGTGAGCAAGGGCTTTGAACGTAAGTTGCTGTTGGTTGGCGTGGGTTACCGTGCTGCTGCCGCTGGCGATACTTTGAATTTGACTTTGGGTTTCTCGCACCCACTCGCGCACAAAATGCCAGCGGGTGTGAAAGTGGAAACACCAACGCAAACCGAAATCGTGTTGAAGGGTGCTGATAAGCAACGTGTTGGTCAAGTTGCTG
>JAVHRN010000024.1:0-4026 GCA_036171695.1 Gallionella sp.
CCCAGCTCACCCCCTAATTCGTTTCGAAAAGTTGCACTTCAAAGTTGAATCCGCCGTTGAAAAGAAATCTGCGGGACGCTATGGCTGCCGAATACTTCTGGAGAATGAATTAGTCAAACAAGCTGACTATCAATTTTCTGACTAAGTTTGCCCCCCTCTGATTGCCCTTACCTGCCTACTTAACATTCAGCTCACGGCATTCAAAATCCAAACAACGCAAACCAATGAATAAAAATCTATTGCTGATCATCTTCTGCGCAGTCCTCTTCAACAAAGCTGCCATAGCAGAAGAAGACTGGCTGGATTACGCCCCCCCTGTTCTCCCCAGAGCAGGCTAGATCTGTTCCGCTTTCTACCTGCACGACAGAAACCGTATCTGGTTACGTCATGGACACGAACAGTCCAATCATCGCGCATTGCGGCGAGCATGACATCACTGTCAGCGGCATCTCGAAAGCACGCAAGCACGAGGAAGACGAAGACGCAACGCATGTGATGGTCAGCCTCGGTGGGCGGCAACAAAAAGCCAGCAAAGTCGTATTTCGGGCGCGCGATTTTCCATCTGAATTTGTCGATAGCGTCTCATTTGCCGACCTAAACGGCGATGGCAAAGACGACTTCATCCTGAATCTCAGCAGTCACGGCGTTGGGCTGGCCGCTGAATTCACCGGCACGTTGTACCTGCTTTCAAGCGTCTCCGGCTACCGCTACCTAACGCTCGCTGGCATGAACCATATTCCACGTTACCTGCGTTTTGGCGATAGCCCGCAAGTCGCACTGGTGCTACAACGCTTGGGGGGTGGAAATAGCGAACAGATACGCGCCCTAGATAAAAAGCCCCACCTGTTTTTCGTTTTTGACCTGCTGCAATTTGATGCCACCGCCCCCAAAGGCGTAAAGCTAAACAACAGCCTCGATGCGCGCTTCCCTTTCTGGACGCTTTTCAGCCACACCCCCAGCCATGCCGAGACAACCTTACTGACACTAGGCATGAAAAAAATCATGTGGGATGACCCGTTGCAGCAGGCGGTATCAGGAAGATTGGTGGAAAAATCAATCGGGTCTGACCACATTGATTTCTAACATTGAGTCAATAAAAAACGCGCCTAAGCGCGTTTTTTATTGAGCTACTTTTGCCAACACTACAACTGCGGATGCGCGCGTTCGGCTTTGTTATAGAGCTTGTTTAACGCATTCAAATACGCTTTGGCGGAAGCAGTAACGATGTCGGTATCCGCGCCCTGTCCATTGACGATGCGCCCCCCTTTGGACAAGCGCACGGTAACTTCGCCTTGTGCGTCGGTGCCGCTGGTGATGTTGTTCACCGAATACAGTTGCAACTCGGCACCGCTGGCAACGATTTGCTCGATGGCTTTGAAGGTGGCATCAACAGGCCCGCCGCCTTGTGCTTCCGCCTCGCACTCTTCACCGCCTAAATTCATCACCACTTTGGCTTGCGGCAAGATGCCCGTTTCGGAATGTGCGCGCAGCGACACTAAACGGTAATGTTCACTGACTTTGGTGACGGCTTCGTCGCTCACCAAGGCTTGCAAGTCTTCATCGAAAATTTCGCTTTTGCGATCGGCCAATTCTTTGAAGCGATTGAATGCGGCGATAAAGTCTGCTTCGGCTGTAAAGGTGATGTGCAAGGCTTCAAAACGTTGACGCAAGGCACTGCGACCCGATAGCTTGCCTAGCGTTAATTTATTAGCATTCCAACCCACCGATTCGGCACTCATAATTTCATACGTTTCGCGGTGTTTGAGCACGCCATCTTGATGAATCCCTGATTCATGCGCAAAAGCGTTCGCCCCGACAATGGCTTTGTTGGGTTGCACTGGATAACCCGTAATGCTCGATACCAATTTTGAAGTCGGCACGATTTGCGTAGTGTCGATGCGAGTATCCAAGTTAAAAATATCGCGACGCGTTTTAACCGCCATCACCACTTCTTCAAGCGACGCATTCCCTGCGCGTTCGCCCAAGCCGTTGATGGTGCACTCAACTTGACGCGCGCCATTCAACACCGCCGCCAGCGAATTCGCCGAGGCCAGCCCTAAGTCATTATGGCAATGCGTTGACCAAATCACCTGATTGGAATTGGGTACGCGCGCAATCAGTTGCTGCATCCGTTCGCCCCATGCAAACGGAATTGAGTAGCCGACGGTATCGGGCACGTTCAAAGTTTTTGCGCCTGCTTTGATGACTTCATCAAACACTTGCACCAAAAAGTCCATGTCAGAACGCACCGCGTCTTCAGCAGAAAATTCCACGTCGTCGGTATATTCCAACGCCCATTTCACCGCTTGCACGGCGCGCTCCAACACCTGCTCTTTGCTCATACGCAACTTGTGTTCCATATGAATCGGACTGGTCGCGATAAAGGTATGGATGCGCCCCGATTTGGCGGGCTTAATCGCTTCTCCCGCACGGCGTACGTCGTTCTCGCTAGCGCGCGCCAACGAGCAAATGGTGGAATTGCTAATCGCTTCAGCTACGGCTTGCACAGCTAAGAAATCACCTGGACTGGCGGCAGCAAAGCCCGCTTCAATGACATTTACGCCGAGCTTTTCGAGTTGTCGCGCGATGCGCAATTTCGTGTCGCGCGTCATCGCCGCACCTGGACTTTGCTCGCCATCACGCAACGTGGTATCAAAAATAATTAACTGCTTGCTATTCATTTTTTTAATGCTTTCTTAATTTAATGGATGACTACGACGACGCACTAACCACATCACAAAACCCGACAGCGAGTAGCATAAAAACAAACCAAACAACACGCCTGGCGGGTAACTAAATACCAACAAAAACGCTAATGCGACTAGAAAAATCGCCAGGAACGGTACGCTTTTACGCATATTGAAATCTTTGAAGCTGTAGAACGGCAGATTACTCACCATGCTCAAGCCTGCAAAAATCGCAATCGCAGCAGCAAAAAATCGCACTTGCTCGCCAGTAAACCCCGCATCCGACATTACCCACACAAAGCCCGCTACTAAAGCAGCGGCAGCGGGACTGGGCAAGCCTTGGAAGTAACGCTTATCAACCACGTCGATGTTGGTGTTAAAGCGCGCCAAACGCAAAGCGGTCGCACAGCAATAAATAAAGGCGGCGAACCAGCCCCATTTGCCCATGTCTTTCAACGCCCATTCATACACCACCAGCGCGGGCGCAACACCAAACGAAACCATATCAGACAAGCTGTCGTACTCAGCACCAAATTCGCTTTGCGTATGCGTCATGCGCGCCACGCGACCGTCCAAACCATCCAGCACCATAGCAATAAAAATTGCCACAGCGGCAATTTCAAATTTGCCATTCATGGCCTGCACAATCGCGTAAAAACCCGCAAATAACGCACCCGTGGTAAATAAATTTGGCAACAAATAAATGCCGCGCTTGCGCAATGTCAGCGGCTTGCGTGTATTAAATTCATCCATTGTGTTCACCCGTGCTTGATAAAAATTTTCAGCTTGCTGAAAGAAAAATCGCCAGTGCTAGTCGGCAAAACCCGAACTAACAACTAGCGATTTTTAAGGAACGATTATCGACTTGTTGCTTAGTTCTTCGATTGATCAACCAGTTTGTTTTTGCTAATCCAAGGCATCATGCCACGCAATTGCGCGCCCACTTTTTCGATTGGATGTTCTGCATTCAAACGACGACGCGCAGTCATTTCTGGGTAGTTAGTGCGACCTTCCAAAATGAATTGTTTTGCGTAGTTACCGTTTTGAATGTTGGTCAAACATTCTTTCATCGCGGCGCGCGCTTGATCTGCAATCACACGCTGACCTGTTACATATTCGCCGTATTCCGCATTGTTTGAGATTGAGTAATTCATGTTGGCGATACCGCCTTCGTACATCAAATCAACAATCAATTTCAATTCGTGCAGACATTCAAAGTACGCCATTTCTGGTGCGTAACCTGCTTCAGTGAGCGTTTCAAAGCCAGCTTTAACCAACTCAACCGCGCCACCGCACAACACGGCTTGTTCGCCGAACAAGTCAGTTTCAGTTTCTTCGC
>JAVHRN010000025.1:0-3973 GCA_036171695.1 Gallionella sp.
TGGAATCCGCCTGCGAAGACTACGGCCAAGCAGTGATTTATCGCGGCAGCATCCCCGACCATCCCGATGCTTTCACGCTCGATAAACATCACCGCATCGAAACGGGCAAAGTATTCCCCGTCTGCGGCAACACTTGGCGCATGTTGCAGGACACGCGCTTTGCCACGCATTTTGAGTCTATTGGTGACTTCAGCCGCCACTACGGGATATTCGCTGGATGCGGCAGCAGCATTCCATTTGCGCAGAAGGAAAACTCAAGTAGTGACGCTGATTGCGGATGCTGCTGAACATTAACATTGGAGGTGACGGCATGCTTAATCAAACAGAAAGAAAAAAATTATTTGCCGAGTGTTTCGGTACATTTTGCTTGGTGTTCGCGGGCACGGGCGCAATTGTTATCAATGATGTTTCGGGTGGTGCTATTACGCACCTGGGTATTGCGCTCACTTTCGGCCTCATTGTCTTGGCAATGATTTATGCGGTCGGCGATATTTCGGGAGCGCATCTAAATCCCGCTGTCACGTTGGGATTTTATGCGGCACATCGGTTTGGGCGACGGCTGGTAGTGCCGTATATCGTGAGTCAAGTGATTGGTGGTGTGGCTGCGAGTTTGCTTTTGCACGAATTATTTCCGACGCATCTTAAGTTAGGGACAACCATCCCTGCTGGTTCGGATGCGCAGTCGTTCATTCTTGAAGTGGTGCTCACGACCATCCTCATGTTCGTTATTTTGAAAGTATCCAGTGGAGCCAAAGAACGTGGCATTACCGCAGGAATCGTTGTTGGATGCGTGGTTGCTTTAGAAGCACTTTTTGCAGGTCCCATCTGTGGCGCGTCGATGAACCCTGTGCGCTCACTCGCTCCCGCCTTGGTTTCTGGACAATTAAGCAGTCTGTGGCTGTATCTGTTAGCCCCCGTTTTGGGTGCTTTCTTGGGGGTTGTATTGTGCGGTGTCATGCGCGAAGAAGGATGTTGCGATGCAACCAAACAAGCGGCTGTTTAAGCAAGTTGTTTCCTCAAAAGTTTTTTTTCAAAAACATACCGTAGGTTGAAACGCGGGTTCAAATATGAAGTGCAACGCCTGACTTGAAGCATACCTGGCTGGGTGTCTGGTGAGGGTATCGCGCACAACTTCGCCGACGATATTCATGCCCGCTTTCTTTCTTGAGCACACGATAACAATCGAGAGTTTTCTGCCTCGTATGCTCGCATGGTGAACAACTGTGCCAGCGGCAACACAGCAAGGTTAGGCGCAAGCACCCGTGGCGAGGTGAGGTGAGCGGAGAAGAAACACAGTCGTAACCAAGCGGCGTTACTCAATGCGAAACACGCCGCGCAGTTTGATGCCGATCCAATTGCCGGGTAGTGCGGCGAGTATCCACAGCCAGCCGTGCAGGCTGGTCGAAGACACGCCAGAAAGAAACGCGCCGATGTTGCAGCCGTAGGCGATGCGCGAACCGTAACCCATCAACAGTCCGCCGAGCAGCGCGCCCAGCAGCGGCAACACCGTTACACGCAGATTCGGTTTGAGCTTGCCCGCCAGCGCGGCGGCGATGAGTGAACCCAAAATGATAGCCATATCCATCACGCTGGTCTCGTCCATGAACACGCTACTTTGTAATTGTTCAAGCCGATAGTCGTTGTTCCAGAATGCGCTGCCTTCCGCATCCCAGCCAAGTGCCGCCGCCATTTTTGCGCCCCACAGGGTGAATGCCCAAGTCACCGCCCAAGGGTGGCCAGTTTGTAGCAGCACCGCCAGATTGAGCAGAGCAACCAGCAGCATGGTGAGATACAGCGGCCACGGTCCGCGCCACCAAACGTAGGGCTGTTGTTCACTTTCTTCGTCGCGTTTTCCCCAGCGCAGCGTTGCCCGCCACAGCAGTGCGAATACGGCGAGTTGCAACGCTACCGCCTGCGGCCAACCCAACATATCGCCGAGTGCGGGGGCATCCCAAGCGGGCAGGTTTCCCCACCAGCCTGAATGCAATGTAGCGAGCCAGCCGCCGAAACAGAAGGTGATGATGGTAAAAAACAGGCGCGTGTTGCCACTGCCGAAACCGCACAGCGTGCCAGAGCCGCATCCGCCCGCCAGTTGCATACCGATGCCGAACATGAATGCGCCGACTGCGACACCGAACCCGACTGGTGCAACTGCGCCGATGATGCCGTGGCCGTTGAACGATGCGGCGGCGAGGAAAGGCGCGAACAACAAGGTGGTTAACGCAAGCAACAGCAATTGCGCCCGCACTAGCCTGACGCTGCCAGCCTCCATCATCACTCGATAGGCACCCGTAAAGCCGAACCCCGCATGATGGAATGCCAAGCCTAACAACGCACCCAGCGGAATCAGCAGCAGGGCGGATTCGTGCAGGGCAGTTTGCCAGACAAGCAGCAGAGTGAGCAGAACGGAGGTTGTTAGATAGATGCGTTGTATTTTCATCTTGGCGAATCAGCCGTCAGGGTGCGGTATTGTTACGCGCACCCTGTCTAAAGAAATTGGTTACGGCAAACGACTTCGTGTTGAAGCCGAGTGCCGTAGCAGAATGCATTTTTACAGATGTTTTGCTGCGCAAGGATTTTTGCCACTGCACGGATTTTTAGTTGCACAGGGATTCATTTTTGCGGTGCAGGGATTTTTGGCTGCGCATGGATTCATCCTGCCTTTAGCGGCACAAGGGTTCATTTTTGCGGCGCATGGATTCATCTTGCTTTTCGCTGCACAGGGATTAGCCGCGCACGGATTGCTGCCAGCATTTTCTGGCTTAAAACCTTTTTGCAGCGAAGCGGAATAGGCGGTTAATGCCGCCAATTTTCGACCATTCCAAGGGAGAGGTTTGGAGGCCATCGGAGCCATCATGCAGAACTGCACCATTTCATCCAGATGTACCGCTTTTACACCTGCGCGGTCATGGGTCATCTGTACAAAGTGGGGATAGGGTTGTGCGAAAGTGGCTTGGAAAGCCCCATAGCTTTGATGGCAGGTGTTGCAGGACATGCCATTCGTGCTCAAGCGGGTATCGCTGAACAGTTTCTTGCCTTCTTGTATCAGTTTTGTCTGGCTGGCTTGGTAAGGGCGATAGTTGCTGGGGCGAGTCGTTAGCGCAGGGTCAATGTGATCGGCCGCCGCTGCACAAGGATTCTTAGCTGCACAAGGATTCTTAGCTCCACAAGGGTTTTTAGCGGCGCAAGGATTCTTGGCAGCACAGGGGTTCATACGCGCAGCGTTGCTGCGAGGTGCGCAAGGATTGGCGCGACAGGGCGCAGCAATCGCCATCCCTGCGAGCGACAAAGTGAGTGCGCCAGAAGCAAACAAGGCATTGAATAGTGGGGTACGTTTCATTTCATTCTCCTAAAAAGTGTGGGGGGAGGGTGCGGCAATCAAGTCACGTCTTTCACGGGTGACGGTGAGGTAGTCGCTATCGCACTCGGTATTCTTACAGCTTCATTCGTACCCTTTTGTGTAAGAAATCCTTGCTTGGTCAGACTAAGTAGTGCGACACATTTTGTGTCTGCACTATCACTCAGGAGAATTTTGTGAAGACACTGAACAAACTACTACTCGCTGCCGCACTGCTCTTGCCCTTACTGGCGCACGCCATCGGCGCACCTTATACCCAAGACAAACTGGACACTTTGAACAAGGCAGGTAAGCCTGTACTGGTGTTGATTGTGGCGGATTGGTGCGGCACTTGCCGTACACAGGAAAAAATTCTGGGTGAATTGTTGCCGAGCAAAGAATTCAAAGACATCACCGCATTGCGCGTGGATTTCGATACCCAAAAAGACGTGGTGCGCAGTTTTCATGTGCGTTACCAAAGCACTTTGATCGTATTCAAGGGCGGCTCGGAAGTGGCGCGCGTCACCGCTGAAACTGATCGTGATGCGATCGCCGCGTTGTTGCGACACGCGCTGTAAGCATGATGGAACTGGGATTCGGTAGTTTTGGTTTGTCTTTTGTGGCGGGCTTGTTGTC
>JAVHRN010000026.1:0-3901 GCA_036171695.1 Gallionella sp.
CTGGAATTTTTCGACAAAGTCATCAACGTCGATCAGTCGCCGATTGGGCGCACGCCGCGCTCGAATCCCGCCACTTACACGGGTTTATTTACGCCCATCCGCGAACTGTTTGCAGGCGTACCTAGCGCGCGCGAACGTGGTTACGGGCCAGGGCGTTTTTCTTTTAACGTCAAAGGCGGACGTTGCGAATCGTGTCAGGGTGATGGCGTGCTGAAAGTCGAGATGCACTTTTTGCCCGACGTATATGTGCCATGCGACGTGTGCCACGGCCATCGCTACAACCGCGAAACTTTGGAAGTGCAATACAAAGGCAAAAACATCCAGCAAATTTTGGGCATGACGGTGGAAATTGCGCATGAGTTTTTCAAACCCGTGCCACTCATCGCACGCAAGCTGCAAACCTTGCTGGACGTGGGCTTGGGCTATATCACACTGGGACAATCTGCCACCACTTTATCGGGCGGCGAAGCGCAGCGCGTAAAACTTTCGCTGGAATTATCCAAACGCGATACTGGACGCACGCTATACATTTTGGATGAGCCGACCACAGGGCTGCACTTTCACGACATCGCGCTGCTGCTCAAAGTCATCCACAAACTACGCGACCAAGGCAACACTTTGGTGGTCATCGAACACAATCTCGACGTCATTAAAACAGCGGATTGGGTCATCGACCTCGGCCCCGAAGGCGGCTTTGGCGGTGGCAAAATCATTGCCGAAGGTTCGCCCAAAGACATCGCGAAAAACAAACATAGCGTGACGGGCAAATACTTACAGCAAGTCTTAAAGCGATAACTCAGTTGTTGGAAATTTCCGCACAACTACACATTCCCGATGCTGAAATCGAGCTGAATGCCATTCGCGCGCAGGGTGCGGGCGGCCAGAACGTCAACAAAGTTTCCACCGCGATTCATCTGCGCTTCGACATCAATGCGGCTTCGTTGCCCGATGAACTCAAAGAAAAATTGCGCAATTTGGCGGATAGCCGCATCTCGCGTGAAGGCATCATCGTCATCAAAGCGCAACGACATCGCAGCCAAGAAAAGAACCGCGCCGATGCGTTAGAACGGCTTAAAAATTTAATTATCAGCGCGACCGTCACCAGCAAAAAGCGCACGCCAACCCAGCCCTCGCACAGTGCTAAAAGAAAACGTCTGGAAGGAAAATCGCAGCGCGGCGAACTCAAAACACTGCGCGGTAAAATAACCTAATAGCCCGCATAAAAAAGCCCGCTAAATACAGCGGGCTTTTTACTCAACAGATAAAATACTTGCTCACCCTGCTAACTGAACCCCTTCTAGCTGACACCGAAAAATATCAACGATAAAGAAGGGGCTAATTTACATAAAAAGCTAAAGACAACTTCTTATTCTGGAGGCTGATACTGCCCATTAACGAATCTGCAACTATAACGGGCTGGGAAAATGATATCTTTCCGTACCCAGTGTTCATTTCCATAGTCTTTAACAGGGAAAGAGACTTTTACTAAAGTGCCTTTTACATAAATAACTGGACCACAATTTGTTTCAACCCCATCCGATATTGATTTACGGAATGCGATAATTTGTTTGCGCTCCTGAGCTTGTTGTTCCGTGTTAAATTTTTGTTGCGCAGCCAAACGATTACGCTCCGCAATTAACTTCTCTAATGCAACTCTAGCGTCGATGCAACCTCCCTGAGCTGCCTTTTTCCACAAATTTTCTGCCTCTACTTCGTTGCCTGCTTGAGATTGAAAAACACCTTGTTTGTACATAGCATCCGCACTACCTGCATCCGCTGCTTTTGCAAACCACTTTCCAGCTATTTCGTTGTAGCTATCAGCCCCTAAATAAAATAAGGCTCGTTTATATTTAGCAGAAGCATCACCTTGGTCAGCCTGTTTATCCATAGTTAGCTTTTCTTGCTCGGCTTTTTCACGCGGCTCAATGAGGTCAGCTTCTTTCTTATTTGCGTCATTAACTTTGAACTGATACTCTCGTTCGGCTGCTTCAAGTAAACCACTTGTTACCGCGACATCAAGTAATTTTTGCTGATCAACTTGAACAAAACTCCACGATGCCAATGTCAATGCAGTAACAAGCAATGTGTCTACACTATGATAACTTTCTGAAAAATTTGACGTACAAATACTGTAGCCGTTTCTTTCGCGTGTCTCTTTGTAACATTTCCATGATGGAACATCATAGTGTAAGGAAGACTCTGCTTTATTAGCTTGCAACTGGATTACTTTTTGGACGGTATCTACAGAAACCATCTCAACATTTTTATCCGAAAGGTCAGCCGTTTTTACAACCGACCAAACTCCGTCCTTATTGATTAGATAATAAATCTCACCAGCACCAACGCCAATATTCCGTGATACCGAATAGCTCAAACCATGCTTGTTTGCTTCTTCAGCAGAAGCGGCTGTATTGACTATTAAAATGCTAACAACACAAATCGCAATTACCACCCGACTAATCACAATCCTCATAATCTTCTCCTATAACTAAAGCCTTAACCATTTCAGTAATAACAGTATGCACAACATCCACAACAAAAAAGCATTGAGAAAAACTCTGGGCACTCTGAGAGTCCTACTTTATTAAATTTAGAGCCAATAATTTACAACGCAAAGCCTTTGTCATCAAACAAGCCATCAAATAACACCGTGCTCAAATAGCGTTCGCCTGAGTCAGGCAAAATAACCACGATGGTTTTGCCGGCATGTTCTGGACGCTTTGCTACGCGCACCGCCGCTGCGACGGCCGCACCACACGAAATGCCGCACAAAATACCCTCCTCTTTCGCCATACGCCGCGCGTATTCCACCGCTTCTTCATTGCTCACTTGCTCGATTGCATCAACCAGCGACATGTCCAAATTACTAGGCACAAATCCAGCACCGATGCCTTGAATTTTGTGCGGTGCGGGCTTAATTGGCTGTCCTGCGCGGAGCTGCGAAATTACTGGACTAGCGGCTGGCTCGACTGCGACGCTCAGCAGTTTAGGCTGATGCAGTTTCAAAAATCGCGACACGCCTGTGAGCGTGCCGCCGGTGCCCACCCCCGCTACAAAAATATCGACTTTGCCTGCGGTATCAGCCCAAATTTCAGGGCCAGTAGTACGTTCATGGATGGCTGGGTTAGCAGGATTATTGAACTGTTGCAGCAACACATATTTGCTATCAGAAGCGGCAATTTCTTCGGCTTTCGCAATCGCGCCACTCATGCCTTTTGCCCCCTCAGTCAGCACTAACTTCGCGCCATACACCGCTAACAATTTACGTCTCTCGATGCTCATGGTTTCAGGCATGGTCAATGTCAACGGAATGCCGCGCGCAGCAGCGACAAACGCCAAGGCAATCCCTGTGTTGCCGCTGGTTGGCTCAACAATTTCTTTGCCCTTAGTCAAGATGCCGCGCTGTTCGGCATCCCAAATCATTGCCGCACCGATGCGGCACTTCACCGAATAAGCGGGATTGCGCCCTTCAATTTTCGCTAGCACGGTAGCCTTTGCGCCGTCCGTGACGCGATTTAAGCGCACTAAAGGGGTGTTACCAATGGAAAGAGAATTATCCGTAAACCAGTGAGACATCGCGCACTCCTGAAAAAACATCATAAAAAATCAGCGCGAATTCTTACACAATAAGGAATTGCACCGCACAATTTATAGCGAAAAATATAGACGTAAAAAAACCGAGCGAACTCGGTTTTTTCGTTTTACTGCAATCTCGCTAATTACTCAGCATCAACAACAGCTGCATCAGCGGGACGATCCATCAATTCAATCAACGCCATTGGTGCATTATCACCTTGACGGAAACCGAACTTCAGCACGCGCAAGTAACCGCCGTTGCGTGTTGCATAACGAGGACCGAGCTCATCAAACAACTTCGTTACCATTTCGCGATCACGCAAAC
>JAVHRN010000027.1:0-18390 GCA_036171695.1 Gallionella sp.
GCGCGCGTTACGAATACACCAGCGGCGGCATCTCGTTTAATGGCAATTTGAATAACGCTGCTTTGGTGACCGTAAGCAACCCTATGCCGTCGCTGATGTTCTTGAAAACGGTGCAAGTTTTGTCCGACCCCGTCAATGGCGTGACCAACCCTAAATTTATTCCTGGGGCGGTGGCGGTGTACAACCTGATTGTGACCAACTCAGGGACGGGGTCAGTGGATAACAACTCTTTGGTCATTAGTGATCCTGTCCCAGCCAATGTTGCTTTCTATGTCAAAGATTTAGCCGCAGCGGGAACAGGGCCTGTGAATTTTATAGATGGCGCACCCGCCAGTGGCTTAACTTATACCTATAACGCCGCAGCGTTGAACAACCCCACGGTTAGCCCACCGTTCCCTGATTTGCAGTTTTTTGGGGGCGCACCGACTGCCGCATGGGGATATGTGCCCGTGCCGAATGCCGTTACGGGGTGTGATCCGTTAGTGAGCAATGTGCGCTTCAATCCCAAAGGGTTGTTTGTGGGCAATCCCACTGCGCCTAGCCCTAGCTTTACCTTGCAGTTCCGTGTTTGCGTCAATTAAGCGAGTCTCTACCATGAGTAAATTACTAATGTCGTTGTTGTTGTCGATTTCTACCTTAGCGATGGCTGCGCCAGAGCCGATGCCCGCTAATTTGCAGCAGATTGAAGCTTTGCAACGCCGTGCCGATACCTTGGCATTCGGTGAGCTGGGCTCAGATAACTATCACCTCGCCAAAGCACGCGCTTGGTTAGATATGGCGTTAAGCGAATATCACCAAACCGATAGCAGCGGCACGATGTTTGCCGCGATTGCGCAAGCGCAAGTGTTGTTGGATGCGCTGGAAGCTAAACAGTCGAATATCAGCATGGACACGCCGCAAGACTTGCAAGGCACTGAGACGGTACGAGAAGATTTGTGGGCGCAAATTGCCGAGCAGAAAAAAGGCATGTATTTCAAATGTGGACAACGTCAACTTGCCGAAGCAGAAGTGCAGTTGGTGTGGGCGGGACATGAGAAAAAAGAATCGGGTTGGAGTCATGCCGAATCGTATGCGCGTGGCGTAGAAAATTTACTCTACGAAGCCAAGACCAATGGTGAAAACTGCAACAAAGCGCAACAGCTCGCCGATAAAAATTCAGGCAAAGCTCAAGTCAGCAAAGATGTTGCAAAGCTTTCCTTGTCAGGGGATGCGTTGTTTGAGTTTGGCTCGGATAAGTTGATGCTAGGCGCAGATGAAAGTTTGGATAAATTGGCCGCAGAAATTAAGAGCTGGGTGTCGATACAGTCGATTTTGTTAGTCGGTTATACCGACCGCTTGCGCAGCGATGGTAACGAAGCGAAAAACAGTAAGCTCTCTGATGAACGTGCCGAACGCGTGAAGAAATACTTGGTTGAGAAGGGTATTGCTACGGAAAAAATCAGTGCGCAAGGCGGTGGCTCTAGTCGGCCTATCGTGCTGTGCTCGAACAAGGAAAGTAAGGCTAAACAAATTGTCTGCTTGCAACCGAATCGTCGCGTCGAAATTACTTTGCGCGGTGAAAAGTAACTACAGCTACCAACTTAGCCAGCGTGCTGATTAAAGCGGCGCGCAGTAAATGAACAAGGGCGCAGATGCGCCCTTGTTCATTTACTGGCAAATCTTTCTTAACTCAACAACGCTTAACTGCCCATCGCCTCGCCCATGCGGATAGCTTGTGTGGCTTGCCAAGTTGGATTGAAGCTCAAGGTGTTTTTGGGAAACAGCATCACCACGGTTGAGCCTAACAAAAAGCGTCCCATTTCTTCGCCTTGTTGCAAGGTAATTTGCTGGTCGTCATAACGCCATTCGCGCACCGTGCCAGGACGTGGCGGATTCACCATACCGTGCCACACCGTTGCCATGCTGCCGACGATGGTCGCGCCCACTAGCGTCAAAACAAATTGCCCAAACTCGCCATCAAATACGCATACCACGCGCTCGTTGCGCGCGAACAAACCTGGCACGCCGCGTGCGGTGGTGGGATTCACTGAAAATAAATCACCCGGCACATAAATCATGCGGCGTAACCGTCCCGCACACGGCATGTGAATGCGGTGGTAATCCTTGGGGCTTAAATACAGCGTGGCAAAACTGCCATCGTTAAATTGTGCGGCAAGTTCGGCATCACCGCCGACCAGCGCGGTGATGGTGTAGTGATGCCCCTTCGCTTGAAAAATACTGTCGTGCTGAATGTCACCAAATTGACTAATCGCGCCATCGACTGGGCTGATAAATTTCGCTTGGGCGAATGGTCGAGCATCGTCGCGTAGCGGGCGCGTAAAAAACTCGTTAAAGCTGGTGTAACTGGTGATGTCGGGATTGGCAGCCTCTTGCATATTCACCTCATAACGCGCGACAAAAGCGCGTATCACCGAGGTGGTCAGTCCGCCCAAGCGCGCACTGGCGAATTTGCCTGCTAGCACGGTGAGTAATTGTTTGGGCATCAGGTATTGCGGTAACACAGCTAGAAAATCAGACACGATGAATTCCTCGTTAGAAAAGGGCGCGAATTATAACGGCGCAGGGCAAAGTAATTCGCGCGATGTGCGCTTACTCGTGCGCGCTTACAGAGGGCGATGGCGTGCGGTTGACGGGAGGAGTGAAATTCATTTTTTTACTGCGCTGGGCTTGCTCTGTGCGGGCGCGTAACTGCCCACACGCGCCTTCGATTTCTTGCCCCGCCGAGTCGCGAATGCGCGCCAAAATGCCTTGCTGTTTAAGCATCTGCACCATCGTTTCGGTGCGCGCAATGCTGGGGCGGCGATACGTTAAGCCGTCCACCGCATTGAACGGGATGAAATTCATCATCGCGTATTTATCTTTTAGTAGTCGCGCGATGCCGGCTACTTCAGCATCGCTGTCGTTCACGCCCGCAATTAACGTCCATTGATATTGCACGGGATAGCCCGTCGCACGCGCATAAATTTCGCCCTGCGTCACCAGCTCGGCTATGTCCATTGGCGGCGCGTTCGGCAGCAACTGCGCGCGTAGTGTTGCATCGGTGCTGTGCAGTGAAATGGCGAGGGCGGGCTTAACCGAGTGGTGTGCCAGTCGTTCAAAAACACGCTTATCACCGACCGTGGAAAGCACTAAATTTTTATGCCCGATGTTGCCCTGTGTGCCAAGCAAGGCGATGGCTTCGAGCACATTGTCGAGATTGTGCGCAGGCTCGCCCATGCCCATAAAAACCACCTTGCTTACGCTGCGCTGGCGGCGCGCTAACACCACTTGTGCAACGATTTCTAAGCTGTCTAATTGGCGGATTAACCCCGCGCGTCCGCTCATACAAAACACACAGCCCACTGCGCAGCCAACTTGCGTAGAAATGCACAGCCCGCCGCGTGGCAACAACACACTTTCGGCCATCTGCCCGTCACGCAATGCCACCAATAAACGTGATACGCCTAGGTTATTAGCAGATTCGCGTAGCGTGGCGTTGATTCCCTCTCCCGTTTTACGGGGGAGGGTTAGGGTGGGGGGTAGGTCATCGTTTTTATGAGCTACCGCAGGATGCTCGCTGTGCAAGCGCGCTAAGCTGTTTAGTTCGGCTTCCAGCGCGGGTAATTCGTTGCGTAACGCCAGTGGAAAAAAGTTTTCTGCTGAGCTGTGTGTGCGGTCGTAAGAGGCGATTTGCAGCCAACCACGCAGCAGTCGGTCGGCATGGCACGGTTTGCAGCCTAGGGCTTGCAAGCGTTGCTGGAGTTGGGCTAGGCGCATAAAAGCTGTTTGAGTTTGGTTAAGTCGTAGTGATGAGGCTGCGCGATGATTAAAAAAGCCCCGCTAAATTTAGTGGGGCTTTAATGTTCACCTAGCTAAAAATTAAACTGCAGGTGGCGGTGTTTTTTTAGGTTTTTTGACTTCTTTGTTTTTGCGTTGTTGACCTTTAGCCATGATGGTTCTCCTTGTGTTGGGTGCGCGCATCTTAATACGCGCCAAATTTTTTTGCTAAATTTTCGCTAATTATTTTTGCTCGTCTATAGCTTGTTGTTGTGCGGAATTTTGTTGTTGCACGATGCCTTGTACGGCTTTAGCTTTGTCCAGCGCGTCGCGTGATGCGCTGAATAATTTGGGCGTAGGGGCGGGGCTGTCGCTAGGACTGCACGCGCTTAACAGCACTAAGAAAAATGTAATGAAAATTGTCTGCTGCATGGCTGCTCCTTAAAAAGTTTGCTTGATTTGGCTGGGCGAAAAGTTGCGCAACATCGCTTCACGCAGGTGATGGATTTATCCTTGATGATAGCGTTGTGGCTCATGGTAACCGTGTGTAAAGCGAGTCTTGCGAACGTGCGTCATTCAGAATTTAGATCGTAATCGCCTTTAAGTCGCTGGCTGACAAGATTGTGAAATTTTTAACCCGCCCAACCAAGCCAATAGTAACCTTAATCTAGCGACGAATTTTTTATTCGACCCCTATAGCCCCGCTGATTTTATAGCTAAATTTTGTATCACAAGCCGAGATTTTTATTGACTAAAACAGGGGGTATTTGTACTTGTGGTTAACAAAAGTGTGGGCTTTTACTTTGAGTATCTGGCTAGTTGTGGCATCCTGCGCACCTTAAATTTTTGCATCCGCTGAAGAAGACTCCCTATGAAACGTGTTGATGATTTTCGCTTACGCTTTGGTAAAAAAGAAGTTGTGCCTATTATTATTGGCGGGATGGGGGTGGATATTTCCACCGCTGAGCTGGCATTGGAAGTCTCGCGCCTAGGCGGAATTGGGCATATTTCTGATGCGATGTTACCAACGGTTACTGACCGTCGCTACAAAACTAAATTTGTTAGCGAGAAACAAAAGCAATACAAACTCAACATCGAAATCGCTGATAAATCCATTGTGCAATTTGATCTTGCACAAGTCGCCGAAGCGACCCGTTTGCATGTACAAACTACGATGGAAGCCAAACGCGGCGACGGCCTAATTTTCGTCAACTGCATGGAAAAATTGACCATGAATTTGCCGCGCGAAACGTTGCGAGTGCGTTTGAATGGCGCGCTCGATGCGGGCATTGACGGTATTACTTTAAGCGCAGGCTTGCACCTCGGTTCGTTCGAGTTGATGAAAGATAACGCACGTTTTCGCGATGCCAAACTCGGCATTATCGTGTCTTCGTTACGCGCCTTGATTTTGTTCCTGCGCAAAACTGCGCGCTTAGACCGTCTGCCTGATTTTGTAGTGGTTGAAGGTCCGTTAGCAGGTGGACATTTGGGCTTTGGTATGGATTGGGCGCAATACGATTTGCACACCATCATTGCGGAAATTGTTGCGTATCTTAAAGCCGAAAAAATTGATATTCCTGTGATTGCCGCTGGTGGGATTTTTACTGGGAGCGATGCGGTGGGCTTCTTGGAGGCAGGCTGCGCAGCGGTGCAAGTTGCGACTCGTTTTACCGTTGCTAAAGAGTGCGGCATCCCCGCCAAAATTCAGCAAGAGTATTTCCGTGCTACCGAAGACATGATGCAAGTGAATACCACTTCGCCAACGGGTTATCCGATGCGCATGATTAGCACCAGTCCCTCGATTGGCGCGGGGATACGTCCTAATTGCGAAGCCTATGGTTATTTGCTGGATGCGAGCGGCAGTTGCGATTACATCAAGGCTTACAACGAGCAAGTTGCGCTACATCCTGGTGCGAAAAAAGTTTCGGTGATGGAAAAAACTTGTTTGTGCACTCACATGCGTAACTACGATTGCTGGACCTGTGGGCATTACACTTACCGCCTCAAAGACACCACGCATCGCAATGCCGACGGCAGTTATCAAAGCCTGAGCGCGGAACATATTTTCAAAGATTATCAATTCAGCACCGATAATAAAATCGCTTTACCTGCGTTACTTTAAGCCGCTCAACTTAGTCGCGGCTCTTATCCAATCAACGGCATAAGAGCCGCTTTGCTATGGACGATACGCAGCATTGGGAAAAAACTGCTCACGCGGGTATAATGCCGCGCTTTCCGTGTCCGCACGCACCACAGGAATCAACCATGACCGCCCCCAAAGATAAGAAAAAAGCCGTTAAAAAAACGTTAGTCGAACAGCCCGTAGTGGATCCCCAACAAGACTTAGAGGCACGTCGCACGCGCCTAAAAGCCTTGATTGTATTGGGTAAAGAACGCGGCTATTTGACCTATGCGGAAATCAACGATCACTTGCCCGACATGCTCGAAGCCGAGCAAATCGAAGGCGTGGCCAGCATGATTAACGACATGGGCATTAAGGTATTTGATGTCGCGCCTGATGCCGAAGCGATGATTATGACGGATGCCGCGCCTGCGGTTGCCGATGAAGATGCTGCCGCCGAAGCGGAAGCTGCGCTCACTACCGTTGATTCTGAGTTTGGTCGCACCACCGATCCTGTGCGTATGTATATGCGCGAAATGGGTACAGTGGACTTGCTCACGCGCGAAAAAGAAATCGAGATTGCCAAGCGCATCGAAGATGGCTTGAAACACATGATTCAAGCTATCTCTGCGTGTCCTGCCACCATCGCGGAAATTTTGGCGTTAGCGGGCAAAATTGAACGCAACGAACTTAAAGCTGACGACTTGATTGATGGTTTTGTCGATCGTGAAGCCGAAGCTGCCGAGGCTCTCGCCGCAGCTAATGCAGAAGCGGCAGCGCAAGCCGCTGCACACGAAGGCGAAGAAGAAGAGCAGTCCGAAGAAGAGGAAGAAGAGGTTGATGAAGCGGCCAATGCCGCAGCAGTGGCCGCCAATCTGGCGCGATTACGCGCTGATGCGTTGGAACGATTTGCTGAGATTGCTACGCAATTTAGCAAGATGGGCAAAGCCTACGAAAAATACGGCTATCGCAGTAAGCAATACGACAAATGCCAATTAGAAATTTCTGATTCTTTGATGAATTTCCGCTTTGCTGCTAAGCAAGTGGATGCGCTTTGTGACACTATGCGCGGCTTGGTTGAAGAGGTGCGTCGTTCCGAACGTGCGATTCAAGATCTGTGTGTGGGCAAAGCCAAAATGCCGCGTCCGCATTTCATCAAAGTGTTTCCTGGCAACGAAATCAATTTGTTGTGGGTAAAAGAAGAGCTTAAAACGAGCAAGCCGTATAGCGACAGTTTGGCGCATTTTGAGTTTGCTATTGTTGAACAACAGCAACACTTGCTGCGGTTGCAAGAGCGCGTGGGCATTCCCATTAAAGATTTGAAAGACATCAATAAACAGATGACCAATGGCGAAGCGCGCGCTCGTCGCGCCAAGCGCGACATGATAGAAGCGAACTTGCGTCTGGTTATCTCGATTGCCAAAAAATATACCAATCGTGGTCTGCAATTCTTAGATTTGATTCAAGAAGGCAATATCGGCTTGATGAAAGCCGTGGATAAATTTGAATATCGTCGCGGCTATAAATTTTCGACTTACGCGACTTGGTGGATACGCCAAGCGATTACCCGTTCGATTGCCGATCAAGCGCGCACTATTCGTATTCCTGTGCACATGATTGAAACCATCAACAAAATGAATCGCATCTCGCGCCAAATTTTGCAAGAAACTGGGCTCGAACCTGATGTCGCGGTATTGGCCGAAAAAATGGAAATGTCGGAAGACAAAATCCATAAAATTTTGAAAATCGCCAAAGAACCGATTTCCATGGAAACCCCCGTTGGCGACGATGCGGATTCCAGCTTGGGCGACTTTATTGAAGATGCCAACACCACTGTGCCAGTCGATGCGGCGGTGTACGGCAGTTTGCGTGGCGCAACCGCAGATATTTTAGACAGCCTCACCCCGCGTGAAGCCAAAGTATTGCGGATGCGTTTTGGCATTGAAATGAATACCGATCACACCTTGGAAGAAGTCGGTAAACAGTTTGATGTGACTCGCGAACGTATTCGTCAAATCGAAGCCAAGGCACTGCGTAAATTGCGTCACCCTTCGCGCTCCGAAAAACTAAAGAGTTTCTTGGATAGCGAAAAATAATCAGTATGAAAGTTTCGGGTCTGTAGCTCAGTTGGTTAGAGCAGAGGACTCATAATCCTTTGGTCCTCGGTTCAAGTCCGAGCAGACCCACCATTTATCAAGGAGTTACGTTAATTCGTAGCTCCTTATTTTTTGCCTAGACGACAAAAGGTCAACTGCGTTAAATTTTGCTTAATGGATTGAACGCCTTCGCTTCTTGCAAATGGTCGGGCGCAAGATGGGCGTAACGCATCGTCATCGTCAACGAACTGTGTCCTAGGATTTTTTGTAGTACCAAGATATTGCCGCCGTTTACACAAAATCTCTTTTATCCTCATCATCGCCCGCGTAAAGTGCTGGGATTTAGGTCGCCACATGAAGTATTCTGCGGGGTGCAATTAAGCTACGTTAAAGAACGAACCTGCGTTGCACTTCAGAGTTGAATTCATCAAGCTTTTTTCCACGACGAGCCCTTTGTTTAATTTTAGGGAAGCTCATTCAACTTCTGTTTAGTACCCCAACATCCTCGTACCCTGATAAAAAACAAAGCTCACCAGCCAAGCCAGCCCTAGCGACCAGAGGATAGAAAACAGCGTGAAGGCGGTGTCTTTGGCTTCACTTTTTAAGGTGGCGATGGTGGAGAGGCAGGGGGTGTAAATCAGCGTGAACAGCATAAAACTGTAGGCTTGCACCCAGTCGAGTTGATGGGCTAGTGCGCCGCCTAGTGCCTCGCCTGACAGTCCATAAATAACCGCCAGTGAGCCGATAACAATTTCTTTGGCAACGAAGCCGAAGATAAGGGCGATGGTAAGTTCAGGGGTGATGCCCAAAGGGGCGAATAAAGGGTGTAGCCAGTTTCCTAACATGCCAGAAAGTGTTTCGCTGCTGGCGGGTGCGGCACTGAACGGGATGTGCGTGAGCAGCCAAACTAACACCACGCCAGCGATGATGAACTGCGTGGCGCGACTTAAAAAGTGTGTGACTTCATGCCAGCCGCGCAACAGCATTTGGCGCACGGTGGGGAAGCGGTAGGGTGGGAGTTCTAATACAAACGGTTCGGAATTTTTGAATTTATTTTTGAACAATAGCGCGGTCAAAATTGCGGCGGCAAAGCTGAATAAATACAGGCTGAATAACACCAAGGGGGCTGCTTTTGGTGAGAATAATGCGGCGGTAATAAACACAAAAACTTGCAGGCGCGCCGAACATAACGAGAACGGAATCACCAGCATGGTGAGCAGGCGCATGGCGCGTGAGCGCATCACGCGTGTGCCCATCAGCGCGGGGACGTTGCAGCCAAAACCCATCAACAACATTACGAAGCCGCGCCCATCCAAGCCCAATTTTGCCATTAGCGCGTCCATCAAAAATGCGGCGCGTGATAAATAGCCGCTGTCTTCGATAATCGCCATAAATAAAAAGAACAATACGATGATAGGTACGAAGGCTGCCACCGTCGCCACGCCGTTGTAGATGCCGTCCAGCAGCAAGCCTTGCAATGCCAGCGGCAGCGCGCTTAAGAGCGGTGCGAGTGCGATTTCACGCAGCCAACCCAAGGCGGTTGCGATACCGCTTTGCAGGGGTAAGCCGAGTAAAAAAATGCCTTGAAAGAGCAGATACATGATGGCGAAAAAGATCGGTAAACCCGCCCACGAATGTAGCATCACACGGTCGAGTTTTTCGGTCAGATTATCTGGTAAGCGCGCGGGAATTTGCACCGCTTGGCGCATGACGCGCGCCATTTCTGTGGCGATATGTTCGTCTTGTTCTAACTGGCTGCGTAGCTGTTCTGCCATGCCAGGCGTGGGATAGCGCAGGGCGCGGGTTACGGCTTGCAGGGCTTCTTGATAACCGTTGCCGTATTTTCCACTGAGTAAAAAAATCGGCATTTGCAACAAGTCGGACATTTTTTTGGGGTCGATGGTGATGCCGAATTTTTTTGCCTCGTCCGCCATATTAAGCAGTACCACCACATTCATATCGAGCTGTTGGAGTTGCAATAGCAAGCTCATTTGGCGTTCGATTTGCGTGGCGTTGAGTATGACGAGTGCGAGGTCGGGCACGTTGTCGTGCAAAAAATGCCGTACCACCTGTTCGTCATCGGAATAGCCGTGCAAATCATAGATGCCGGGCAGGTCGATAATCTCCACCATGTCGCTGCCGAGCAGAATTTTCCCGCTCAATAATTCCACCGTAATGCCCGGCCAATTTCCCACTCGTGCCGAGCCGCCGGTCATGCGGTTAAACAGTGTGGACTTGCCCGTGTTGGGCATGCCTAACAGTGCGATGCGCTTCATATTTTTTGCACCTTAATTTTCGCCGCTTCAGAGCGACGCAGCACGATGTCGGTGGTGACGATGCGTACTTGCAATGGCCCCGAAAAAGCCGCTTTGCGAATGAGTTCGATTGGCTTACCGACGCGAAATCCCAATGCCAACAAGCGTTGGTGCAGGGCTTCTTCGGCGTGTATGGCAACGATGGTGGCAATCTCGCCAGGCTGCAAAGTGTTGAGGGAAGTGGGCATAGCAAGCAGTGAATTCAATGAGGCGGCATTATTCCACAGCAGCGCGGCTTTTGGCGTGCTATGAGGTAGAATGCGCGCTTTCAATTTTGGCGAGTACGAGATGATTAAGGGCAGTATTGTTGCGATTGTGACTCCGATGTTGGCTGATGGTAGTTTGGATTTGCCTGCGTTCAAAGCGTTGATAGATTTTCATATCGAGCAAGGCACCGATGCGATTGTGGTGGTTGGCACGACAGGTGAATCGCCTACGGTGGACGTGGTCGAGCATGAGTTGCTGATTAGTACGGCGGTACAGCACGCGGCGAAGCGCATTCCGATTATTGCGGGTACAGGTGCGAACAGTACGCGTGAGGCGATTGAACTGGCGAGCTTTGCGAAAACAGCGGGTGCCGCGGCTTCACTGACAGTTGTTCCTTACTACAACAAGCCCACTCAAGAAGGCTTGTATCAACATTTCAAAGCGATCGCCGAAGCGGTGGATATGCCGCATATTTTGTACAACGTGCCTGGGCGTACCGTGGCAGATATGAGCAACGATACGGTGTTACGTCTGGCGCAAATTCCCAACATTGTCGGTATCAAAGATGCCACGGGCAACATCGAACGCGGCAGTGATTTAATCGCGCGTGCGCCTAAAGATTTTGCTATTTACAGTGGCGACGATGCCAGTACGCTGGCGTTAATGTTGTTGGGGGCGCACGGTACGATTTCGGTCACGGCAAACGTCGCACCTAAGTTGATGCACGAGATGTGCGCAGCCGCATTGGCTAATGATGTGCTGACGGCGCGCGCCATTCATTTCAAATTGCTTGCGCTGCATCGCCATTTGTTTGTTGAAGCGAATCCAATCCCAGTCAAATGGGCAGTGGCACGCATGGGCATGATGCAAAATACCATTCGTTTACCGCTTACTCCCCTGTCTGCCGCCGCGCACGCGCAAGTTGAACAAGCGATGCGCCTAGCGGCTGTCATCGCCTAGAGGGATGAAAATGATAAAAGTTATGCGCTGCTTTGCCATGTGTTGCGCCTTGGCTGGCTGTAGTCAAGTGCCACCTTTTGATGGCAAAGGTGAAGCCAATGCTGTTCCCGTACTGAGTATTCCTGCTGATTTAAGCCCGCTTAAAACCTTGCCGACTTACCAAGTGCCCGCCGCGCTGCCTGCTGCGGTGAGTGCAATCGCACCCGTTACCCCCTAATGGCTGTCATGGCAATGAAGTAACGGGCTGGCTATGCGTTTTGCATCATTGGGTAGCGGTAGCGAAGGCAATGCTTTATTAGTTGAAGTCGCGCAGACCCGTGTGCTGCTTGATTGCGGTTTTGGTTTGCAAGACAGCATCGCGCGGCTCGCCAAATTAGATATTGCTCCTAAGCAACTGACTGGCATCGTCGTCACGCATGAGCATGGCGATCATATTGCTGGTGTCGCCAGACTTGCTCGTAAATTTAATCTAAACGTTTGGCTTACCCATGGCACTTTACGCGCCTGTCCTAAGGCGTTCGTCAATGTCGCGCAGTTACATGAAATTGATGCGCATCGCAGCTTTGCGATTAACGATATTCAGATTCATCCCTATCCCGTGCCGCACGATGCCGCTGAACCTGTGCAATATGTATTAGGCGATGGTGCGCGTCGCTTAGGCGTGTTGACGGATGTCGGTTGTAGTACGCCGCATATCGAAACGATGTTGAGTGGCTGCGATGCGTTGGTGTTGGAGTGTAATCACGATGCCCAACTACTCGCCGCTGGTGACTATCCCTACAGCTTGAAACAGCGCGTGGGCGGACGTTTAGGGCATTTGAACAATCAGCAAGCGGCGGATATTTTGGCGAAGTTGGATACGCGTCGTTTACAGCATTTAATTGCCGCGCATTTAAGTCATAAAAACAATACTCCCGAACTCGCTTTGGCGGCATTGGGTAGTGTGTTGAATTGCGCAAGCGATTGGATAGGGGTGGCGACACAAGCTGAGGGATGCGCTTGGCGTGAAATCCTTTAGGCGGCAGCTAATCTGAGCTGCGCGATGAATGGCACGCTTACATTGCAACTGCAATAGATTGATTTAGGGACGTAAAAAAACCGACTTACGTCGGTTCTTTTGTACCAGCAATAAGTTTTTAAGACTTATTTCTTCATTGCATCAGCAGCAGTTGCAGCAGCACCAGCAACAGAAGATGCAGCAGCAGCAACTTCTGAAACAGCAGCAACAGCAGATGCACCTGCAACAGCAGAAGCAGCATCAACTACAGCAGGAGCAGCAGCTGCAACAGCAGAAGCAGCATCAGATGCAGCAGCAACAGATTCAGCAGCTTTTTCGCCACAAGCAGTCAAAGCCAAAGCCAACAAAGCAACAACCAGAGCAGAACGTTTCATTATGTATTTCCTTAAAGTTAAGTTATTAAAATCAATCTCTATTTGAAGCGGCATCGCATTAAAAACTGACTTAGCCAAAATCAAAGTGGCGGCATTCTACCAGTGAATTTTAGAAAATCTAGGCTTATCACAAGAAAATTTATCAAGCCGTAGCGTACTTGGTTTACAAGCCTAATTGGTGTGCGCCGGGGGCGGCGGTAGAGCTTGCCCACATCTCCAAAAAACGTCCTTGATAAGCGCGGGCTTGGCTGGGCTGATGCAACTCTAAAACGCCTTCGGTCGCATCGAAATGAAAGCGGCGTAAGCAATGATTGGTATCTGCGACGGCAAACGCTTCGCTCAAGTGTTGCAAATTTTTAGGTAATTGATGAATGGCAATTGCTGCGCCAAATTGTCTGAGCAGTATCTCGATACGCGCACATTGAGTCGTTAAGTAACGCGTATCGTGGGCTAAAAAATACACGCGATGCGTTGTGTTGGCGAGTAAAAAACGCTGCAAAATTTCCCAACGCGCGACACTATTAAAGCCTTGTTGCGCAAAGTCTTGATCGAATAAATATAAGTTTTGTTGCGCCAGATTACACAGAGTATCTAAGGCGGAGATGAATTCTTGATTACCTTGTATGGCTTGGCTAGTTGGTTCGCTTGGCATGACTTTTCTCCTTTACATTTAACTGTAAAAATCCGTCGCAATACCACTCAAAAATTAAATCAAGCACAGCTTCCGAGTAATTATTTTTCGCGCTGAGTTGGCGATGGTCGGCTAAGTCACGCAAGGTTGCGTAGTCATCTGTAGCACAGGGTATTGCTTCGCCATTAATAAAAATGCTATCGCCGTGTGCGAGCATTTGCGTTTTGAGGTTAAGCGTGATGCCTTGTTTCGCTAAAGCTTGCGTAAATTTTTCTTGCGGCATTGCACGAGCGGGTGCGTCAAAGAAAATATGCGCTTTGGGTTCGCTTAAATAACAGCCTAAAAATTGCGCCACATCGTCTTTGTCCCAGCGTATTCCATTTAATTTTTGGGTGACTTTCGCCAGCATGGTTGGGTCAATTTCGGCGGGGTGTGTAGATGCCGTTAATTCAGGGTCGGCATACATCCCATCCATGCACACGCTGTCTTGCAAATAGACTAAAAATTGTTCGGCTAATTCTTGATATGCAGGGGTGCGAAAACCGATGGAGTAGGTCATGCAGTCGTCTTCGGCGATGCCGTTGTGTGCGTAGTGTGGCGGCAGATAGAGCATGTCGCCTGGGGCTAAAACCCATTCTTGTTCCACTTTGAAATTACTCAAAATGCGTAACGGCGCGCCGTCTATCAGGGTGCGATCGGCTTGTGCCGAAATTTGCCAGCGACGATGCCCCGCCCCTTGCAGTAAAAATACATCATAAGAATCAAAGTGCGGTCCTACGCCGCCGCCTTTGGGTGCAAAGCTCACCATTAAATCGTCTAGGCGCGCGTGCGGAATAAAATTAAATTGCTTGAGTAATTCCGCTGCGCTGGCTAAATGATGATTCAGTCCTTGCACTAACACCGTCCATTTGGATTTTTCTAAATGCTCGAAATCCTCAGCAAAAAAAGGTGCGTTCTGCAAGTTAAAGCGATTACGTTGTTGCTTAATCAGACGCGCTTGCGCATCTTCGTCGCAGGCTAAGCTGATAAGTTCGTCTCGATTTAATAAGCCGTTAAAGTTGGGGATAGCTTGACGAATCAGCAGCGGTTTTTTTTGCCAGTAATCGCGTAAGAATTGTTCGGCGGTTAGGCCGCCTAAAAGTGTGCTTAGATTTTTCATGGCGCGAATTATAGCCGTGCCAGCGGCACACAATCTGGCGTGATTTGGATTTTGCGTGATTGCGATTACAATGCGCGCCCACCGAGGAGACCGTCATGCACACAGAACCATTAAGCGTGGGAGCCGAAGCTCCTCATTTTGAATTGCCTGATGCGGATATGCAGACGTTTTCCTTGACGGCGCAGCATGGTAAAAATGTGGTGCTGTATTTTTATCCGCGCGATGACACCTCAGGCTGCACCTTAGAAGCGAACGAATTTACCGATTTGATAGATGATTTTGGTAGCCAAGATACAGTGGTGGTGGGAGTGAGTCGTGATGATTGTTTAAGCCACGCGAGTTTTCGCGATAAATATGGCTTGGCGGTGCAGTTGTTGTCCGACCCTGATGCCCGCGTATGCAAAAAATATGCAGTCATGTACGAGAAAGAAACCGAAAGCGGTAAAAAATTATCCATTAAACGCTCGACGTTTGTGATTGATAAAGTAGGCAAGTTGCAGCATGTCATGTACGGCGTGAAAGCGGCGGGACATGCACAAGAAGTATTCAATTTAATTAAGGAAATGAAATGAAAATCAGTAAAGACAGCGTGGTCTCGTTGACCTACCAATTGACCGATTCATCTGGCGAAGTGCACGAAAAAGTGGGCGAGCCGATTAGCTATTTGCACGGTGGTTACGATGGCATTTTCCCTTTGGTGGAAGAAGCTCTGCATGGCAAAGCGATTGGCGATAAAGTCAGCGTGACCTTGCAACCTGATGATGCGTTTGGCGAATATGAACATGGCATGGTGGAAGTTGAAGCGCGTAGCTCGTTCCCTAAAGATGTCGCGATTGGTATGCAGTTTGAAGGCGCGCCCGAAGAAGCAGACGAAGAAGATTTTATTTTGTACACCGTCATCGAAGTGAATGATGATGAAGTAACCGTGGATGGTAATCATCCTTTAGCTGGTAAAACTTTGACTTTCGCTTGTACTGTGACGGGCATTCGTGCGGCCACTGCTGAAGAGTTGCAACACGGTCATGTGCATGAAGAAGGCGGTCATTTGCACTAAGTTGTAAGCGAGTCAGTATTGGCAAGCAAAACTCGAAACTTCGCGGTTTCGAGTTTTTAATTTATAGGAGTGCCATATGAAAACAATTCATACTGTTATTGAGCTGCGTGAATTTTTGTCCAAGCAAGCAAGCATCGCTTTTGTGCCAACCATGGGCAATTTACATGAGGGGCATTTAGCTTTGTTGCGCCAAGCCAGACAACATGGTGCGTGCGTGGTGGCGAGTGTGTTTGTGAATCCGCTGCAATTTGGTCCGAATGAAGATTTTGATCGTTACCCGCGCACCTTGGCGGCGGACTGTCTGTTATTGCAAGGCTTGGCGGATGTGGTCTTTGCACCTAGCGTGGCAGAGATGTATCCATTGGCGCAAACAGTTTTTATCGAGCCGCCCGCGATTGCCAATGAACTGTGTGGAGCAACTCGCCCTGGACATTTTCGCGGTATGGCAACGGTGGTGTTAAAGCTACTTAATATCGTCCAGCCGCAGGTCGCCTTGTTTGGCAAAAAAGATTACCAGCAACTGCATATTATTCGTCAGATGGTCGCGCAGTTTAATTTGCCCGTGCAAATTATTGGCGGCGAAACGGTGCGTGCGGCAGATGGCTTGGCATTGAGTTCGCGCAATCAATATCTGAGCGCAGCGCAGCGTAGTGTTGCCCCGCAATTGCGCTGCGTGCTGTTGAGCTTGCGCGATCGGCTGTTGCAAGGCGAAAAAAACTTTACACAATTGAGCGCGCAGGCTACGCAACAATTAGCTGCGCAAGGCTGGCAAGTCGATTATTTGTCGCTGCGTAAACAAACAGATTTGCGTGTGATGAATGAGCTGACGGGGGCGGGCGTGATTGTGGCTGCGGCTAAATTAGGGGATACCCGCTTGTTAGATAACATCGAAGTTTGTTAGGTGCGATGAGTACTATATAATCCGCGCCCGTTTGAATTGGAGGTTGTATGCAAAGAATCATGTTGAATGCGAAGTTGCACCGCGTGCATGTAACCCATTCTGAGTTGCATTACGAGGGTTCGTGCGCAATAGACGATGATTTGCTGGATGCCGCGAATATTCTTGAATATCAAAAAATTGATATTTATAACGTGACTAATGGCGAGCGATTTGCGACGTATGCGATACGCGCACAACGCGGCTCTGGCTTGATTTCGGTCAATGGTGCGGCGGCACATAAAGCTAATCCAGGCGATATTTTGATTATTGCCAGCTATGTTATGTTGGATGAAAAAGAGTTAGCGACTTTCCATCCCAAGTTGGTCTATGTGGATGAACATAATCGAATTGTCGCCCAGCGCGGCTCGATTCCTGTGCAAGTTGAATAAAGTATTATTTAATTTTAGAGAGATTTATTGACCAAGGTGTGCTTCGCGGGTAGGATTGCGCGCTTTAGTAATTGGCGGATTGGTTATGACGGCACGGCGCAAATTAGTAGTTGGTAATTGGAAAATGTTTGGTCGTTTGGCGCGTAACGAAACCCTGTTAAAAACGGTGTTGGCTGGGGTAGCGAATTTGCGTGCGGCGGATTACGCAGTGTGTGTTCCTTACCCGTACTTGGCACAAGCGCAAGCTTTGCTGCAAGGCTCAAGCATCGCATGGGGTGCGCAAAATTTAAGCCCGAATGAAGAGGGTGCGTTTACAGGTGCTGTAGCGCCGGGCATGTTGGTCGATTTTGCTTGTCGTTATGTGATTATTGGCCACTCCGAGCGGCGCGGTTTGTTTCATGAAAGCAACGAAATTGCCGCAGCCAAATTTGCGGCGGCGCAAGCGGCAGGTTTGACCCCGATTTTTTGCGTAGGCGAAACCTTGGCAGAGCGTGAATCAGGCGTGATGGAGCAAGTGATTGCGACGCAGCTGGATGCGATTCTGGTGCGCTTTGGTGTGGCGGCATTGGCTAAGGCTGTGATTGCTTATGAGCCCGTTTGGGCGATTGGGACAGGTAAGACTGCCTCACCCGAACAGGCGCAAGCCGTGCATGCGTTTATTCGTCAGCGCGTGGCAGCACAGGATGCGGCGGTCGCAGCTAAGTTAGTTATTTTGTACGGCGGCAGTGTTAAGCCTAGTAATGCGGCAGAGTTGTTTGCTGGTGCGGATATTGACGGTGGCTTGATTGGCGGTGCGTCATTGGTGGCAGAAGATTTTGTGGCAATTTGTCGCGCTGCGCAGTAGTTGTTTAATGAGTTGAGGTGAAGTGTGGAAACATTAGTTTGGGTGGTGCATGTCATAACAGCGATTGTGCTGATAGGTCTGGTTCTGGTTCAGCACGGTAAAGGTGCAGACATGGGTGCAGCATTCGGTACAGGGTCGGCGGGTGGTTTGTTTGGCTCAAGTGGTTCGGCAAATTTTTTAAGTCGGAGCACGGCGATTGCAGCAGCTGTATTTTTTGTGACCAGTTTGTCGTTGACTTACTTGTATGCGCACCCTGCTAGTCAACAAGGTGTGATGGATAAACTCACCACCCCTGCGCCAGTGGTTGCACCTGTTTTACCTGTTGATGCCTCTAAATCGGCAGCGATTCCTAAGTAAGAAAAGCGGGATTCAAAAAGCAGGATTTAGGATTTAGGATTCGATTAAATGCGCTGCATAGGTTCTTAATCCTGTGTCCCGAATCCCTGTTGTAGTTGTAGTTGTAGTTGTAGTTGTTTTTGCGGTTGTGGTGGAATTGGTAGACACGCAAGCTTGAGGTGCTTGTGC
>JAVHRN010000028.1:0-3629 GCA_036171695.1 Gallionella sp.
GATTACCCATTATCAGGATTCTATCAACCAAGGAAGAAAACGAATTCTTGGCACTCAAATATTCGCTCCTGGAGCGATTGATCTCGGCCTTCATTCCGCCCGATTCATCCAGATGTATATCCCCAGCAATATCGAGAAGCATCGTTAGATGGTCTTCGTGGCCAGTATTTTCACGCAAGCCTATCGCCGCAGCACCAAGGGGATGCCATTCAATCTGTTTCTGGCTTATCTCTAATAATTCTTCCTGATCAACAGCAAAATCTCGATATTTTCGGATCAACCCGCGCACGAATTCATCAATCTCCATGACCTGCTTGAAGAATTCCGGAATGCGGTCTTGCAAGGTGGTAACGGCCTTGCTCACTAAAGGCAAAAGGTGGTCTTGTAATTCAGCCTGCTCACCCTTGACATGATTCAGACGTAATTCAATCTGCTTGGGCCGGTCATGCCCCTGTTTCACAAACACTTCAGCAAGTTCAAACTGAAAGCGCGTGCGCTGATCGGCTATATCTCGCGCATCTGCCATTACTTTTTCAACTTGCCCCGCATTGAACATGAAATCAGGATTGAACTCAGGATGATCTATGAATGCCTGAATTTGACGCAAGGTATCCAGTTTGCTTGCAGCGATAGTGGCTTGGCTGAGGGTTTCCTGATGTTTGCTCAGTTCGCTTTCTGCCCGTTCTATCTCGGTTTCATTGCGCTCGGCTGCTTCCTTGGCTATCTGATGCGCTGCCATGCAGTCATCCCTTATACCTTGCAGTTCACTTTCCGCAATGCCCTTGAAGTCGGTATAGTGCTGTTCTGCCTGACGGATCACCTTGATATTGTCTTCCGATGCACGGGCTTCCAATTCGGGAAGTTGTGCGGACAAGGAGGATGACTCGCCGGCCAATGCATTATCTGTGGCCTCGAATCCTTTATTGAGCGCATCAGAGGCCAATCTTGCCGTCCTGGAGGCATCGCTGTCTGGTGCGTGAGTGGTAAGCTCGGCTGTCTTGAGTTCGACCAAATCCGACAATCTGGCAATCTGCTTATCAGCCAGTTCCTTTTCACGCTCCACAAGGGTTGGATCGAGCAAGCATTCCACCTGCCGTGTACGGACACCGACCAACCAGGTATGAGCGGATACCGCATCAAGCGTGATCTCACCGGTTTGGCAGAACCGTTCCAGTTCTGCATAAGCGAACACAGGAGCCTCGATGCCGGCATTCTCAAGTCTCGCAGCAGCTTCCGCAGCTTCCGCAACGCTTTGGTATACCGGCGTATGCAGCAGTGCAGAAAACAGCGTCAGCACCTTCCCGCGCTGCGCGTCTTCCAACGTCATGCGCTCAATAGCGGCATGCAGGGAGATATGATCGCCGCCAGCAACAAGAGCAGCTTCACGGGCAAATTTCCCAGCAACGATTACAGCACTGTCGAGTTCTGAGCGACGCAGCTGGAGTTCACCAAGCTCTATTTTGAGCTTTGAAATTTCCTCGCTCGATGTTTGCCAGTTAGTCAGTTCATTTGACAACCACTCATCAGGCCGGACATCGCCACAAGCTGCTCTGAATTCGGACAATGCCTTCAGACTCTCGCTGTAAACTTTTCTCTCATTAGCAATGGTTTGCAGTCGGTTTATGGCTTTGTCACGCGCTCCCACAACAGCACGTTCCATCCCGACTGGCGAGATGTCACCGAACAAGGCAATGAATTTCTCATGGGCAGGAAGGGATTTGATGAAACGTGATAGCTTTGTTTCCGCTGCTTCCAGCCTGCGCCAAGCGTCAGATTCTTGGCTGCTGAGCTGCTTGCGTTGTTCACGAGCGGTTCTCAAGGTTCGCTGAATTCCATCAACGACTTCTTTGGCGTTCTTGCGCAGGGATTCGATCTCGGCAGCTTTATCTGCTGGACGCGCCTCTTCGCCAAACTCAGCGACAAATGTTTGCCAGGATTGAAGGATATTGCTCAATTCTCTGACTTTATCTTTGTGCTGCTCAAGTTTTTTTGCGAGGGTGGTCAAGCTTTCGTTGACGCACTCACCAGTTTTTTTGGGTTTAGCCAGTTCTTCTTCCGTGAACAGGTTGCTGTCAGCCATGCGACGATATTCTGCTTGTTGATTTCCAACCATCGTCTGCTCAGTCAGCAAATCCTCTTTCTCCTTCTGATAGGCGGTGATCTGTTCGCTGAGTTCCTTGTATTCCAGATTCTTCGCCTCCAGTTCCACTACAAGGGATTTATGGATGATGCGAGCCGGGTTGGTATCGGCATTCGTCTCAACCCAGTCAAAAGCCTGAGTTACACTCTCGATGGCATGCTCGCCAGTCCAGTTCTTTGTGAAGTTGTTGGTGATTTTCAGGAGCCCAAGCGCAGATTCTCGGGAATAAAGCTGCGAGGGCTTGCCGCGGGCATCCAGCGTTTTTATATGACAAGCAAAATCAATAAGTTGCGATTTACTGGCATGTTCAAGATGTAAGCCATTTCGCTCTTGGGCGCGTCTGTTCACATCGCTGGACAGTTCGCCGGTGAATTCGGCCATAACCCGATCCGGCAAGTACCATTGTCCGTCCTGCATCACCATGAGTCGCGCTATCTCAGGCACGGATTGAGGCGGAACTTTGGGTATGCCAGGAATAGGAGCATCCACGACGACATTCTTCAGGACCGCCAGCTCCAGCGAGTAGTCCTTGCGATGCAGGTCATACGTTTCCTTTGTCACCTTTATCTTACTGCTTGAGTCGAGAAGTGTAGCCAGTTCGCGCAGGGTGTTTTCTGCCCGGAGTAATTCTTCAGCCTTTTTTTCCGTCAGATACTTGGCTGCAATGATCTTGGATACCTTTTCATGAATGGTGTCCTCGATGCCGTGTTCGTTCTCTTCGCCCAAGTCACCCATAACCTCCGTAAGCAGTTCAGGTGCAAGTCGCTCATAGAAGATGGCGGCAGAGTAATTCATCCCAACAGGCGGTTTCACTTCGAAATAACCGTGTCCACCCTCGGCACCGCGCATGAGTTGGTATTTGAGTTGCTGGTCGAGTGAAGACTTGTCGAAGAAGTCGTCCACGAAGGACAACCATGCCCGTTTTGTACGCTCTTTGGCATTGCTTGGAAAGATACGTGGGCAAGTTTTTAACTGGCCAAGGAAAGCATCATCTTCGACAAGCGTGTGGTGGTGGTTGTGAACATGCGCAACGGGCGCATCCTCGAATGTTCCTTGATAGGAGTAGCTTTCCAGCTTTTCATTTTCGCCAGCATATCCGTACATTCCGAAGACCATAGGCTGACCGCCAAAGTCACCGCCAGCTTGTTCGATGAGATCGCCACTTGCGCCCTCCATCGGGATGAGCACTTGAATACGGATATGCGTGTAGTGTCCCGATTGGACAGGAGAGAAGAATCGGTTGCGAATATCTTTCAGGCTTTTGCTGTGATAGGTGAGCATGGACAGAATGGCTGTCACCATCGTACTTTTCCCTTTGCCGTTGGGAATGTTCAATGCGGCATTCTCGCCATTCAGTTCAAATATTTGGTGAGGCCAATCCGGTCGCCAAGGCTTCGCCCTAGTACTGTTCATGAAATTCGATAGCTCAATCCTCTTGTAATGTCCCCCAATAGCTGAGACTCCCCAGCTTCAAGCATCCCGAGATTTA
>JAVHRN010000029.1:0-3599 GCA_036171695.1 Gallionella sp.
CTTGCCGCACCAACCAACGACACAGCGCGGCAACCAGCGTGCTTTTGCCTGCGTCTGAAGTGGTGCCTTGCACCATCACGGTGTGCGCGCTAAAGCCCTCGCCCGCAGGCGGGAGAGGGTTGGGGTGAGGGTGTGTATGTTGCGACAACGCCCTCGCCAATTTCTCCCAGCCCGCCTCATCACGCGGCAAGCCCAATCTCACGCTGGGCGGTTCTAAAAACAAGCGTGTCAGCACGCCTTGCTGCGCCAGTTGGGTGTGAATTTTTTCGGCATCACCACAACGCAGCCAGGCAAACAAAGCAGTGCTGCCGCTGACTTTTAAGCCCTGCTGTTCAATTAAAGCGCACAAGCGCGCGCTGGCTAATGGCAAATTTTTTCGCGTTGCGGCTTGCCATTTTTCATCGCGCAAAGCACGACTCACCACATAGCGCGATGGCGCAGCAATCGGCCACGGGCCGAGTAACTCGCGCAAATTTTCGAGGCTGTTAGACGGCGCAAAAACGAAGCCAACGCGCGCGCCCGCTAGGCCGAAAAACTTACCGATGGAGCGCAGCACGATTAAGCCTGCGCGGGGGCAATCGCCTAGCAAACTGTGTGCGGGCGTGGCATCCATAAAGGCTTCATCGACAATCAATGTGCCGCCACGCGCCGCCATTTTTTCATGCAACGCCAAGAGTTCGAGGCGGCTAAACAACTGCCCCGTGGGGTTGTTGGGGTTGACGATGACGACGATTTTTGTCGCCGCGTCAGGCTGCAAAATTTGCGCCGCAGATACAGCTAAAACCGCATGCCCCGCTTGCTGCCAAGCGTGCGCATGTTCGGCGTAACTGGGGGCTAAAAACGCGACGCAACTAGGCGCAAATAAACGCGGCAAAGTTTGAATGGCGGCTTGCGAACCCGCCACGGCAAGCAGGTTTGCACAGCCGTAATAGGCACTCGCTGCCGCCGTTAATTCGTCCTCATCTTGCGGCAAGGCTTGCCACACATTTTGCGGCACGACAGGAACTAACCAGCCGTTGGGATTCACCCCCGTGGATAAATCCAGCCAGTGTTTTTCAGCGATGCCGTAGTGCTGCGCGGCGCGTTTGATGCGCCCCCCATGTTCAAGCATGAATGACCTCCCACACGATGGACACGACGCAAATCAACCCGACCCACAGCCATAAAACGCGCCCCACCAACGCGACGGCACGCGGGATGTCGCCACTCGCCACGTCTGCGCCGCAGCCCAATAAAGGACGCGCCTCGACGCTGCCGTGATAGCTTGCCGCGCCCCCCAGCCGTACTTGCAATGCGCCCGCCCCCGCCGCCATCACTGGCCCTGCGTTTGGGCTGTCCCATTGCGGGGCTTGTGTGCGCCAACAGTGCAGCGCGCTACGCGTGTTGCCCAGCACGGCGTAGCTCAAGGCGGTGAGGCGGGCGGGAATAAAATTCAGCGCATCATCCAAGCGCGCCGCCGCCCAGCCGAAATAGTGGTAACGCGCATTGCGATAGCCCCACATTGCATCCAAGGTGTTGCTGATGCGATACAAAATCACGCCAGGCAACCCCGCTGAGACGAACCAAAACAGCGCGCCAAAAATTGCGTCGTTACCGTTTTCCAATACCGATTCCACTGTCGCTTTCGCCACAGCATTTTCATTGAGTTGCGTGGTGTCGCGACTCACCATCATGCTCACCGCTACTCTGGCAGCCTGTAAATCATTGGCTTGTAGGGGAATCGCCACCCGTTCGGCGTGTTCACGCAAACTGCGCGGTGCGATGCAAAAATATAGCGCAACAATAGAAAAAATCACGCCAACGATGGGCAAGTTTTGCAGCCACAGCGCGAGTAACACGATAGGCAAAATAAGCAGACAGACTGCCGCTATGCCTTGTCCATAAAGCCTTGCCGCCGATGCGTTGTTGCGGGGATAACAAAATTTTTCTACGCGCCGCGCCCAATTACCCAAGCCCACCAGCGGATGCAAGCGGCGTGGCTCACCCAATAAGGTATCCAGCAAAACAGCGAGTAAAACAATCAGCGCAACCGTCATGGCAAAAATAATTGCGCCACCGCAGCGGGGTTAGCGGGGAAGTAAAAGTGAATGTAGGAGGCAGTGAGGCGATGCTGTTGATACACCGCTTCGCTCGTGGCGTAACCATTCGGACACACACCTTGCGCCACAGGCTGTAACTGACTAGCGAGTTTTGAATAGTGAAAGGTATGACCGCGTAACGTGCCTTGCGGCAGGGGGACGCTTTGCAAAGCGAGTGCCGTTAGACGGGGCTGCATCACGGCTGCGCCATCGAGCAGGCCGAGTAAATTTGCGGATACGCCATGCTGGTCGGTCAAGGATTGCAGGGCATACAACATGCCGCCACATTCTGCCAAAATGGGTTTCCGCGCTGCGTGATGCGCGCGCAGTGCAGTAAGCATCGCGCTATTCGCGGACAATTTTTGCAGATGCAATTCTGGGTAGCCGCCAGGCAGATATACGCTGTCGCACGCGGGTAATACAGCCTCATTGAGCGGCGAAAAGAAATTGAGTTGCGCGCCCATATCGCACAATACATCAAGATTCGCCTGATATAAAAATGAGAACGCC
Organism: Gallionella sp.; assembly: GCA_036171695.1. Classification (GTDB taxonomy): domain Bacteria; phylum Pseudomonadota; class Gammaproteobacteria; order Burkholderiales; family Gallionellaceae; genus Gallionella. The sequence goes on from JAVHRN010000029.1 coordinate 2,589, forward strand.
GCATCCCGTGCCACCGCGATTTTTACCCCATGCAATGCGCGTTGCACGGCAGGCAGTTGCGCAGGCGCAAAGCCAACCGCAGGCGGGAGTTCGGTCATGCCGTGTTGCGCCCACAGCTTCGCGGCATGGGCGATGCGCGCTTCGATGTCGGGTAGTTCGGCGGCTTGCAGCAAACCCAGATGTCGTTCGGGTAGGGTAATTTCAGCCGCACGTGGCAGCGCGCCACAAAATTTCAAATCAGCGGGTAATTGTTCGGTCAACATTTGCGCATGACGCACGCTCGCGACACGATTCGCCAACACACCAAAAAATGGCAACGCGCTATCCAGCCGCGCCAGCCCGACGGCAAGTGCGGCAAAGGTTTGCGCCATTGCGCTGGCATCAATCACCGCCAAAATCGGCACGCCAAATTGCTTGGCAAGATCCGCACTGGAAGGCTTGCCATCAAACAAGCCCATCACGCCTTCAATCAAAATCAAGTCGGCTTCGCCCGCTGCCTGATACAAGCGCACACGACATTCGTCCACGCTGCCCATCCACAAATCGAGCTGATAAACCGCCTGTCCCGATGCCGCTTGAAGCAGCGTTGGGTCGATAAAATCCGGCCCCGTTTTGAACACGCGTACGCGCCTACCTTGCCCGCGATGGTAGGCGGCGAGCGCAGCGGTAACGGTAGTTTTACCTTGATTGGAGGCGGGCGCGCTGATGAAGAGTGCGGGACAAAAGCGCATTACAAATCGATGCCAGGTTGCGCTTTAATGCCTGCGCGGTAGGCGTGTTTCACATCGGCAATTTCGCTCACAGTGTCAGCGATTGCTAGCAAGCAATCGGGCGCGGCACGCCCCGTAATCACCACGTGTTGCATGGCGGGGCGGGCAGCCAAATCGGCACAGACTTGCGCACTATCGAGATAGCCGTATTTAAGCAAATAGGTCAGCTCGTCCAGCACCACCAAGTGCAATGACGCATCGCGCAAATAGCCTTGTGCCACCTTCCAGCCGCGCGCGGCGG
>JAVHRN010000030.1:0-17584 GCA_036171695.1 Gallionella sp.
AAACAGCGTCCAATAGTTTCCACCCCGGTATGTAATCATCTGGCATTTTTGCCGGTGGTATCTGGAGTGGTTTATATGGACATGATTTACGAAATTCGCAGACGTCACCTGATGCAGAAGCAAAGCAGCTTGGCAGATACTTTTAAAACCTTTTTGGAGCCAGAAAAGGCTGGCGAGCTGTGGTTCAATCTGGTTTAATGTCGCGCAAAGAATGGCTTGGTGCCTTGTTGCCCAGGTTTTGCTCGGAATGACAGAATCCCCGTACGGAAAATCACGACTTTAACTCTGATTCAGGGACGTCAGGTTGTGTTCGAGGAAGTGATGATTGTCCGCGAAAAAAGTTAAAAACGTCGGCTTAAAGGCTAGAGGCAGGGTTTAATATGAAGGTCAGTGAGAATTTGTTGCAATTTGCATTGGGTGGGTTATTACTTTTTGGGGTTTCAGTTGCTTATGCAGCGGAGTCAAGTTTGGCGGGTGGCGGAATGTCGATGCCATCGTTCCCGGCTCTTGGTGTCACTTCGAGCCAGACGTCAGCAAACAGATCAAATATTCCCGCAGTAGCAGTTCCGGAAGCGGCAGTTACCGGTGGGCGGGAAGAGTCGACATCCAGTCCTTTGGAGCGAGAGGCCAAGCGTGAAGAGGCACTGAACCAGGATCAAGCCACAGGCAAAGACGCCACACGTGATAAGAACGAATTTCAGGATTTTGTTGCGAGATCGGTTGGTCAGGCTTTGCCCATGTACGGGTACAACCTGTTTCACCATACACCGGCCACCTTTGCGCCGATAGATGGGGTTCCGGTCACGCCGGATTACACGATAGGTCCTGGAGATGAACTGCTGGTTCATATGTGGGGGCAGGTCGAAGTAAACCAGAAGGTCTTGGTGGATCGCAATGGTCAGATCAATCTGCCTAATGTCGGGCCGGTCAGTGTGGTAGGGGTTCGCTACCAAAATCTGCAGGCACACCTCAAGGCTGCCGTGGGCAGAATGTATCGGAATTTTGAGCTGGATGTTTCGCTGGGGAAATTGCGTTCCATTCAGGTATTTGTGGTGGGACATGCCGCGCGCCCTGGAAACTACACGCTCAGTTCCCTGAGTACGCTCGTGAATGCCCTGTTCGCATCGGGTGGGCCGTCAGTTCATGGCTCGATGAGGCATATCCAGTTGCGACGCGGTGATCAGGTGGTCACCGATTTTGACATGTATGACTTGTTGCTTAAGGGCGATAAATCAAAAGACGTTCAGTTGCTGCCAGGGGATGTCATTTACATCCCGACGATAGGTGCCATGGCGGCGATTGCAGGGAGTGTGAGTACGCCAGCGATATTTGAGCTTAAAGGCAAGGAATCCTTGTCTGATTTGCTTGAACTGGCGGGTGGCCTGACAAATGTGGCGTCCGGGGGTAAGGTATCGGTGGAACGTATCCATGATCGTGAAACGCGCAAGGTAGCTGAGTTTCGGCTGGACAAGGAGGGGCTGGACAGGGCGATGCATGACGGGGACCTGGTAATGGTGGGTTCTATTTCCGCGCGTTTTGATAACGCTGTTACATTGCGCGGTAACGTCGCCAGTCCGGGCCGTCACCCCTGGAAACAGGGATTACGTATCAGCGATGTGATTCCGGACAAGGGGATGCTGATCAGCGATAGTTACTGGCTCAAGCAAAATCAGGTAGCGCACAGGGATGTGAACGATGTAGAAAAAGTGCGTAACGATGTGAAACACAGTCTGGCCGAGGTCAATTGGGATTATGCCGTGATTGAAAGGCTGGAGTCCAAGGAACTGACCACCAGCCTGATTCCGTTCAATCTGCGCCAAGCCGTGATTGATCACGACCCGGCGCAGGACAAGTTGCTGCAAGCCGGTGATGTAATTACTATTTTCTCCAAGGATGATATTCAGGTGCCGAGTGTCAAGCGCACCAAGTATGTCGTGCTGGAAGGAGAATTGGTTAATCCGGGGATATATCAGGTGGAGCCGGGCGAAACGTTGAGGCAATTGGTCGCCAGAGTAGGTGGGGTAACGTTGCAAGCCTATTTGTTCGGCAGCGAGTTTACCCGTGAGGCGACCCGCCGGATGCAACAAAAGCGGCTGGATGAGATGGCGGATCAAATGCAAGAGCGTTCACAGCGTTCGGCGGGGAAAAATGCGCTTGCCTCGCTTTCTACTCAGGATGTCGAAGCGGCGAAATCAGCAGCAATGGCTCAGCAGGTTATAATCGCGAAGATGCGGCAAGTCAAGGCCACCGGACGCATCGTGCTGGAAATGCCGGATCATGATGCGCAGGGCAACGATCTCCCGGATATTGCGCTTGAAGATGGCGACCGACTGTATGTGCCTGCGCCCAGTTCCACGGTCAGTGTGATGGGGATGGTCTACAACCAGAATACCTTCCTTTACAGACATAACGAAAGTATCGGGGATTATCTCAAGAAGGCGGGTGGCCCGACACGCGACGGGGATGAGGATGAGGTTTATCTGGTTCGGGGCGATGGTCTGGTTTTCAGCAAGCGCCAGAGCGGGTCTATTTTTTCCGGTTTCGGCAGTCGTAATGCGATGCCGGGTGACACTATCATCGTTCCGGAAAATCTGGACAGATTCAATCTGACCAAGGAATTGAAGGACTGGACACAGATTTTCTACCAGTTTGCACTCGCTGCGGCAGGTGGCAAAGCGGCCAAGATGTGGTGATGAGCATGGAAAAACAAGCTACAGAACCACAAGCGATGCAAGCTAAACGCATTCCGGATGACGAAATAGATCTGGTAGAGTTGCTGATCATCATTGCCAAGCACAACCGCTTTATCGTCAAGCTCACCATTGGCGCAGCAGTGCTCTCTGTGATCGTGGCCGTGTTATTGCCGAACATTTATACGGCTAAAACCATGATCATGCCACCTCAGCAGAGCCAGTCGTCTGCGGCGAGCATGATGATGGGGCAGATTGGTGCGCTGGGCGGTTTGGTGGGGCTGGATAAAACCCCAAGTGACCTGTATGTGGCGATGATGAAGAGTCGCAGCATAGAAGACGCACTGATTAAGAGTCACAATCTGCTTGAGGTTTATGACGTGAAAACCTACATGGCTGCCCGCCGTCAACTTGAGGATAAGGTCAGAATTACGGCAGATAAGCAGGGCATGATCTCTCTGGAGTTTGATGACAAGGATGCCAAACGTGCTGCTGACGTGGCAAATAGCTACATAGACGAACTGGATAATCTGGTGCGTAAGCTGGCCGTGAGCGAGGCTTCGCGGCGGCGCCTGTTCTTTGAAAATCAGCTTAAGGAAATTCGGGGTAACCTTGAAACTTCAGAGCTTGCCATGAAACAGTTGCAGGAACGTACCGGGGTGATCCAACTGGAAGGGCAGAGTGGTTCGATTCTGGGTGCCGAGGCTGGCTTGCGTGCACAGATCGCTGCAAAGGAAATCGAGCTATCAGCGATGCGCTCCTTCGCTACCCAACAAAATCCTGATTATCTGCGTGTTGCGCAAATGATTGCCAGCATGCGTGCACAGCTCGGCAAGCTTACCAGAGATAGTCATCCGGAAGATGGCGAAATGGCTACGAAGGGAGAAATTCCCAGAATGTCGATCGAATATATACACAAAATGCGTGACTTGAAATACTACGAAAAGTTGTTCGAGTTCATCGAGCAACAGTTGGCATCTGCGAGAATCGATGAGGCAAAGGATGCAGCGGTTATTCAGATCGTGGATAAGGCAGTGCCGCCCGAGAAAAAGTCGAAACCACTGCGCGCTGTTATCGTATTATTTGCTGCGGTAGCTGCATTGTTTATCGGCATTCTTGGCGCGTTCATGAAAGAGACTATCGAGCGTATGCGAAAAAATGCCGGCAAAGTTGAACGCATGACTTTGTTGCGACGATACCTTCGGCAAGGGAATACGCCTGGCTGAAACAAGATACTTTCACGGTGTTTCCGGAACTTCGTGTGACACTATATAATCGGCCAGCCGATTAATCATATTGGAGATAATTATGGATGTACGTCCGGTTTACTGGATATTATGCGGGGCAGGTGCGACATTGTTGAGTTCAGCCTGGGCCAGCAAGCCTGTTACAGATTCATTCCAGTTTCAGGATGTAAAAGTCTCAGCCAGACAAGCCGTTCAGCCATTAGCGGCTGAGAAGAGCGGCCTGCTGTTGAGGCGTTCGCCTTGGTCGGAAGCTAAATCCGACCCTTTTTCGCACAGTATTTCGGTTGAGTCAAAGGGTGTTTCTCCTGCTGTTGAGGCACAGGCTGCCCCGCAGCCGCCTGTTTTCCCCTATGTGTTTATCGGTAAACTGTCGGCTGAGGAAAAGAATGTCGTTTTTCTTTCCAGGAGTAATCAGATTTACAGTGTTGCTGCGGGTGATACGCTGGAAGGCGTGTACAAGATTGAACGTGTGACTAACGATGCGCTGGAAATTACCCATTTGCCGGATCATAAAAAACTGACGTTCAGTTTTGATACGCTGGCGGCAAACAAGCCTGCGCAGACTGCTATCGCTCAGGCTGATACCACGCCCGCTCCGCACGCCAGTGCGCCGGTAAAGAGTGTGCCCGAGGGAATGGTTGGAGAGGTGCCGAGTGTTGAAAATGGCCAGATGACCGACGATCTCAAGAAAATGCTTTCGCCTGCTCCACCCCCACAGGGTGATGTCCTCAAAATGATGGGTGCGACCCCACCCCCGCAGGGCGATGCCTTGCAAATCATGACTGCGCCACAGGCAGGTAGCGGTGCGGTCAGCGTACCGCCGACTGCACCAGCAGCCATGCCAGGACAATAGAGATGCGAGCCGGAATGATCTCGAAGCTGCGCTGTTCACGCGGTTTTACGCTGCTTGAGTTGCTGGTGGTTGTTGCGATTATCGGTCTGCTGGTCGGTTATGTGGCACCAAAATACTTTTCTCAGGTCGGTAAATCAGAAGTCGGTCTGGCACGCGCGCAGATTGATTCCCTGAGCAAGGCGCTCGATGAATATCGTCTGGATACCGGCCATTATCCTTCAAGTGATCTGGGGTTGAATGCCTTGCAGGTGAAGCCGGCGAACGAGGCAAAGTGGAGCGGTCCCTATTTACGCAAAGCCGTTCCGCTGGATCCTTGGGGTAACGCCTATCATTATCAGTCGCCGGGTACTCATGGTGATTTTGACCTGTATTCAAATGGTAAGGATGGTCAACCGGGTGGAGAAGGCGAGGCGGCAGACCTGGTCAGCTGGTAGCTGTGCGTCGCTACGAAGTCAAGGCGTTGCGCGAAGGACGGCAGATCGTCGCATTGGAATATCAGGCACTCGACGAATTGCAGGCGATTGCTCAGGCCAGGCGTGACGGGTTTGAAGTGCTGCTGGTCCGCGCCAAATATTGGCAACTCCCGGCGTTTGGTACCCAGCATTTTCCATTGCTTTTGTTCAGTCAGGAATTGCGCACGTTGCTGGATGCGGGTCTGCCATTGCTTGAGGCGTTGAGCACGCTGGCAGAAAAGGAGCGCAACCGTGATGCCAGACGGGTACTCGATAAACTGGTAACGACGGTCAGCGAGGGACGGACTTTTTCCCATGCGCTTGAACAGTTTTCGGAGATTTTCCCTACCCTATTCGTCGCGACAATCAATGCCAGCGAGAAATCCGGTGACATGAGCCATGCTCTGCATCGTTATGTCACTTATCAGCAGCAACTCAATGAAGTGAAGAAAAAGGCAGTGAATGCGCTGATCTATCCTTCGCTGCTGGTTAGCGTGGGTGGCCTGGTGAGTCTGTTCCTGCTGACCTATGTTGTACCTAAATTCGCACAGATTTACGAAGACCGTGGCAGTGCGCTTTCCTGGTCTTCGCGCTTGCTGGTGCAATGGGGCGGGATGATAGAGGGGCGCGGTTATCTGGTATTTCTGGTGCTGGCCGGTTGTATTGTTGCCCTTGTACTTGCTTCTCGTTCGCAGCAAGTCAGAGTGCTATTGATGGAAAGAATCAGGCGCATACCCGCACTTGGCGAACGCCTGCGCCTGTATCAGCTCACCCGATTTTACCGGACTGCCAGCATGCTGTTGCGCAGCGGCATACCGCTGGTTGAAACATTCGAAATGAGTGCCGGGATGTTGCACGCCGACCTGCAGCCTAGACTGGCACAGGTAGTGCTGGCGATACGTCAGGGGCACGGCGTTTCACATTCGCTGGAGGCGCAACAACTGACCACGCCGGTGGTGGTGAGGATGTTGTCTGTGGGTGAACGTGGCGGCAATATGGGCGAGATGATGGAACGGGCCGCAGCCTTTCACGATGAAGAAATTGCGCGTTGGGTAGACTGGTTCTCGCGGCTGTTTGAACCGCTGTTGATGGCTTTTATCGGGCTGGTGATAGGCGGGATCGTGGTGATGATGTATATGCCGGTATTCGAGCTGGTAGGTGAGGTGCGCTGATGGAGCAGGGTGAAATGGCGATGGGCGAGATGATCCTGGATGCATCGATACGTGCAGCTGCTGAACAGGCAGCGCAGTCGGGCGAGCGTTGCGTGGATGTTCTGGAGCAAATCCTGCAACAGCCACACGAGGAGTTTATCCGGCTACTGGGTGCGACATTGCGTTACCCGGTTATGGATATGACCGGTTTGCGACTGCTGGAACCCGCTTTTGACGTGTTGTCCTATGACGAGGCAGCGCGTCGATCCTGCGTTGCGGCGCGGACCGCTGAGGGCGAATTGCACCTGCTGTTTGATGACCCCTTCTCCTCGGAACTGCAAAGCTGGGCGAATGAAAGAATACCGTTCAAATTTGACTGGTCACTGATTCATCGCGCCGATCTGACTGCCTTTCTGGCAGGTCATGAACAATCCATGAAGTTCGCCGATGCGGCCATTGTTCCCGCGCACACTCAGGGCGGCACGGAAAGCGGTATTGAAGATTTGTCGTTGCGCGCAGTTGCACAGGAAACCAGCGAAGCGGTAAAACTGGTGCGCAGCACCCTGCGCGAAGCCCTCAAGATGGGCGTCAGTGACATTCACTTTGAGAATATGTCTGGTGGTATGGCGATTAAGTTTCGTCTGGATGGCATGCTGGTGCCGGATCGCACGGTGTCGGATCGTGCCATGGCCGAGCAGGCTGTGTCGCGCATCAAGGTGCTGTCACAGCTCGATATTACCGAGCGTCGTATTCCTCAGGATGGTCGCTTCAAGGCGCGCGAGGGTGAACGCGAAGTCGATTTTCGCGTTTCGGTGATGCCGGGGATACATGGAGAAGATGTCGTGTTGCGTATCCTCGACAAGCAGGCGCTGCGAGACCAGATGCAGGCGCTGAGTCTGGAAACGCTGGGCTTTCGCCCGGCAGAGAAGAACCTGCTGCGCCGCATGGCCAGCGAGCCGTACGGCATGTTTCTGACCACAGGACCTACCGGCAGCGGAAAAACTACCACGCTGTATGCGGTGATTTCGGAAGTGAATCGCGGCGATGAAAAGATCATCACCATTGAAGATCCGGTCGAGTATCAGCTGCCCGGCGTGCTGCAGATACCTGTCAACGAGAAGAAGGGCCTGGATTTTGCGCGCGGGCTGCGTTCCATTCTGCGACACGATCCCGACAAGATCATGGTCGGTGAAATACGCGACGCAGAGACCGCCAATATCGCCGTGCAGTCGGCGTTGACCGGGCATCTGGTATTCACCACGGTGCACGCCAATAATGCGTTCGATGTGATAGGCCGTTTCATGTACATGGGGGTGGATTTTTTCAGTTTCGTTTCCGCCCTGAATGGCGTGCTGGCACAACGCCTGGTGCGGATGGTGTGCCCGCATTGTGTGACGGCTTATCAGCCGGATGAGAAATTACTGAAGGATTCAGGTTTGAGTAAAGAGGCAGTGGGCGATTTTAATTTCGTCATCGGGCAGGGTTGCGGGCATTGTCGCGGTACCGGATACAAGGGCAGAAAGGTAATCGCCGAGATTCTGGTGCTGACCGATGAGTTGCGCGAAATGATCACCAGTCGTCAGCCGGTACGCGCCATCAAGGAAGTCGCGCGGGCCAACGGAACCTGTTTTTTACGCGACGCCGCCGTTGATGCCGTGAGGCGCGGCGAAACCACTTTGCAGGAGATCAATCGTGTCACGTTTGTGGTCTGAGCATTTGTGCATTGCCTTGCTGCCGGACTGCCTGTCATGGTCGGTGCTGGCACGCGGCTGGGGGCGTAAGTTGCGCGCCCAGGGCAGCTTTCCGCTTGCCGCCAAATCAGAGGGTTTGCTCTGGGAAGCTGCGCTTGAGGTATTACAACGCGAATTGCCTAATCTGCCCATCGAGCGCGGCACGGTATCGGTGGTGGTGTCCAACGCCTTCGTGCGTTATCTGGTGGTCAATAGCAGTGCCGCCCTGAACAGTGAAGCGGAAAGGCGGGCTCTGGCGACTCACGACCTCAGGAAAATCTACGGTGTGCGGGTAGACGGCTGGGAAGTGCGCATTGCGGCTGGCGCGCAAAATTACCTCGCGGCAGCGATGGACAGCGAATTCCTTGCGCGCTTGCGTCATTGTTTTTCGCCTACCCGACTGAAGCTGCGCACCGTTCAGCCTTATGCGGTAGCCGCGATCAATCACTGGCTGAAATGCTTCGACGGCAAGACGGCGCAAGGATTATTTATGGTAGAGCCAGCCGGATATTGCTATGTCGGCATGGAAGACGGGCGATGGGAGTTTTTTCAAACCGGGCGATGGGAGGGTGGCCTGTTCGACACCTGTCAGCACGTAATCCAGCGCGAAGCGCGGCGCACCGGCACGGAGTCGCGCAGCGTATGGCTGGCACCGACAGACGATGCAGCCATGAACGAAGAACTGACAAGCCTGCAATCACTCAGGCTGCTGCCGCCAGACAAGACAGGAGCAACAGGCGTGGCGTCAGTCATGGCTTTGCTGGGAGCAGATTGATGCAAAGACTGGACCTCGATTTTCAACGCTCAGCCGGTAAAAGGCCCTCGGCTGGCTTGGTGCTGCTGGTGCTTGCCGTGCTGGTCGGGCTGGCACTGTTGCTGGTACAGCGCGATCTCGTCGCTCAGCTCGCGCTGATCGATGCGGCACAGGGCAGGGCAGCGGCGAGTTCAAAACCGACCAATAACAAGGAGGGCGATCAAGCACTGCAGGACGCCTTCAACCAGCTGACCCTGCCCTGGGGTGAGGTGTTTGCCTCGGTGGAGGACGCGGCTGACGAGCAGGTCTTGCTGATGGCACTTGAAGGAGACGGGCGCAACCGGGTGGTCAAGATCGCAGCTCAGGCACCGCACGCGGTGGCCATGCTCGATTATCTGGAGCGACTCAAGAACGAGGGCAGGTTGGGCGGCTGGCGGCTCTTGAGTCATCGCGAAGATGACAAGGGCGTGCTGCATTTTGTGATACAGGCTGATCTGCCGGAGGGTCTATGAGCCGCATCGCACAGAGTATCAATCAACGCCTGACCCTGCTTGGGGTGCCGGGTATCGCAGGGCTGGGTATTCTTGTCGCCTGTGTGGCGTTCTACAATGCGGCGATACAGCCGATGCAACAGCAACTGACAGAGCGCAAACAATTGCTCAACGAGCGCAGCGCGGTAGCCAGACACATGCCGAAAATGGATTGGCGCAGTTTGCCATCTCATCTGCCGCCACAGGCACAGGCCGATGAACTGGTGGCTAATGTCTATTACTTGGCCCAGGTCGCGAAGATCACCCTGCGCGAAGCGGAATTCAAGGAAGAGAAATCCGATAAATCGAGCCTGGTTGCACGTCACCTGAATTTTTCTGTGAATGGCGATTATTATCAGGTGCGCCAGTTCCTGTCTTCCGCGCTCGACGAGATTCCCGCCTTGGCGCTGGATTCAATTTCGTTTCAGAAATCTCGCGATGTGGAAGCCATGCTGGACGTGAAAATATCCATGACTTTGTATCTGGTCAATCCTGAAAAATCAGTAACTCCTCGATGAACGGCGTGGATAACGCGATCAGGTATATCAGATCAGCCAACGCAGTGTGGTCGCCGACCAGAGAGTAGCATTCGTCAGGCGTGAACAGGAAAGGGGGCTGCGGCCCCTTTTTTTCGCCACATGGTTATTTTCGTGAAAGGCATAAAAAACTTCATTTTTCTGCTGCGTATCACCTAAATGGGTGATAGCGGAAAAAAATTTATTCGTGTAATATTTTTCCTGTTTTTGTGAAATTTGCAAATAAATCAATATTGTGAATGGCGGGCGAATTCACCGGTATTTTCATGAAATGGCAACAACGTAGTGAACAATAAATTCAAGGAAAGACCGTTATGCGCGCGATGAAAAGAATGTTGGGAACAGCCATCCTGAAGTACACGGGCATCGGTTTGTGGCGAGCCGTTCAGGGAATTTACCTGTTTTTGTTACGTTCGCTCAAACCGGGCGCGGTGATGGCGATGATGTTGGCGAGTCTGCTGACTTGCGTATTGCCCCAGTCAGCCGCCGCTGCGGTGTACAGCGGGACGAACGCACCGGGTGCTTTTCAGGATTTTCCCTTTAACGTCGTTGCCTTTGAATCCGCGTTACGGCTGACTGTCCCCAAGGATATCGCCGGTACGGGCTCGCATATTCTGCTCAAGTTCGGCTCAGCGCCGCTCACTAATCTGGACTTCCAGTATTCCTCACAACTGGATGGTGCAGACAACGTAGTGGACGTGAATCCACCCAACCTGACGGCTGGTAGATGGTTTGCGCGGGTGCTGACACCTGCGACTGCTGCCGCCAGTCATAACTTTACGCTGCGCGTGGATACCGCTGCCGCCGCCAGACCCACCGTATTCACGGGTGCTTACAGTGCGACAGGCGTGGCGCTGGCAGGAACACAGAGCCAGTACTACCGCATCGACGTCCCGCAAGGCCAGGCCGGCTATCGTCTGGTGGTCAACAGCACGGCAACCAGCAATGTCTATCTAAGCAGCGTCAACGACACGATGGTTGCCTCTAGCACTGGTAAGACCATGCATACCCTGCTCGTCGATCCGGCACAGCTGGTAGCCGGTACTTCGTATTTCCTTGTGGTCATGAATGCTACGGCTACGCCCGCCACTTTTAGTCTGACCAGCGATCCGGCGTATGTGCGCGATCTGGTCTGGGACAACGGCACGGTGAGCACAGGTTCGGCGCGCATGAACCAGCCGGATACGGCGGGTGGCGACTATCTGTTCCGTCTGCCCAGTCAGACCACGCTTAATGGCGCATGGCGCTTTGCCTTGAATGCGATCAGCGGGGAAGCCGATATCTACATCCAGCAGGGCAGTGCGCCTATAGGTGCCGGCAGCTATAGTTCTGCCCGTGTCGGTGACGATGGTATCGTGCTGGCCAGCAACCAGTTCAGCGTGCCGCAAACCTGGTATATGCGCGTGCATGCGACGCCCGGTTCGACCTGGGCGCTGTATTCCGGTGATGTGTTTGTCAACGACCTTGGCGTACTGGCAGCCGGTGCGACCATCAGACCGCCTGTGATTGCTGGCCCTGAAGGCATGGTCTTCTTCAAGACCAGTGTGCCGGTCGCAACGCAGGCGTGGCGAATGTCGTTGAACGGTGCGGTACTGCCGATCTACGTCAAGCAGGCGGCAGCCCCGACTGCCTCCTCGTTTGAACGTACCGAATACGGCACGACGGATTACGCGGTGGGTTCTGTTGCTACAGGGCAGGCGCTGCTGGTGCCGCCCTATCTTACCAATGCGCTGTATTTCGTCGGTGTGGTAGCGGCGCCCCGCACCTCGCTGTCGCTGGACTCGCGTCAGCAACAGATACGCACACCGAATCTTGAAGCGGGTTATGCAGCAGGTGTGTCGGGGGCGGTGAACTTTGATTTCACCGTCAATGGCAGTGATGATACCGGCTACGGTTATGTCACCTATCGGGTGGATGTGCCGCTGAATCAGATCGCCTGGCAGCTCAATGTCACTTCGCTCACCGGGGACGCCAATGTCTATGTGCGCAAGGGACAGGTGCCGAACCGCTGGAACAATGACGGATTGTCGGAAGCGGGGCCTGCGTTCGTTGATTCGATCACCCATGTGCCGCCTACGCTGACCAACGGTGCCTGGTATGTAACTGTTTATGGGGCAGGGGCATATACTTTTTCTCTGAAAAGCGGCAATCCGGTGGTCACCACCATCCCCTATATCAATGATGTCACGCCGGTCGCCAACGGCCTGTCGTTCGAGCCGCAGACCGGCTGGCGCTACTTTCAGGTTACCGATGTCGCCGCTCAGCTCAACTATCTGGGCTGGGAGCTGCAACTGGCCGGTCAGGCGCCAGGCACCGAGATCGCGTTGCGCCGCAATGCCGTACCGGGTGGTTGGCGCTATCGCAGCAATGGCGGGTCGGGCATCAGCACTGGCAGTCATGTCGACGTCAGTTCAACCAGCGGGCTGATGCAGCGGCCGGGCAATCCGGCGGACATCTGGTATGTCGGCGTCAACAGCGGCGGCAGTGCGCTAGGTGCGTTCAACCTGACGACGAGAGGGATACCCTATCCGGTTGAGGCCTTTAACGGTGGCAACACGGCGGTGGTCAGCCAGCCGGCCAATACCTGGCAATACTTCAAGGTGACTGTGCCGGTTGGCGCGCTGGGCTGGGACCTGCGCCTGACGAACGTGACGGCGGGCGACCCGAAGATGGTGGTGACTCGCGATGTGCTGCCGACGGCATTGTCGACGACGGGGGAAATTTTATGTGCTAATTACCCTAATATTTCTCAAGATTTAACTAATTGCAGTAACTGGCCGAGTGGCGCGAGCTGGGCGGCGGGGGGTGACCTGACAGGGAGAGCATATACGGGTGTTGCCTATACGAACGATGTGACCGGTCGTGAATTGCACATGGGCATGGGCTCGCCGCTGGAACCGGGCGTGTATTACGTAGGGGTGCAGAGCGCCACAGTGGCGAGCTATACCTTGCAGAGTCGCGCGATCGGCATCGGCAACGATGCGTTGGGCGTGCCGTGGTCCATTCAAGTACAGCCGCTGGCGTGGAACGGCGGCACGATCGCCGCGACAGGACTGGCACCCAGAGAAGTCGCCTACTACAAGGTAACGGTGCCCGCCAATACGCAGAATTGGTCGCTGCAATTGGACCCGGCAGCAGGTCATGAGGCGATGCTGGCGATTCGTCAAGGTACGCTGCCGAATATTGCTTCGTTTGCCAATGCGTCATCAGATCGCCCTTATGATCTGCGGGGTACGGTTCGGCAGAAGGCGGGTTCTGAGTATTTCTACAAGCTTGCAGATCCGAACACCGCTACTAATGTGGCGGGTCGTTATACGGCGAGTCTGCCGCTGACGGCGGGTGACTATTATGTGGCGGTGGTCAGCGAAGGGCAGAATCCGCCTGATGCCAGCACGACCGGCACGCTGGCGGTGAATTACACGCTGACCAGTCACGGGGTGATGCCGGTTCTGGATAAGACCGCGACACCGCTGTCGACCACAGTGCCGGTGAGCTGGCTGGGCGAGACTGCGCTGTACGGTCAGCAGAAGGTGTATCGCTTCACGATCCCGGCAGGACTTTTGTCAGCCGAGGTACGCTTGAATAATGTGGTGGGTGCGCCCAATATGGATCTCTACCGCAATTCTGCGACGGATAGCATGATTCCATTAGGGGGTAGATATTACCCTGCGAATGAAGGCGGTGTGTCTGCGGACTGGACTCATGCCAGCCTGATCACGCTGGCCAATCCGGTAGCGGGGGTCTACACGCTGGTGGTCTCGAATGGAGTAACACCTGCCACGGGCTTAATGGCTGATACCAGCTATGACGTGACGGTGACGGCGCAGGGGGATATTCCGGTCACCTTCAACAGCGGGACATCAGCCGTGGTGAATCAGGCTGTCGGCACCTGGAAATACTTCACATTTACTGTGCCGGTTGGCGCGCTGGGCTGGGACCTGCGCCTGACGAACGTGACGGCGGGCGACCCGAAGATGGTGGTGACTCGCGATGTGCTGCCGACGGCATTGTCGACGACGGGGGAAATTTTATGTGCTAATTACCCTAATATTTCTCAAGATTTAACTAATTGCAGTAACTGGCCGAGTGGCGCGAGCTGGGCGGCGGGGGGTGACCTGACAGGGAGAGCATATACGGGTGTTGCCTATACGAACGATGTGACCGGTCGTGAATTGCACATGGGCATGGGCTCGCCGCTGGAACCGGGCGTGTATTACGTAGGGGTGCAGAGCGCCACAGTGGCGAGCTATACCTTGCAGAGTCGCGCGATCGGCATCGGCAACGATGCGTTGGGCGTGCCGTGGTCCATTCAAGTACAGCCGCTGGCGTGGAACGGCGGCACGATCGCCGCGACAGGACTGGCACCCAGAGAAGTCGCCTACTACAAGGTAACGGTGCCCGCCAATACGCAGAATTGGTCGCTGCAATTGGACCCGGCAGCAGGTCATGAGGCGATGCTGGCGATTCGTCAAGGTACGCTGCCGAATATTGCTTCGTTTGCCAATGCGTCATCAGATCGCCCTTATGATCTGCGGGGTACGGTTCGGCAGAAGGCGGGTTCTGAGTATTTCTACAAGCTTGCAGATCCGAACACCGCTACTAATGTGGCGGGTCGTTATACGGCGAGTCTGCCGCTGACGGCGGGTGACTATTATGTGGCGGTGGTCAGCGAAGGGCAGAATCCGCCTGATGCCAGCACGACCGGCACGCTGGCGGTGAATTACACGCTGACCAGTCACGGGGTGATGCCGGTTCTGGATAAGACCGCGACACCGCTGTCGACCACAGTGCCGGTGAGCTGGCTGGGCGAGACTGCGCTGTACGGTCAGCAGAAGGTGTATCGCTTCACGATCCCGGCAGGACTTTTGTCAGCCGAGGTACGCTTGAATAATGTGGTGGGTGCGCCCAATATGGATCTCTACCGCAATTCTGCGACGGATAGCATGATTCCATTAGGGGGTAGATATTACCCTGCGAATGAAGGCGGTGTGTCTGCGGACTGGACTCATGCCAGCCTGATCACGCTGGCCAATCCGGTAGCGGGGGTCTACACGCTGGTGGTCTCGAATGGAGTAACACCTGCCACGGGCTTAATGGCTGATACCAGCTATGACGTGACGGTCTCGGCATCCACGCCGCTGGCGGTGGCGGCGGTGGCTGGTACCCATGCCGCGACGCTGCTGAACAATCAGTCGCAGTTCTACCGCTTCGATATCCCGGCGTCCTTCGCCGCCTGGCGTTTGTCACTGGCGGTGGCCAACGGTGCCGTGCAGTTGCGTGCCCGCAAGGATACGCTGCCGGATGCAGCCAGCACCTGGACGGATACGCTGACCAGTACCCAGTTGGAGACGATATTGAGGCCAGGTTTTTTAACGCCGGGCGTATGGTATGTCGAAGTCAAGGCCACCGGGTTAACCAGCTATACGCTTACCAGCGATCAGGTTACGCCGCTGCGTACCTGGACCATGCCGGCTGTAGGCGGCTTGTATACGCAGGCGGGACTGCTTGCACCGGAATTCGGCGACAGCGGTATAGCTGACACGGGTCTCGCCATTGTGAATCCCAATGTAGGGGGGCAGGGTATCGATCTGGCTATGGATCACTTCCATTTCTACAAGGTGGTGGTGCCGCCCGGCAACGGCGCACTGTTGCGCACCCAACTGGATGCACTGAGTGGCGATCCGGACATCTATCTGCGCTACGGTGCACCGCCTACGCTCGATCATGCGGCAGTACCAGATTATTATCAGAGCTGGCAAGGTACGTCATACGACCGTTATCAGACCCTGCCGGGCACCCAGTATGCCAACTGGGTGCCGCTGGATAACCGTGCAGAATCGCAACTGAAACCGGGCGACTGGTGGATCGCGGTGCGCGGCAAGGCCTCCAATGTGCGTTATCGTCTGCATCTGTCCACCGGTGCGATACAGGATATCGCGCAGGCGGGCGGGGCGGTGATCGGCCATACGCTGGCGGCAGGCGACATGCGCTATTACCGCGTGCAGGTGCCTAATTCTGACGTGCTCAACGCCAACTCGACACCTTTAAGCTGGACGCTGATGCTGACCAAACAGGCAGGCGATGTCGCCATCTTTGTGCGCGATACCCTGCCGCCGGGTAACGGCATCTACGGTGACTGGACTGCCGGTGCTGTGACGACAGACAGCAACTATTTCCAGGACTGGAGTGATGACAATGTCGCGAATCCGGCCACGCCGTACCCGATGTATACGACGGTCGGTGCCAATGTATTGACGCTGCCGCCAGTCAAGCCGGGCAAGACCTATTATCTGGGCGTGTTCGCCAAGACAGATGCTATCTTTGACCTGTCTTCCAGTATCGGCCTCACGCGATTGCAACTGGACGGGGTGCTGCCTTTTGTCGGCGGCACGGTCACGACGACGCTGCCAGTCGCGGCGACCCTGCTGTATCGGGTGGATGTGCCGGCCAATGCGGTACGCTGGAACCATACTGCAATCCATACGGCAGGCGTAAAGGTCTATATTCAGCAGGATACCGTGCCGACGCGTGATACTTATGCGCACTGGTACAGTACCACCGCCAATCAATCGGGTGCGCAGTATCTGTTGAATCAGGATAGTATGAATGGCTATCCGTGGCAGCCGGGGCACAGTTACTATGTGCTGGTGGAGAACACCTCGCTGGTGGCTGAACCGTTCACCTTCACTATGGATGGTCGTTTCGCCAATAACGATACCTTAGGTGTTGGTGCACAGACGCTGACCTTTGCTGCTACGACGGCGATTATGGTTGGCGGCACGGGTACGGTGTCTGCGACCAGCACCTCGTATTATCCGGTGATCCTGACCAGCACCACCCCGGCAATTTGCACGATCACTGGCAATACCGTGACGGGGTTGGCGGCAGGTGCTTGTATTATCGCCGCGAATCAGCCGGGTAATGCCAGTTTCAGTGCGGCAGCTCAGGTGACCCAGACCATCACTATCGGCACGGTCAGCCAGAACATAGTTTTTGCTGCGGCACCGGTCATTGTAGTCGGTGGCGCGGGTGTGGTCAGCGCTACGGGCGGTGCGTCAGGCAATGCGGTGATCTTCGCCAACAGTACGCCGGCCATTTGCACGATGGTTGGCAGCACGGTGACCGGGGTTGCTCCGGGCGTTTGTACCATTACAGCCAATCAGGCGGGTAACGCCAATTTCCCGGCAGCAGCTCAAGTTGTGCAAAATATTACCGTGGGATTGGGTGCTCAGGCCCTTGTCTTTGGTACTGCACCTGTAATAAAGATCGGCGGCACGGGTTCGGTCGCGGCAACGGGTGGCGCATCCGGCAATGCGGTAGTCTTCAGCAGCATGACCCCGAGCATCTGTACGATAAGCGGCAGTGTGGTAACTGGTGTCGCGAACGGTGTATGCACCATTGCTGCTAATCAGGCGGGGAACGCCAGCTACAACGCAGCAGCACAGGTGACACAAAACATCAACGTCACCTTCAACGCTGTCCGCCGCGACTTCAACGGCGACGGTAAGTCCGACATTCTGTGGCGGGGTCCTGCCGGTGAAGTCGCGGTATGGCTGATGAACGGCAGCGCGTTGCAGTCCAGCGGCGTGGCGGGAACAATTCCTGCGAACTGGCAACTGGCCGGGACCGGCGACTTCAACG
>JAVHRN010000031.1:0-1889 GCA_036171695.1 Gallionella sp.
GCAAAAGAGACGCTGGATATTGCACAGGAGCTTTACGAAACGCACAAGATGACGACCTACCCGCGTACCGATTGTCGCTACCTGCCCGTATCGATGCATGCCGGCGCTGCAAACGTGATAGGCGCATTGCAGGGCGACTACAAGTATTTGGCTGCTGATGCAGATACCAGCCGCAAATCCGCCGCTTTTAACGATAGCAAGATCACGGCTCATCATGCAATTATCCCAACAACTAAAGCAGACGCAAATCTGTTTGGCAATGTCGCAAAGGTCTATGACCTGATTGTGCGCGCGTACATGTCACAGTTCTATGCACAGCACGAGTACCAGCAGGTCAACATAGGTATTGATTGTGCTGGCGAGACGTTTGCAGCATCCGGGCGCACTGTCCTGGTGGAAGGCTGGAAGTCGATTTACAGCGATTCTGACGAGGATGAGAAACCAGAGTCAACGCTTCCCGTTGTAGCTGTTGGTGATGCGCTGTCTTGCTTAGATGCGAAGGTGCTGGCAAAGAAAACCACGCCGCCAAAGCGCTATACAGACGGCACGCTGATTGCGGCCATGACCAATGTCTACAAACTGGTTGATGATCCGGAAATCAAGAAGCGCCTCAAGGATACGGCAGGTATCGGCACAGAAGCAACCCGCGCTGGCATTATCGAAACATTGCTCAAGCGCAAATTCATTGAGAAAAAAGGCAAGCAGCTCATCAGTACTGGAACGGGCCGGAATCTGATTGCAGCACTGGGTGACAGCGAGATCGTCAATGTCGGTATGACCGGTATTTTTGAAGGGCACCTTGATGATATTGCACAGGGCAAGCTGGCTTCAGGTGACTTCCTGAATAAGGTATCCATAAGTCTGTCTGCTCAAATCGATGCGATGCGTGGCAGCATCAAGGCTGTTGCGCCGGCTGCATCAGGTGATGCTGTCTCTTGCCCAATATGTAAAACTGGATTTCTGGTCAAGAAAAAACGCAAAGACGGCAAATTTTTCTGGGGATGCGGTAATTACTCAATAACTCAATGTCGAGGCAGTGCTGATGATAAAAACGGCAAGCCGTTTTTCAGGAGTTGATTGCTAAAATTTCCGCTTGCTCTTAATAACAATATGCCTGGCACACCACCACTAGGCGTCATCGTAAGCAGTGAGTGGATGCGGCTTAACCCACCGGAAAACCTCTGCAATTGGTAGCGTGAAGACCACCCGCGCGAACCAGTCGAATGGCCGACGTAATCAGCTAAGCCCGGACTGGATTCCGGGCTTTTTTTTAGTTTTTTATTGTTGATTTGCGCTGTTACTTATTTACGTAAATAAGCATTGACAGCTTTACTTAATTGGGTATAATCAACCTCAACGCGTCTTTACGCAAATACTGAGGTACGCAAAATGAATGTAATCGTAATCGCATCACAGAAGGGCGGCGTCGGCAAAACAACCCTGACCGGACACTTGGGCGTGCAAGCCTCAATTAGTGGACATGGTCCGGTTGCATTGCTCGATACCGATCCGCAAGGCAGTCTTGCTGACTGGTGGAATGTGCGGGAAGCTTCAGAGCCAATCTTCGCCACTGCAAAAATTAGCGCCCTACCTGCCGCCATCGCCGAACTCAAAAAAGCCGGTGTAAAAACCTTGCTGATTGACACGCCTCCATCTGTCACTGACATAATCAAATCAGTGGTTGCCCTTGCCGACCTGGTTATCATTCCGACCCGTCCAAGTCCTCACGACTTGCGAGCTGTAGGCAAGACTGTGGATATCGTAAACGGATGCGGCAAGCGCATGATGTTCGTCATCAACGGCGCGGCGCACCGGGCCCGCATAACCGCCGATGCTGCAATTGCTTTATCTCAACATGGTGCAGTTGCCCCAACCATCCTGTATCAGCG
>JAVHRN010000031.1:1989-3482 GCA_036171695.1 Gallionella sp.
TGTGACCAGAATTTTTATCAACATGGAGATCATCATGGCTAGTATCAATCATCAGTATCACGGGAAATCGTCCCCTATCTCATCGCTGACATCTGACCCTCAGATTCTTGAATTTGCTGGCAGGCTGCATTTTCAAGCTATGCAAATGGAGCAGGCGCGGGCAAATGAACGGCATTTTGACTACAAAGAAATTCCAGTCCCCCTGAATCTTCGTCACATTTTTGGGAAATAGTCGTTGTAATTTTGGCCGTAATAAACAAAAGAAATCATTCATAAGTAGCAAACAAACCCAAGGAGAATAGTATGGACAGATTTAGCGATATGAGATTTGTATGTGGTGGAGCGCCGATCATGGAAGATCGTTTTGTGGTGCAGAAAGAAACTAGGTACCTTGTTCTAAATGATGATGGTGTGGAATTAGCCGCTTTTGAGTACGAAGATGGCAATGAGAAAATCAAAGACAAAGCGCTTGAAGATGCGCTTTCTGTTTGCATGCCAGACAGAAATTAAACGACAAGACCGTGTTCTGGATTTTGTAATGTAATGGAGTAGCCGACATAATCAACTAAGCCCGGACTGGATACCGGGCTTTTTTCTTATCAAGAAACTTTCGTCTTGTGCACCTCGGCCATTTCGGCTGCAATCAAAGCAACGTCATCTTCATCAGGATTTACATAACGCATCAACGACCGAATGTCCTTGTGACCTGTCACCATTTTTAGTTTTTTGATGTCAAAATTTCGCGCCCACCGGCTGGCCGCTTCATGCCGGTTATCATGGAATCTGAAGTCCACAAGAAAATCTTCATCCTTGCCGCCATCCGCCTTGTACTGATCCTGCGCGCGTTTTTTGGCTCGTTGCCAGGCTTGCTTGATAGCTGAATTGGTTGTTGGAAACACTGGACCGCGCAAAACAGGATTCAATTCACGCGCTTGATGCAGGCATTCAATAGCAGGAGGGGAGAGCGGTACAAAACGGCTTTCGCCGTTTTTCGTGTCGATAAATTTAGCTACGGCCTTATCAAGATTTACGTTCGCCCATATCAGTCCTGGCACGGCAGCAGTATCCACGGTTTTGTCCTTGCCTATAATCTCAGAGATACGGGCGGCAGTCTCGATAGCAAACCGCGTGACCAGCGGAATCCACTTGTTGGCCCGTTTTGGATCAGAGCATTGAGTATTGTCCAGTTGCTCCATCAGATATTTTTGTTCCAGCGCAGACAGACGGCGACTGCGCTTTTCAGCTACGGCCAGCGTCTTGACCGTTTTTGCAGTTGGATTTGATATGCCGTAATCGAAGTGCTTGAACACGGCAGCAATGACGGCCATATCATTTCGGATTGTCGCATCGCTAATACCATCGGCACGGCGCATATCCCGGTACTCATCAAAATCCTTTGACCGTAAAGTTGAGATAGCGCGCTGGGCGAGTTTGCCGCGCTTCCATACCGCGATACGGACTTTTTCCATGGCGTAGCCTTTGTTCTTCTTTGC
>JAVHRN010000032.1:0-3463 GCA_036171695.1 Gallionella sp.
TTAAGCTGACGCTCCAGCTCGCGGCTGCTCCACTTCTCACGAATCGCCAAACGCAAATAAAACTCGCGCTCTTCGGAGGACTTACCCTGATTAAGAATGATGAGGTTATGCGTCCACGGCAATTGTCTCAGCAGTGATGAGACAATTTCATCTCCTTGATAAGCCTCGTAAAACTGCTTCATACGAAACAGATTTGGGCGGGTGAAACCGCGCAATCCTGGCTGAGTTAGTGCCAGATGTTCGGCCAATTGCACCACCACCCCATCGCCCCATTCCGCCTGCGCAATCTTGCGGCTGATGAACTGCCCCACCTGCCAATACAGCTCGATCAACGCGACATTCACCGCCTGCACCGCGCGCTGCCGCGCGGCGTGAATCAGTTGCGTGATCTCGTTGAAATCGGGTTGTGGGTTGAGAGGAGTTGTCATGGTGTTATGCGGGCATCAAGTTAAACCGTGGTGCGACTCCTATTGTTACAATTTTTGCAGGTAAATTTTTAGACCACTGCCATCGCAAGCGTTTCTTCCGTTGACTCTGGTAGTTTTAACTCATCCCTGGCTGAACGCGAATTGTAAGCTGTCTCGGCGTATCCACGATTTTCTGGCGGGTGTGCTTTGATATGTTTGATAACAGCATCAGAGTCAAAATTCAAGTTATCGAACAAGGCATATTTATCGACCAATAGTCTAAATTTATCCCCTCTCTCGGTCTGCCCGTTATAAAACAAATACACCATTTCTATCCATGAAAGTTGCGCCCGCACCACACTGACATACATCCATTTCTGCGCTTGATTGATTCGGCTTTCATCTTGCGAATCTATCCATAACATTAAGCGATATAAATTACGAAATAGACAATCGAGTTGATACTCATTCGCTTTATATAACTTATCCCACTCACCCAAAAAATGTCGATGTGGAGACCCGCTGGCTATGGATTCGTCATACTCCAATCTCCGAGTATTTGAAGTTAAGTTAGAACTATCAAATATTTTTTTTAAGGCAGTCGAGCCATTAAAAACTTGCGCACCACCTTCTACTGTCTGGGTCTCTACAACACTTAACATGGCTCGATAACTTTGCAACCACGAGAAAAATGTCTGCTCAAAGCTCTGATGCGCAATTGCCTTGTTTTGCTTATCAAGTGCCAGCGCAGAGTTTTTTAACTCTTGCGAAGAAATCCGCAACTCGCGTCCCTGTATGACTAATGCCGCAAGCAATGCCATCACCGACAAAAAACCAAAAATTGGATTGAGCGTACCACCGAAGAAATCGCCAAACTGCCCCCAAGGCGCAGCATCCGCTTTTACAGGGAGGTTGCTAAAATAATGCCAATAAATTCCAACTACTCCTAAGGCTGCAACGACAGCAAACAAAAAAATCCCCACTAAAATAGTCAGGGAGTTTTCAGCTAAACGTTGCTCCCACTTTGCTTTATCCACCATTAAATTTTTCCTATCAGCCGTAACAAACTTAAAACCCCATCAATTCCGCAACGGCTTCCCGTTCTTCAACATATATTCAATCCTTGCTTGCGTCTTCTCCGTCGCCAGCAGTTCCATGAAGTTCTTGCGCTCCAAGTCGAGTAGCCAATCTTCATCGACCATGCTGCCCGTTTCGACATCGCCACCGCACATGGTTTCGGCGACTGCGCAGCCAATTTGATAATCGTGTTCGGAGATGAAGCCGCCTTCGCGCATGTTGAGCATGGAGGCTTTGAAGGTGGCGATACCGGTGCGCCCTGCGACGGCAATTTGCGCTTGACGCAACGGCGGACGGTAAGCGGTGGCGTTCAGTGCCGTCGCTTCGGCTTTAGCGATATGCAGCAGCTCAAAGCGATTCAGTACGATGCGGTCGGTGCTGCGCAGGTAGCCCATCTCGCGTGCCATCTCAGCACTCTTAGCGACTTCGCCCATGGCGATGTTTTGGAAGTAGCGACGCAAGAAAGGGAAGATGTCGCCACCACGGGCTTCGGCTGCGGCACGTTGCGCCATCTCTTTGCAACCGCCGCCTGCGGGCAATAATCCCACACCCACTTCGACCAAGCCGATGTAGCTTTCTAGCGTGGCAACGATGCGCGTGCAGTGGATGGAGAATTCGCAACCGCCGCCTAACGCCAAACCGTCCACCGCTGCGATGGTGGGCACGAGCGCGTATTTGAGGCGTTGCGAAACTTGCTGAAATTTCGCCACCACCGCTTCGACCTTGGGCACGTTGCCCGTTGCGGCGTTGAACAAATCGCCCATGCCACCGCCGCCTGCTGCCGTGTATTTAACGCGGCTCACCGCACCTTTAAGTTTGCCAAATAGACCTTCATCGGCTGCGGGTTCTTGCAAGCCTTGCATCAGTTGCAACAGGTTCGCGCCCGCACAAAACGGCAGCTCGGTTTGCCACAACACCAGCGCAGAAAAATGCGCTTCGGCTTCGTCCACCGCGCGCAGTACGCCGTCCAGCACATCGTTATCCACCGTGTGCATCTTGGTCTTAAAGCTCAACACGGCAATGCCATCGCCGCTGTGCCACATGCGCACCGCTGCGTTCTCGAACACGGTTTCACCAAAGCTGCGCACTTCGCCCAACAACACGTCGGGGTAAAGTTGGCGGGCGTAAACGGGCAGCGTAGAGCGAGCTTGATTGCTGTCCACTGCCCTCACCCCTAGCACCTCTCCCGCAAGCGGGCGAGGGGAATAACTACCTTGCGCAGTGTGCACGCCCGTGCGCCCCGCCGCACTTACCCAAGCGGGTAACGCTGCATTCGACATACTTTTGCCTGCGGCAATGTCAGCGGCAATCCAACCCGACACTTGCTGCCAGCCTGCCGCTTGCCAAATCTCAAATGGACCGCTATCCCAGCCAAAACCCCAGCGCACCGCGAGATCGAGGTCGCGTGCATTGTTGGCGATGTGTTCCAGTTGCAGCGCGCAATAATGAAAAGTGTCGCGGAAAATGCTCCATACGAACTGCGCTTGCGGGTCAGCACTGGCGCGTAACTTAGCCAGCTTCACTGCCCAATCGCGTTCGCGCAAAATGTCTTTAACGTCATCATTGGCCTTGCCATCTGCTAGGCGATAAGTCTGCGTGCCTAAGTCCAGCACCTGTATTTCTTTGCCGACTTTTTGATACACGCCGCGCTTGGCTTTTTGCCCTAACGCGCCTTGACTAATGAGCTGGCTCATCCAAGCTGGCGAGTTGAAATAACCATGCCAAGCATCGTCACTCAAATTGTCCTGCATGGTTTTAACCACATGCGCGAACACATCCAGCCCAACCACGTCGAGCGTGCGGAAGGTCGCGCTCTTGGGACGACCCAGATAACGCCCCGTCAGCGCGTCTACCGTGTCAAAGCCTAAGCCCAAACGTTCGGCGTGATGCACGCTCGCCAGCATGGAGAACACGCCAATGCGGTTGGCGATAAAGTTGGGCGTGTCTTTGGCGCGCACCACGCCTTTGCCCAAAGTTGA
>JAVHRN010000033.1:0-3383 GCA_036171695.1 Gallionella sp.
CACCCATTCATTTAACCCTTTATGAATGGAGCTGCTATGAACGCTGCAACAAAAACTTTCACCGACTATATCGTCGCAGACATGTCCCTAGCTACATGGGGTCGTAAAGAACTCGCGATTGCTGAAATCGAGATGCCAGGTCTGATGGCAATTCGTCACGAATACGCAAAATCAAAACCGCTCAAAGGCGCGCGCATTACTGGCTCGTTGCACATGACTATTCAAACGGGTGTGTTGATTGAAACGCTGGTGGCATTGGGCGCAGAAGTGCGTTGGGCTTCTTGCAATATCTACTCCACACAAGATCACGCCGCCGCTGCAATCGCCGCGACAGGCACGCCAGTATTCGCAGTTAAAGGCGAAACTTTGGTGGATTATTGGGACTATACCCATCGCATTTTTGAATGGGCAGATGGCGTGCATTCCAACATGATTCTGGATGATGGCGGTGATGCGACTTTATTGTTGCACCTAGGTGCGCGTGCAGAAAAAGATGCGTCGCTGTTGAACAATCCTGCTTCGGAAGAAGAAATTTGTTTGTTCAATGCCATCAAAGCAAAGTTGGCGAGAGACAAAACTTGGTACTCGGTACGTCTGGCTGCAATCAAGGGCGTGACGGAAGAAACGACTACTGGCGTGCATCGTTTGTATCAAATGTTTGAACGCGGCGAGTTGAAGTTCCCCGCGATTAACGTCAACGATTCTGTGACAAAATCTAAGTTCGATAATTTGTACGGTTGCCGTGAATCGTTGGTCGATGCAATCAAGCGCGCGACTGACGTAATGGTGGCGGGAAAAATCGCGATTGTGGCGGGTTATGGTGACGTGGGTAAAGGCTCGGCTCAAGCCTTACGCGCCCTGTCGGCACAGGTTTGGGTGACTGAAATTGATCCGATTTGCGCACTGCAAGCGGCGATGGAAGGCTATCGCGTGGTAACCATGGATTACGCTTGTGAACACGGCGATATTTTCGTGACATGTACGGGTAACTATCACGTCATCACGCACGATCACATGAAGAAAATGAAGAACCAAGCCATCGTGTGCAACATTGGTCACTTCGATAATGAAATTGATGTCGCTTCACTCAAGCAATACACTTGGGACAACATCAAGCCGCAAGTCGATCACGTGATTTTCCCAGACGGCAAAAAGATTTTGTTGCTGGCGGAAGGTCGTCTGGTGAATCTGGGTTGCGGTACAGGGCATCCGTCGTATGTGATGAGCTCAAGTTTTGCCAATCAAACTATCGCGCAGATTGAGTTGTTTACTCGCACGGCAGATTACCCAATCGGCGTTTACACCTTGCCTAAACATCTGGATGAGAAAGTTGCGCGTCTGCAACTGACCACTTTGAATGCACAATTGTCCGAGCTGAGCGACGTGCAAGCGGCGTACATCAGCGTGAATAAAAACGGCCCATACAAAGCCAATCACTACCGTTATTAACAGAGCGGTGGTATAGCCAGAGCACGATTGATATGGCCTCCACACCTAACGAGTTTTTGAGTTATGTGCTGGAGGCCATGTCGCATCGTGCTTTAGTGTTGAGGCATAAAATGTTTGTGGGCGTTGGTTTGTATCGCGACGGTTTAATGTTCGCTTTGATTGTTCGAGATGTTTAGAGTCGCCTAGTGATATGAGTGATAACTGTCAGTTAGGCT
Source organism: Gallionella sp. (assembly GCA_036171695.1). GTDB lineage: Bacteria > Pseudomonadota > Gammaproteobacteria > Burkholderiales > Gallionellaceae > Gallionella. The sequence continues at coordinate 1,665 of JAVHRN010000033.1, forward strand.
ATGCGGCGGCACGGCGCGCAGCAAAACTTCGTGTAAGGAAAGAAAAATGAGATTGTTAATTATCTGGGCATTAAACGCCTTGGCATTGATTGCCGTGGCGAACTTTGTGCCAGGCATCCATGTGGATGGTTATCCTGCCGCGCTGCTCGCTGCATTTTTATTGGGTTTGGTGAATGCGCTGATACGCCCGATTTTGTTATTACTGACTTTGCCGATTACGCTGCTTACACTGGGATTGTTTATCTTCGTGATTAACGGCGCATTGTTTTGGTGGGTCGGTTCAAGCTTAAGCGGATTCAGTGTTGATAGTTTTGGGCACGGCGTATTAGGCGCGGTGCTCTACAGTATTTTTACTTGGGCACTGTCCGCAGCGGCGCAACAGTTATTAGGAAAAAGATGAGTGCTTCTAAAATTAGTTTTGAGTTTTTCCCCCCGCAAACCCTAGAAGGCATGGAAAAATTGGTCGCGACGTACCGCCAATTGGCGGCGTTAAATCCTGAATTTTTCTCTGTTACGTTTGGTGCGGGTGGCTCGACGCAAGCGCGCACGTTGCAAGTTGTGACGCACATCAAGGCGCAAGGCTCGCAAGTCGCACCGCATCTGTCGTGCGTGGGTGCTACGCGTGAAAATATCCGTAGTCTGTTGCAAACTTATCAAGCGCAAAATGTACGACGTATCGTCGCGTTGCGTGGCGATTTGCCATCGGGTATGGGTAGTATCGGCGAGTTTCAATACGCGAATGAATTGGTGCAATTTATCCGTGCCGAGACGGGCGAACATTTTCATATTGAAGTCGCCGCCTATCCCGAAGTGCATCCGCAAGCGAAATCGGCGCGCGACGACATGCTTAACTTCAAACGTAAAATTGATGCGGGTGCGAACTCCGCCATCACGCAGTATTTCTACAATGCCGATAGCTATTTTTATTTTGTTGAACAATGCCGCAAGCTCGGTATCACCACACCTATCGTGCCAGGGATTATGCCGATAATGAAGTTCTCGCAACTCGCGCGTTTTTCCGAAATGTGCGGCGCGGAAATCCCCCGTTGGATGCGTAAAACGCTGGAAGGCTATGGCGATGACAACGAAGCGGTACAAGCGTTTGGTCAGGATGTGGTAACCGCTTTGTGCGAAAAATTATTGGCAGGTGGCGCGCCTGGTTTGCATTTCTACACTTTGAATCAAGCCGCACCGAGTATCGCAATTTTGCAACGATTGGATCTATAAAATGAAATCACCTGAACTACTTTTGCCTGCGGGCACGATTGAAAAAATGCGCACCGCTTATGCTTTTGGTGCGGACGCCGTATATGCGGGGCAGCCACGTTATTCCTTGCGTGCGCGCAACAACGAATTTACCTTAGAAAACTTACAAATCGGCATTAGCGAGGCGCGTGCCTTAGGCAAAAAACTATTTATTGCCAGCAATTTGATGCCGCACAACGCCAAGGTCAAAACCTATATGACGGACATGGAGCCTGTCATTGCCATGCAGCCCGACGCGCTCATCATGGCCGACCCTGGGCTGATTGCGATGGTGCGCGAACGCTGGCCTGAAGTGCCGATTCATTTATCGGTGCAAGCCAATACGGTGAACTATGCGGCGGTGAAATTCTGGAAATCATTGGGGCTAACTCGCGTGATTTTGTCACGGGAATTATCGTTGGATGAAATCGCCGAAATTCGCCAAGAGTGTCCCGACATGGAGCTGGAAGTGTT
>JAVHRN010000034.1:0-3355 GCA_036171695.1 Gallionella sp.
GGCCTGGTTGAGGTGGGCAGCCTGCTGCTTTAGCTCGGTTAACTCAAAACGTTCCAAGTGCCGTGCGCCCAGCGCGGCAAAATAATTTATCAATCTTTGCTTTTCGGGTGAGCTGGGTTGAAGCCATCCCAGCTTTTTATTATCTGGTGCGTTATTCAGCTGCAACACCCCAAGCCCATGTGAATGCACAAACTCTAAATTATTCGGGAAATCCGCTTGAAGTTCCTCCCATAGTTTCCACACACCAAAGTCGCGCTCGCGTACATTGGTGTCGTGAAACATGACAACAGCACCGGGTGCAAGTTTGGGCAGCCAAGTATCAAAATCATGGCAAACCGCCTCATAGGTGTGCAGCCCGTCAATGTGTAATAGTTCTATTGATTCATCCGCAAAATAGCTTACGGCGTCATCAAAAGTCATCCGTAACAACCGCGAGAATCCGGCATAGTGTTCCTGATGATGCGCGTTAACTTTGGCGAAAATCTCTTCGTTATATTGGCCGGCATGTTCATCGCCCTGCCAGGTATCAACGGCATAACATTTTGCTGTAAGCTTGGCTTCGACCACTGCTTGACAGAAAGAGAAATAGGAATTTCCAGTATGTGTGCCGAGCTCAACAAATAGCTTTGGTTTTACCTCTTGAATCACCCAAGCCGCAAATGGTAAATGACCAATCCACGCATTCGGGGATTGAAGCGAGTTTGGGGTAAATGATGCTGCTGTAATTAAATTGTTTGAGATCATGCCGTCGTTTCTAAAGTTTGTAGTTTTACTTCCAGCATTGGAATACCTATCAGACCTGATGCAACGCTGCTCGATTCTGATTTAAACAAAACCGCATCGTGTATCCAATGCTGCTGCTCGTGTATTTCTTGGGTGCCGTTGGCTATGGCAATCGTGATGCTATATTCGCCAGAGGGAAGCAACGGCATATAGAAAACAAAGTCCGCTTGAAGCTCTTTACCTTCCTCACAAAGAACGGGCTGTTCTCTGTAAGTTAAGAACGTGTTGTCCCCAAACAAAGCTTGCCCAAGACGATCCTTAACAAAAAAGCCGATGATTGGGGAATCGAGGTCTTGATATGTGTGGACAATCACCCGCAGCGTGACTTTTTCTCCGCCTACAATCCAGGCAAGCGGATGTTCGTTTTCATCCAGAAGACGAACATCGTGAATTTGCGCGCCACCTTTGCCAAAGGATGCCGCGTCCGGGTCGAACTTAAATATCTGCAAATCATTGCGCAAATTGCTGGTGTTAATGAACTCCAGCCGCTGATCTTTAATTGGAAGTGAATCGTCTGGTTTCTTGAATGCTCTGAGCTTGGTTGTGCTGCTCTTGCCTTGCTGGGCTTCGTAAAACGCCTCAAGGTAAAGTTCACACACTTCCTTGGGGGCCCCTTCCTGTATTACCTGCCCCTTCTCAAGCCAAACGGCATAATTACACAAATTTTTAATACTGCCCGTGTCATGACTCACAAAGAGCACGGTTCCATTCTTCATAAAATTACGCAAAAAACGCATACATTTTTGTGTGAAGAACGCGTCGCCTACAGCCAAGGCCTCGTCGATTACGAGAATGTCAGCATCCACGTGAGCGATCACTGCAAATGCAAGGCGAACCATCATGCCGCTGGAGTAGGTCTTGACGGGCTGCTCGATGAAGTCACCAATATCGGCGAAGGCAACGATGTCGTCAAATCGCGCATCAATTTCTTCGTTACTTAAGCCCAGCACCGAGGCATTCATATACACGTTTTCGCGCCCGGTAAATTCCGGGTTGAAGCCAGAACCAAGTTCCAGCAGGGCTGCTATGCGTCCATTGGTTTGAATGCTGCCGCTAGTGGGATTGAGTGTGCCGCAGATCATTTGCAACAGTGTTGATTTGCCGCTGCCATTGCGCCCAATGATGCCGACGGTTTCGCCTCTTTTGATCTCAAACGAAATGTCTTTGAGTGCCCAGAATTCGTGGAAGTATTGCTTGGGCGATTTCCCTGCAATGCTTTGTAGGCGCGGCACAACAAATTGCTTTAACCGATCTTGCGGCGAGTTGTATATCTGGTAGCACTTGCTGAGATTTTCAACTTTGATGGCGATGTCGTTCATGCTTTTATTCCACCTTTATCGCTCTGATTATCCTGTAGGGTGACCCCTGCAGCGTAGCAATTATCAAAGGACATCAGCGAATCCTTTTCTGGTCTTTTGAAACCACCAGTAACCCGTCCACATCACGACTAGGCTAGTACAGGCATAAATCACTAGACCGATCCAGTCGGGCTGCTTGCCAAAAATCATGACAGCACGGCTCTGTTCAATCACGAAAGTAAGCGGATTAAGCATCATCCAGCCTTGAAATTTTTCGGGCAGTGTGCTGATGGGATAAAACACGGGTGAAAGAAACATCAGTACCGTGGTAAAAACACCTATCGTTTGCCCTACGTCGCGCACATAAACGCCCAGTGAGGCAAGAAACCAAGCGACTCCCAATGTGGCAAACAGTAAGGGGATTATCACTAAAGGAAATAATAGGACTGTCCAAACCAAGCCACCATTGATGAACAATATCGCAACGAGCAATACTCCAATACTAATGACGCTGTGAAATAAAGCCGAGGCTAGACTTACTATTGGCAATATTTCCAAAGGAAAAACCACTTTTTTAACATAATTGACGTTAGACAAAATCAGTGAGGGGGCGCGGTTTGCTATTTCCGAAAATAAGCCATAAACAATCATGCCAACAAATAATACGATGGCAAAGCTGGTTTGGCTTTCATCCCCGCCGCCCCATCTCGCTTTGAATACCACGCTAAACACAAAGGTGTAGACCACCAGCATGAGTATGGGATTAAAGAGCGACCAAGCAATGCCCATTATCGAGCCACGATAACGTCCAACGACTTCGCGCTTGGTCATTTGCGTGATCAATTGTCGGTGTTGCCATAAGCTGCGCAATAACGCAGCGGGAGAAGTCGGCTGACTGGCGTGTGGATTGATCATGCGAACAACTTCGCGCTTACCATGCCTAGATTGGTTTGGCTCGATAGGTATGGGAGCTTGTCGGAACTGAAATGAGCGTTGATAACCAGTGGTAAATTTTTAACAGAACGACGGTGGTTTTTTTGGAAATCTACGTTACCCCCAATGAGGAGTGAGCGAAGTCCATGCGTATCTTGTTGTGTGGCTTTTGCGATTAAATTATTCATTCGGTGAGTTACGTTGGGGCGACTACTCAAAATTAACTGCAAGTCGCTCTACAGTGCTGTATTTACAAAGGTTGGCACTATAGAGAAAGTGCCTTGCTGGGTCAACTTTAGTTGCTGAGATTTGCTAGGGAAACGCTGATTTAATCCGCTGCC
>JAVHRN010000035.1:0-3348 GCA_036171695.1 Gallionella sp.
ATTGGGTGTGGTGCTGGAAAAATTGGATAGACCAGCGCTTCATGCGCAAGCATCGCATCGAACATGAAGGTCAGGTATGACACGCTTCGTCAAAATCGCTCTGTCGCGGCATATCGTCATCAACGCATTCAAAATCGCAATGGTCGTCGGTACGCTGCTGAATTTGGTCAATCAGGGCGAAAGCATGTTGCATGGCGGTACAATCTCGTGGCTTCATTTGCTACTCAACTATCTCGTGCCTTATTGTGTAGCTAGCTATAGCGCGACGAAAAACGAAATTGACCTCAGGGATAACGATGACTGCGAATCCGCAAAATAAAAACACCCCGTCAGACAGCGGCAACCTGCTGGCGGACGGAGATTTTCTAGAAGATATTCGTCGGCAGATGCTGCGCTTTGCCACGCTGCAATTAAGCGACAGCAGCCAAGCCGAAGATGCCGTGCAGGAGGCACTTATCGGCGCGCTGAAAAATGCCGGCTCATTTGGCGGGCGCGCTGCGCTTAAAACTTGGATGTTCGCCATCCTGAAAAACAAAATCGCCGACATCCTGCGCCTCAAGCAGCGCACCGTGAATATCAGCAGCTTGGCGCATGACGAGGACGAGGAAGCGGATATGTCAGAGCTATTTGACCGCAAAGGATACTGGCAGGCAGACGAACGCCCCGTTGCATGGGGCAGGCCAGAAGAATCATTGCGCGAAAGCCAGTTCTGGATTGTCTTTGAAGCCTGCCTAGACGGACTTCCGCCCAAGCAGGCGCGGGTTTTTATGATGCGCGAATTCATCGAGCTAGAAGCCGACGAAATATGCGCCGCCGCAGAACTAACCACCAGCAACCTGCACGTATTACTCCACCGCGCCCGCCTACGTTTGCGCGAGTGCCTCGAAAATAAATGGTATTTGAAAGGAGAGCGCCATGATGAATTGTCGTGAAGCAACACAGCTCATGTCGGACGCACAAGAGCGCGAACTATCCGTAACCGAACGCCTGTCGCTAGGCATGCACACCGTGATGTGCAAAGGTTGCCACAACTACCAACAACAAATGAAAACCCTGCGCAAAATCACACGCGCTTATGCCAAAGGTAAGAACGAGCACACGGAAAAGTAGGAGTGATTTACAGTGAAGGTGCTCGGTTTTGTTGGGTGGGGGTTGGCGGAAGATCGGCCTGAGCGGACAGTGGCGATTTAACGAGAAAGTCATTATGAACGTCAGCTCTTGAGGGCATTAAAGCCTTGCCTGATATGCCTGTCTCGCATTGGCAGAATCACTTTGCGCCCCCAACCTGCCCGCCAATTCGCGCCCCATCACTTCCCCCAGCAATACCGGAACCGCATTCCCTATCTGGCGCATTGCCTCACCCCAAGCGCCTTTGATGACGAAGCTATCCGGGAAGGTCTGTATTCGTTTTGCCTCGAACACCGTGAGATAGCGGACGCTGCCATCTGGGTAGCGGATCATGTTTTCGCCGCCGGGTACGCCGTGGCCTCCCGCCTTGATGGTTTTTGCGGGCCAGTCTATGTCGCTGCCGGTGTGGCCGGGATAGGTGCGGGCACCGTCGTGGAAGAGGTGATCGACTATGCCGTGCTGGCCTTGTGGATCGGGAATGTCATGCAACGCATCTCTGACGGTGCGCCATGGCAGTTGATCCGGTTCGAACATGCCGTATTTGTCTTTCAGGCGTGCTACCTTTTCTTGCAGAGGCTCGGTCATTGGTGCGCGCTCGGATTTCGGCACATGATGACGTTTCCAATATTCGCCCGAAACGTACATCTCCCAAAGCAACCTGTCTTCGGAATGTGTCTCTGCGGGAAACGACCAAGACACGCCCAAATCGGCTCTTGTGCCGACGATGACAACCCGTTCACGCGTTTGTGGGACACCGTAGTTTGCCGCATTGATTAACTTGAACGAAACGTCGTATTTTGTTCCGGCGTAGGCAAGTGATCTGATGCTGCGCAGGTCGTGCAAATGGTCCTTCCAGTCCGCCCCCTGCGTGGCGAAAAATCCGGGATAGGTGAGTCGCAGGACGATGTACTCAAAATAATCCGCGAAGGACTCCCTGAGCAGGCCTTTGACGTTCTCGAATACAAATGCTTTAGGGGTGAGTTTTTCTATTGCCCGAATCGCGTAGGGAAACATGTCGCGGCTGTCCTGATCCGCACCATGCTTGCCGCCCATTGAAAAGGGCTGGCAAGGCGGGCCGCCCGCCACGACATCAACATCATGCAATGCACTAAAGTCAAAATCTTTAATGTCACCGAAGAAAACTTTTTGCGCGTCAAAGTTTTCATGGAGCGATGCGCAGGCATACTTGTTAAATTCCACAAATGCGGAATGCTGGAAGCCTGCAAGTTCTAACCCCTTCGCCAGTCCGCCTGCCCCGGAAAATATCTCCAGCGATTTCATGGCTTGCGCTGGATATTTTTGAAGTGTTTTTTGATGCTTGCAAGAATGGCTTTTTCCTCGGCAGGAACGCCATTGCATTTTATTGCCCATGCTCGTCCGGGATGTATGACATCCCAATCCGATTTGGCTTGTTCGTACCGCCCCTTTCCCGGGTCGTGATTGCCGAAACCATCCACTGCAGTATTCCAGAGCGGCATGTTCAATTTGATCAGCGCGGCCTCGATGGTGCTGATCATGTCTGAGCTGGCATCCTCAAAAATAACAAACCGGCAGGTGAAGTCTTGAAGCTCCAGCCCCTGAGCGATACCGATGTTCCGGCTATGTTCCCGCAGTCGGCTAATAAGTTCTTTAGATTGGCTGAGCTGATTGTCGGAAGTCCGCGCTTGCCGCCAGCCCTTGGGTACTGCCTTGCCGACATATATTGGGTAATCGTAAGACAGGCGATTCAACTCAGCATATTTTTTGTAGGCGAGATTTTTGCCCGTGTAATAGATGGCATAAACCCCGGTGCCGAGGAAAGACGCTGGAGGAGGTAGCGTATGTACGGGTGTGCCATTGAAAAACCGGATGGCGTCTTTGACGAGCTCGGCAAAAGCATTATTTTTGTAAACGTGTTCACTTCTGTCGAAGGATTTTGATTTCATGGGCATAATTTGCACAAAAACTTATTGGCCTTCATTTTCTCACGTTGGGGTAGCAAATGCACCCCAGCTAAATCAAGAGGGGTGAATACTGGGGAAGCAGACGCTCAAAAGTAACACTTCTTGAATAGTTGCCACAGTCCGCTCGGCCGAGAATCCGTCCATCGCATCGCGCACTAATCAATAGTAACGTCACTTCTCAACTGGAAACATCCTCCCACTGCAATTCCCTGAAATTGAATCCGCTCGTTTGCATTGGCTTGACGATTTGGAAGTAGGGCGACACATCGAAGTCGCG
>JAVHRN010000036.1:0-3326 GCA_036171695.1 Gallionella sp.
GCCACCTAAGCCTTATGCGAGGTTGGTTGAGCGCGGCATCACTTCACCCGCATACCCGCTTGCGCGCCATCATCCGGTGACAAAATAAACAGCCCTGGGGCTTCGCCAGAAGCCGCTAACACCATGCCTTCCGACATACCGAATTTCATCTTGCGGGGTGCTAGATTCGCCACCATCACCGTCATGCGTCCAACCAATGTCGCTGGGTCGTAAGCCGATTTAATTCCCGCGAACACTGTGCGCGGAGTCGCTTCGCCGATGTCTAAAGTGAGCTTCAATAATTTTTCCGCCCCATCGACATGTTCAGCGTTGACGATCTTCGCCACACGCAAATCAATCTTGTTGAAGTCGTCGATAGATATGGTTTCAGAAATTGGTGCAGGTGTAGCTTTAGTCGCAACAGGTATAGCAGCAACTTCCGCCGCTGGCATACTTTGTTTGTTGGCTTCGACCATCGCTTCGATAAGTTTGGGGTCGATGCGAACAGCCAAGTGTGCGTAGTCGTTAATTTTGCGGCTCAATAATTGTTCGGCATCAGACCATGTTAACGGCGCGATATTGAGAAACTGTTCAACCTGTTCAGCGAGTTTAGGCAAGATAGGTTTCAAATATAGCGTGAGCAAGCGGAACATATTCAGGCTCAGCGTGCACACCTCGTGGAGACGAGCTTCCTGACCTTCTTGTTTGGCCAACGCCCACGGTGCTTGTTGCGCAACATATTCATTAGCTCTATCCGCCAAACGCATAATTTCGCGTATCGCTTTGCCGAAATCACGCTGCTCGTAAGCTGTCGCAATCAAACATTTTGCAGCGATAAACTCCTGCAACAAGGTGTTGTTAACTTGCGCTTGAGTCGCCAATTCACCTGCAAATTTTTTGCTAATAAACCCCGCTGTGCGGCTGGCGATATTGATGTACTTCCCGACCAAATCCGAATTCACTCGCGCCACAAAATCTTCCAGATTCAGGTCGATGTCTTCCATCGTGCCGTTGATTTTTGCCGCATAGTAGTAGCGCAAGTATTCTGGATTCAGGCCTTGCTTGAGATAGCTTTCAGCGGTGATAAAGGTGCCGCGTGACTTACTCATCTTCTCGCCATTCACGGTCAAAAATCCATGCGCAAAAATTTGCGTCGGGGTGCGCAAGTTGGCGAACTTCAACATGGCGGGCCAGAACAGCGAATGGAAATACAAAATATCTTTGCCGATAAAGTGATACAGCTCGGTCTTGGCATCGGCGTTCCAGAACTCGTCAAAGTTCAGATTTTTTTGCTCGCACAGTTTCTTGAAGCTGCCCATGTAACCGACCGGCGCGTCCAGCCACACATAGAAAAATTTGCCCGGCGCATCAGGAATTTCAAAACCAAAATACGGCGCGTCGCGCGAAATATCCCAATTGGACAATCCCGCTTCAAACCATTCTTTCATTTTGTTCGCCGCCTCTTGTTGCAGCGGTGGCGTGGCTTGCGAGGCTAATGTGCCTTGCGTCCACTGGCTCAAAAATTCTTGGCAACGCGCATCAGACAGTTTGAAGAAATAATGTTCTGAGCTGCGCCGTTCCGGTTGCGCACCCGACACAGCGGAATACGGATTGATAAGTTCAATCGGCGCGTAAGTCGCGCCGCAGGCTTCGCAGTTGTCGCCGTATTGATCTTTGGCATGACACTTGGGGCACTCGCCTTTGATAAAACGATCGGGCAAAAACATCTCTTTAACGGGGTCGTAAAACTGTTCGACGGCTTTGGTTTCGATTAAATCGGCAGCGCGTAATTTGCGATAAATATCCTGCGCAAATTCTTTGGTCTCAACGCTGTTGGTGCTGCCGTAATGATCGAACGCGATATTGAATCCGTCGAAATCCGCTTTGTGTTCGTGCCACACGCGGTCGATAAGTTGTTCGGGTGTGATGCCTTCGTTCTGTGCGCGCAGCATGATGGGCGTGCCGTGCGTGTCGTCGGCGCACACATAGTGCACCTCATTGCCCTGCATCTTTTGGAAGCGTACCCAGATGTCGGTCTGAATATATTCGACCAAATGACCGAGGTGGATGCTGCCGTTTGCATAAGGTAGGGCGGAGGTGACGAGGATTTTGCGTGCCATGAGGAATGTGTCGAAATGCAGAAAGGCGCGATTTTAGCAAATCAAGCGGCATCGCGGCGAATTGGTTAAAATCGCGCTCATTTAATTTAGGAGAAGCGGGAAGAGGGAAGGGAACAACGAGAAGGGAGAAGGGCGAAGAGAGAAGGGGAACTGCGGCTCGGCGGTTTTTCCCTTCCCCCCTTCCCTCTTCCCTCTTCCAGAACATCCCTTCTCCCTTCTCCCACAAGCAATGAGCATCAAATCAGACAAATGGATACGCCGCATGTGCGAACAGCACGACATGATTAGCCCGTTCGAACCAAATCAAGTTAAAGAAGTCGATGGTAAAAAAATTGTGTCTTACGGCACGTCCAGCTATGGCTACGACATTCGTTGCTCGAACGAATTTAAGCTGTTCACCAACATCAACAGCACCATCGTTGACCCGAAGAATTTCGATCCGAATTCCTTCGTCGAAGTCACCGCCGATTACTGCATTATTCCGCCCAATTCTTTTGCCTTGGCGCGTACCGTGGAATACTTCCGCATCCCGCGTTCCGTGCTGACGGTGTGCTTGGGCAAATCGACTTACGCGCGTTGCGGCATCATCGTCAACGTCACGCCGTTCGAGCCGGAATGGGAAGGTTATGTGACGCTGGAATTTTCCAACACCACGCCGCTGCCCGCGAAAATTTACGCCAACGAAGGCATCGCGCAAGTGCTGTTTTTCGAGAGCGACGAAGTGTGCGAAACCTCGTACAAAGACCGTGGCGGCAAGTACCAAGGGCAAGTCGGTGTGACCCTGCCGAAGATTTAATGACGATGCCGCATAGCAAAAAAATCATCTGGCGTTCCCCAAAAGGCGACGTGATTGCCTGCGTGGAAAAGAATAAAGTCCTGCAAGAAAACCTCATTGAGATTCGTCAAATTTGCCAAGACGCATTGGAAGATGCTGTGCTGATGGGCTGTGACGAACAGCAAGTACGCGACGTATTTATAGAGTTGATTGCGTCGTTGGAAAATAATTATTCTGGGCAAGATTGAGATGTCCGCAGCGCGTGTGAAATTTATAGATTTATTTTGTGGTATCGGTGGCATTCGTCTCGCCATCGAGCAGGTGTGCGCCGAAAATAAAATCGCTCCCGTGTGTGTATTTTCCAGCGATATTGATGCCGATGCACAGCGCGCTTATACGGCGAATTTTGGCGAAACTCCGCAAGGCGACATTACCAAAATAGACGCGGCAGA
>JAVHRN010000037.1:0-16102 GCA_036171695.1 Gallionella sp.
TGCCGAATGCCGAGCTGGATTTGCCTTTGCCGTTGCCTGTCAGCACCAGTAGCAAACCCTTGTCCTGATTGGCTTTGGCGATAGATGCGTCAATCACGGCCTTTTTACGCGCCATGCGCTTTTGGTGTTGTGCTTGATTGTCAGGCATGGGCTTTGAGGCGTTGTTGCGCGAGGGCATAAATCAAGGCGGCGGGAATCAGGTAAGTAATGCCGCTGGTCAAATAGGGCACGTAATACTTTGCCACCCGCGCCACATAGTCGCTCATATTCATGTCGGGAAAACGTCCTGAAAACGCATAAAACGAGCCGTTTGAAATCAAGAAGGCAATGCTCAGTGCAACGAAAGAAATCGCGGCGAACACGCTCAAGCTACGCAGATTATTCTGCGCAATGCGTGCGTAAAAACGTCCCGCGCCCCACAGCACTAAATACGTCGGAATCAAGCCCCAATAAGCGGGCGTGACACAAAAATCACTCACGCCAAATTGGGTAATGGCGAGGTAGTCAATCACTACCGCTTCAAGAAATAGCGCGGCAAAAAAAGCGGGGCTGGCGATAAAAAATCCCGCGATGATAAAGATAGCGAGCGAGGCATCAGGCAGATGCAAGGCCGTGCCAAAGTGGTGCATTCGCGTTACCGCCATTAAGGCGACTAAAGCGATGCCGATTTGTAGTTTGCGATTCGATAAAAATTGCATGGTTAGCTCCTTAAGAAAATGCAGCGGCAACAGGCGAGTTGCCGCTGCAAACGTGATGATTACTGCGCTTGATAAGCCAGCGTGAAGTATACCCCGCGCCCTGCTTGGTTGAAGAATTGCGCGGTTTCATATTGCTTATCGAGCAAGTTATCCACGCGCCCTTGCAGCAACCATGCGGGGGCGACGCGATACTCGGCACGCAAATCCAACAAGCCATATCCGCCTAATTTTTTGCCTGCCGTGTTGGCTAAGTCATCGTAACGACGACCTTCGCCATACAGCGAACTTGCCACACGCACCTCACCGAATTGATGCGCTAGTTCAATGCGCGCGGCTTGCGTGGCGCGACGATTCAGCAACTTGCCGCTATTGGCACCCGATGTTTGACGCGGATCTTGCGCAGTCAACGTGGTGGTGATGTCCCACTCGGCAAGCTGCGTGAGTGCCTGTGCTTCCACACCGCGCAAGGTGGCGGTGTTGATATTGACAGGATTGAAATTCGCATCAAAACCAATCAAATCGGTAATCTTGGTTTCATAGGCATGAAGCGACCATTTGCCAAAATCGGTGTGTTGCGCCACGCCCACTTCCGTGCTGCGCGACAACTCTGGACGCAGCGTTGCAGAACCAAAGCCGGGGTAATACAACTGATTAAAAGTGGGTGCTTTGAATGCCGTGCCGACCGAGGCGGTGAAGCGCGTGGCTTCATTGAGCGCGTATCCATAAGCGATACCGCTAGTGCTATGCGTACCGAACTGCTGATTATTGTCGCGCCGCGCTGATAATTGCAGGCTATGCGCACCCACACTGCCTTGGTATTGGGTGTAAATCGCATCGTTATTGCGCGTGGTTTTGGCATACAAAGTGGTGCTATTCACGGCATCTTTTTGTTGCTCAAAACCAAGCGTGACGAGCTGATTGTCGCGCAAAGCAAAATCGTTTTGCACGCTCAAGCTGTCGCGTTGCGTATTAAAGCGGCTGTTAAAAATGCCGTTAAAAAACGCATTGGAATTATCTTGTGATGAGCCGAAACGCAGCGTGGTGAGCCAACTTTGCAGCGGGCTAAATTTCACGCTGCCACCCAAGACTTGCTGCAACCCTTCGGCTTGATATGCTTTAGCAGGATTCCCGTCATATTGATTGGTACTTATCGCTTGCAGCGCATTGAGTTCGCTACTCACTCCGTTGTCGGCCACATAACCTGCATTCAAATTGACCGCCGTGTTGTGATAACTATCTTTGTCTAAGTTCGCACCTGTTGCATTGCGAGTGGCATTAAAGCCACGTACATTTTGCTGATTCACTTTCGCGCTAAACCAACCTTGTGCATCGCCCACCGCCACACGCGCCGCGCTGTTATAGGTGCCATAACTGCCCGCAGTAAAACTCGCGGAATTCGCTAATGCGCCTTTGCCACGACGCGTGAAAATTTGAATGACACCGCCGATGGCTTCCGATCCATACAAGCTAGCGACAGGGCCTTTCACGATTTCGATGCGTTCAATTTGCGCGACGGGAATGTCTTGAAACGAAGCTGTGCCTAAAGTCGCAGAGCCGATTTTGATGCCATCCACCAACACCAAAACATGGTCGGCATTTGTGCCGCGCAAAAACACCGAAGTGGCCTTACCTGCCCCGCCGTTGTTGCTCAGCGTTAAACCCGCCACGCCACGCAACACGTCTGTCAACGATTGCGCTTGTAAGCGGTCGATGTCGGCGCGCGTGATGACGGTGGTGGTCGCTAAATTTTTATCCGCAGCTTGTTCAGTGCGCGTCGCGGTCACGACCACATCGGGCAAAGTGTCAGCGGCGAAAGTAGGGAAAGTTGCCGCGCATAAAATGGCGGCGGTGATTTTTTTATAGTGCATGGTGATACTCCTGATGAGTACCCGCGACCCCGCGAGTACGTTAACAATCAGAAGAAGTGCGCATGACGCGAACGAGGCTTAAGGACATGCGCCAAGAGACTGTCATATCCACAAAAGCACGTTGCAAAATTGCGATGAGGCCGCCACCCGCGACTTCTCCTGCTCAACGCTCTCAGGCCGGTCTCCGGGCTCACAAGTCCAGAGTGTTGCTATCAATCCAAATCTCATCGCAATACTGCGTTGCTCTCAAAAAATCACTCCGTGCATATTTATATATGCGTCGTCATTTTTGGTGCGCGCTTGGTCTTGCTGCGATTTTTGAATTTCTATCCACACTCTGTGAACGTATCGCCTTCTCATGCTTGCGCACAATGGCATTTGATACCTTCACACTTGCTTACCGTTGCGGGGGCAGCACAGGCATTGGCGTTTTTTCCGCACCTGTTTCCCGTTTAACTGAATGATGAAATCACCCAGCACCTCAAAGCGGCGCGCACCTTAACACAATCATGCTGGCTGAGCTCGCCAATATGACGCGCTTAGTTGCTTGGTTTAGGGCGGATGCCTACTTTCACATTTAAGCTCAGTGTCGTGTTGTCGCGCAGCACTTGTGCGGTGATGTTTTTGCCAGGAGCAATAGCGGCGACGGTTTCTAGCATGGCACTCCAATCTTGGATCGGCTGAGCATCTATGGTCAGTAAGATGTCGCCCGCTTTCATGCCTGCACGGTCGGCAGGGCTGCGGCTGATGACATCGGTAATCAATACGCCTTGCAGCGTGCCGAGCTTGAATGATTCGGCGAGTTCTGGGGTGAGCTCTTGCACGCTCGCGCCTATCCAGCCACGTGTGACGCTGCCGTGTTGAATAATTTGCTCCATGGTTTTTTTCGCGGTGCTGACGGGAATGGCAAAGCCGATGCCGAGTGAGCCGCCATTGGGCGAATAAATCGCGCTGTTGATGCCGATTAAATTGCCGTTGACATCTATCAATGCGCCACCCGAATTGCCAGGGTTAATCGCGGCATCGGTTTGGATATAGCTTTCAAAAGTATTCAGCCCTAAATGGTCGCGCTTGAGCGCGCTGACGATGCCCATGGTGACCGTTTCACCCACGCCAAAAGGATTGCCGATTGCCAATACCATGTCGCCAATGTGCACCGCTTCGCTTTGCGCAAAGGTAATCGCGGCAAGTTTTTTGCCGAGCTCAACTTTAATGACGGCTAAGTCGGTGTCGGGATCAGAGCCAATCACATGCGCGCGCGCTTTGCGTCCGTCAGCCAACGCCACTTCGATTTGGTCGGCGGCTTCGATGACGTGATGGTTGGTGAGGATGTAGCCGTCCGCGCTGACCAGTACGCCAGACCCCAGACTGGCATTGCTGGCTTGCGCATCTTCTTGCTCATCGAAAAAAAATTTGAAACGCGGGTCGTTTTGTAAGGCGCGATTAGGCTTGGGGGCGGAGCTGCTGGTGAAGATATTGACCACCGAGGGCATGGCTTTTTGCGCCGCAGTATTGAAGCTGGCGGTAGCGGGGCGCGTGTCGTTGCTCGCAGTCACGGGGGGATTTTGATACACGGTCACCACGCCGCTGCGACTTGGCATTAGCTCAGGTCGTAAGGTGCTGATAACGAACAATACGGCGACTGCGACGGTGACAGCCTGTGTGAATAAAAGCCAATTTTTGCGCATGATAAGATGAGTTTTAGTGATTTTTTAACGAGGGCAATATGCAACTTTTTGAACTGCGAGATTATACCGCACAGCTTTTACAAACGCAGTTATTCAACGATTACTGCCCGAATGGTTTGCAAGTAGAAGGGCGTGCCGAGGTGTTGAAAATCGCGACAGCGGTGAGTGCCTCGCAAGCCGTCATTGATGCGGCAGCGGCATGGGGTGCGGATGCCTTACTGGCGCATCACGGTTTTTTTTGGCGTAACGAAGCCGCGCCTATTGTGGGCATTAAGAAAAATCGGATTGGCAAATTATTGGCGCATGAGATGAGTTTGTTGGCGTATCACTTGCCTTTAGATGCGCATGAGCAATTGGGTAATAACGCTGAGTTGGCGCGGCTGATGGGATGGCGATTAGCCGCGCGACATGGTGAGCATAATTTGCTCAATGTGGGTGAGCTTAACGCGGCAAGTAGTTTGGCGGATTTGGCGGCACAACTGGCTAGTAACTTGCACCGCGTAGCGCAAGTTGTCGTTGGTGATGGGCGTGAAATTCGGCGCGTGGCATGGTGTACAGGCGGGGCGCAAGGTTATTTTGAACAAGCCATTGCGCACGGAGTGGATGCTTACATTACCGGCGAAATCTCCGAGCCGAGTTTTCATTTAGCCCAAGAGAGTGGGGTAGCCTTTATTGCCGCAGGACATCACGCTACCGAACAATTTGGCATCCAAGCACTGGGGGCGCACTTAGCCGAGAAATTTAAGCTGACGCACCAGTTTTTCAATCAGGACAATCCCATTTAGCTGTTTTATTGGCTATTTATTGAGTTGGCTAAAAGCGCGCGGTGCGGCTGTGCAGGTTGCGGCAGACCGCGCTTATTTTTTGCTGCGCAATTTATCTAGCGAGATGGTCATGCTGCGCGGGGCGGCGGCAAGCTGTTGATTGGCGGCTGCAATCTCAGTCTGGTGATTAAAGATAAGTTTTTGCATTAAATCGGCGGCTTCATGGATGACTGCATCAGCTTGGCTGTTGTAGCGCAACAAAAAATCCTTACGACGCGGGAACAGCTGCGTCCATTGCCAAGCCAAAAAGTTTTCATTGCCCTTGAGGCCTTGAGCCAATAGCAATTCACGCAAGGTTTGCACCGCAGGCAAGGCTAGATGTTCAGGGGTCGGCGGGGTGCTCCACATTAGCCCCAAGTAAATTTGCAAACCTTTGCCTAGATTCTGTTGCTCCATCATTGGCCGCAAGCAAATCGGTTGATCGTTTAGAGGGTTGCAATAAAAACCGACCAAGCTGTCGACTGCATTGCGATTTTCGGTGGCGGCAATGCGCCAGTGCGCCGACTGGATAGGCGCGAGTTGGGCGATGAACTGCGACCAAAAGCGCGTATTGAGTTGTTCGCGCACACGGTCGGTCTGTTCGGCGACGGATAAAGCTAACGGTAGGTTATCGGGTAAGGCAAAAAAATCGAGTACGGCACGTTCTTCAGACATAGGTTTAGTCAACTATTCTTAGCTAAAATAAATATAAGCATCCGCTGTAATTGCATGATGCTGCGTGTTTTTTTTGGGTGTTAAAAAGATATTATTGATGCGGGTGTTGACATTGTTTTTTGGAATAGACATTATCCTGCCCGTTGTCGCAATAGCACGCTTTACCACGCTAATATAAATCAAGAAATCCATATTAAGCGACACGCCGCAGCAAAATAATCCGTTTCATTGATCTGCCACGCTAAAAAATCCATTTTAGTGTGAGTTAAATTGTTTGTTGGGGGAGCCACCTACGATGTATCGCTTTATTCGCTTTGCCATTTTGTTAATGGGTTTGATGTCTGCCAGCAGTAGTTTTGCCGCTGATGCGCAGCTAGAGCCATTAACAACCGCCGATGATTTAGGCCCTGTTGTTGAGCAGCCTATTGAGTTTCCTCATAACCGTCATGCTAAAGACATGGGAATCAACTGTATTTATTGCCACACGTATTCACGTCGCGGCAGTGTAGCGGGGATTCCTCCGATGCAGAAATGTATCGGCTGTCACCAGAACATTGAGTCGGTACGCGAAACACCGCGTATCAAAAAGCTCTTTGAATACTGGGATGCTAAAAAAGCCATTCCTTGGAAGAAAGTTCACGACTTGCCTGACTTCGTTCGTTTTAATCACGAACGTCATATCAAGCGTTTTGTGTTCCAACAAAACCGTCCTGTGCAAGAAGTTTGCGGAGCGTGTCATGGTGCTGTGAAAGAAATGACCGTGGCGCGTCGTCAAAAATCATTGGCGATGGGTTGGTGCATGAGCTGCCATGAAAAAGAACATGTGGTCGTTGCGGCGGGTGGGATGCCTATCGGCACAGCGGCTTATTGGTACTCCATGAAAAAACCAGCCATTAAGGCGGACGGTACGGTAGTGGCTAAAGGCCCTAACGATTGCTCGTCGTGTCATTACTAAAATAATGAATACGAATTTCAAGAATTTTTCAGTGAGGTTGTGATGATAGACAACAATTTTGATCGACGTGATTTTCTGAAGGTGCTCGGTTGGGGCGGCGCGGCTGTTGCGCTGACAGGCTGTGGCAATACTTCAGTCCAAGATGGTAAAGAGACGGTCGTGTCTTATGTAGAGGCGGCTGCCTATGTCGCTCCTGGTATTGCCACTTATTTCAATTCAACCTGTGCGCAATGCGAGGCGGGTTGTAGTGTGATGGGGCGTGTGCGCGAAGGTCGTGTATTGAAGCTGGAAGGCAATGCCGATTCAGTTATCAATCGCGGCAAGATGTGTGGTTTGGGTCAAGCGGGTGTGCAGCATCACTACAATCCAGATCGCGTGCGTGAACCGCTGTTGCGTAATGGCGACAAGGGCGAAACAATCACTTGGGAAAAGGCTTACGAGCTGATTGCCCAAAAATTGAATGGCGTGAGTGGCGACAACATTGACTTTATGACGGGCACGATTAGTGGACATCTTAAAGTGTTGTTGAGCAACTATATGGATAGTTTGGCGAGTAAAAATCATTTCGTTTACGAAGCGATTTCGCCTGCCGTGCAACGCGCTGCCAATTTGAAATCGTATGGCGTAGCAATGCCACGTTTCCATATCAATAAAGCTAAAGTCGTGGTGTCGTTTGGTGCCGACTTTTTAGGTGCATGGGTTTCTCCTGTGCATTTCTCACAACAGTACGCGCAGTTCCGTAAAGGCGTGGATGGTCAGCGCGGCGTGCTGGTGCAAGTCGAATCGAAAATGACTTTGACGGGCGCGAATGCGGATCGTTGGTTAGTTGTGAAGCCTGGTACAGAAGGTGTGTTGGCTTTGGGCGTAATTAACGCACTGGGTGTGGCGGGCGTGAGTCTGCCTGCGAGTGTCGCTGCGATGGTCAAACCTTATGACAAAGAGCGCGTCAGTCAAGAAACAGGTGTGAGCACCGAGCATTTGGTTAAGTTGGCGGCGTTGTTAAAAGAGCGTAGCCCTAGTCTGGTGTTGTTGGGTAGTGCTGCCGAAGGTTATGCGCACGGCTCGCAAAATGCTGCTGCGATTAACTTGCTCAATCAAGTTTTGGGTAATGTGGGTAAAACCATTGAGGCCGCTGCGACCGTACCGTTCCCGCAAATTGCGCCGTCACTGGGTAGCTCGGCTGCGTTGCGCATGGTCAGCAATCGTTTGGCTGATGGTCACACTAAAGTGCTGTTTACTTATGGTGTGAATCCTGTGTTCACTGCGCCCAGCGACAGTAACTTTGCTGCGAATATGGCGAAGGCGGATTTCAAAGTGGCATTTGCGCACTATTTGGATGAAACCGCATTGCAAGCTGACTTGGTGTTGCCTCTGGATTCAGCCTTGGAAGACTGGGGTACGCAGGTTGCAGAATATCAACCTGATGGCGTGCAAATCAGCATCCAACAGCCTTTGATGGAAAAGCTACACGCCAATACGCGCGGTATGGGCGATATTTTGTTGGCACTGATTAAGAAAAATCGTGCCGATGAATATGCTGGATTTGAAGATTACTACGCATATTTGCGCACCGCTTTGCTGCAAAACAAGCGTCAATTCGCTGATGCAGGTGTGGACGATGATGTGTTCTGGAACGACTTGTTGAGTGCAGGTTTGGTAAATGTTGCAGGAACAAGCAATAAGTTGGTGGCAAATTTGGCGAGCGAAATTCGTTTGCCTGCACCTGTCGCCGCCGATGCGAAATTCCCTTTGCGCTTGATTCCAAGTGTTACCGCAAACTTACGCGATGGTCGCCATGCGAACCAACCTTGGCTGCAAGAATCGCCAGATCCTTTGACGACGATAGTGTGGGATTCGTGGGTCGAGATTCATCCTAAAAAGGCCGCTGAACTGGGCATTGTCGAGGGTGATATTGTTGAAGTGGAATCCAAAAATGGTGCGGTGAAAGCACAAGCCTATTTGTTTAGCGGTATTCATCCTGATGCGGTGTCGATTCCTTTGGGGCGCGGACATGATGCGATGGGGCGTTATGCCAAGGGTTTTGGCGTAAATCCTTTCCCAATGTTGGAACGCATTTTTGATGATGAAACAGGTGAGTTGGCGATGCACGAAACATTGGTAAAAATTACCAAAACAGGCACGCGTGTGATCGTAGTTAAAGATGAAGGTGCGGCGGGCGGCAATCAGCACGGTAAGAAAATTGCCATGAGTATTGCTAGCGATGCAGTTGATCTTTCTGGGGAGGCTTAAAGATGTCGGTTACTAACTTATTAGAAAATTGGTCGGAGTTTCGCCATACTCATCCAGTTGGCGATGTGCCTCACGATCCATACAAATGGGCGATGAGCATCGACTTGGATGCGTGTACAGGCTGCAATGCTTGTAGCGTAGCGTGTTATGCAGAAAACAATTTGCCTGTAGTCGGTAAAGAAAAATATGCAGCGGGTCACTCGATGCACTGGATGCGCATTGAGCGTTATTGGCCCGTGGATGACACAGCTTCGCTTGATCCTGCACAACGTGACTTCCCTGATCAAGGCGCACAATTTTTGCCGATGATGTGTCAGCAATGTGAAGCCGCTCCGTGTGAAACGGTGTGCCCAGTAGGTGCTGCGAATCACACCCCAGATGGCTTGAATTCTCAGATTTACAACCGTTGTGTCGGGTCGCGTTATTGCTCGGCTAACTGCCCATTCAAAGTGCGTTATTTCAACTGGTACGACTACCCAACCACCGAAAATGTATGGCCTGCTGAAATGACTCAGCAGCTCAATCCTGACATTACTTTGCGTAGCAAAGGCGTGATGGAAAAATGTACTTTCTGCGTGCAACGTATTCGTGCGGGTGAGCGTAGCGTGAAGAACGAAGGACGCGTACTTAAAGATGGTGAAGTGCAAACCGCTTGCCAACAAGTCTGTCCGACGGGTGCGATTACCTTTGGTAACTTGATTGATACTGAGTCTCGTGTTCATCTGCAATGGAAAGCACAACGTGTTGAGCTGACCGCTGATGAGCAAGAAAAAGACAAAGAAGGTGAAAGTGAGTTGCGTGGCTATCGTATCTTGGAAGAGCTGCGTGCTTATCCATCAGTGATGTACATGGAACGCGTGCGCGAAAGCGCGATTTAATTCGCTACAACGTTTAGGGAATAACGATGAAAGATATTAACGAAGACATTGCTTGGGCAAAGATTAACAAAGATGTGCTCAAGAGTTTGGAGTCCCCGCGTAAGTTGTATTGGGTGATTTTGGCGGTCGCGATCGCCATGATTAGCGTCGCAGTGGGTTGCGAGGTTTATCAGTACAACATGGGTATGGGTGTGTCGAATTTGAACAATCCGCATGTGTGGGGGCTGTACATCGCCACCTTCATTTTCTGGATTGGGATGAGCCATTCGGGTACGTTGCTGTCAGCGATTTTGCATCTGATGCACGCCGACTGGCGTAAGCCGATTTACCGTTTCGCCGAAGCTATGACCACGTTCTCGCTGATGACCGCTGGGCTGTTCGTGATGGTGCATTTGGGTCGCTTGTGGCAGTTCTACTACTCACTGCCTTACCCAAATGATCGTGGTTTGTGGCCGAACTTCCAATCTCCATTGTTGTGGGATGCGATGGCGATTTTCACTTACTTGAGCTCATCAATTTTGTTCTTGTTCGTGGGGATGATTCCTGACTTGGCAATTTGCCGCGACAACATGCACGCAGGCTGGCGCAAAAAACTGTACACCTGGCTGTCGTTGGGCTGGGAAGGCACAGATCGTCAATGGCGTAATTTCCGTATCACCTATTTGACTATCGCGTGTTTCTTGATTCCTTTGGCGGTGTCGGTGCATTCGATTGTTGCATCTGACTTTGCGATGTCGCAACAACCTGGTTGGCATGTAACTTCATTCCCTCCTTATTTTGTGGCGGGTGCGTTGTATTCGGGTTGTGCGGCAATTATCACGCTGTTCATTATCTTGCGTTACACCTTCAAGTTTGAAGAGTACATGACGCTGTCGATTTTGAAGAAAACGGTACGCCTGACTTTTGCGATTGCGATGATTTGGACTTACTTGAATGCGATTGAATTTGCGTCAGTTTGGTACGGTCACGATCAACCCTCCAAAGATGTGTTAATCCAAAAAGCGACGGGTCCTTACGCGCCATTCTGGTGGGGTATGATTTTCTGTGGTTCAGTAGTGCCTTTGATTTTGGCGTTCAAGCGTTTCCAAACCAATATCCCCGTGCTGTTGGTTACGTCCTTACTGCTCAATTTAGGCATGTGGTTGGAACGTTGGATGATTGTTGCGCCGACCTTCTCGCATGGTTACTACCCATGGACATGGGATCACGATCAATGGCCTTCATGGGTGCAGTGGGGCATGGTATTCGGTAGCTTTGGTTGGTTTACTTTGCTGTTTATGGTGTTCTGTAAAGTGTTCCCATCCGTGTCGATGTACGAAGTTAAAGAAATGGTTTATCACCGCAGCCGTGCGACCAAGAAATTGGAAGCGTCAGGTATGCAAGCGAAGGGAGCGCACTAATGAGCCAACGTCATTTACTCGCTTTGTTCAGCAATTTTGACGAAGCTGAAAAAGTTATCAAAGAGCTGCGCAACACCTCCATCAAAGGCTTTGATGTCAATAACGACTTGGTGGTTAAGTCGCCGATTGAACATCCTGAAGTGGAAGAAATGTTGGGCGATAAGCCTGTTCATGTGCAGTGGTTCACCTTGTTTGGTGCGCTGATGGGGGGGCTGCTGGGATTCTTTTTAATCTCAGGTGCGCAAGCAAACTTTTATGCGCAAATTAAAGGTGGTAAGCCTATCGTGCCTTTTCCACCTAACTTTGTGTTGACCTACGAAATGTTCATTTTGGGTGGCGTGTTTATTACCATCTTGGGCTTTTTGGTGTGTGCGGGCTTACCTGCACGTCGCTCACCTTTGTACAGCGCAAAAGTATCGGAAGACCAAATCGGTATTTTAGTTAAAGCCGACGATGCGGCAATTAGCGCATTGAAAGCCATCTTTACCAAGCATGAAGCATTAGAAATTCAAGAAGAGGCAGGGAAATGAAAAAATTATCCTTAGCAGTGGCGTTATTTGTTGTCCCCGCCGTGGCGCAAGCCTGGCCTTGGTCGCAAGACATGGCTAATCAAGTCAGCATTAAGCCGCAAGAAAGTGTTAATCCTGATGCGCCAGGCATGACGCCTTTTCCTAAGCGTTCAGTGCCCGTTAAAGGCACGACCACGTTTGTGAAAGATCAAGAAGCTGCACGCAAGATGGTTAACCCTATTGCTGCTGATGAAAAATCCGTCGCAATGGGCGGACGTTTGTTTGAGATTTATTGCGTGGCATGTCATGGTCAATCAGGCAAAGGCGATGGTTTAGTTGGTGCAAAGCTGGTGATGCAACCTTGGAACTTGACCAATAGTAATGAGATGCACAGTTGGGATGCGAAGGATTATCCCGATGGACATATCTTTGGTTACATGAGTTTGGGTGGTGCGGTGATGCCAAGTTACGCCAATGACCTGAGTCCAGTAGAACGTTGGCATGTGGTTAATTACGTTCGTAAAGTATTGCAAAAAGCTCCGGCAGCAGTGGCCGCAGCTCCAGCCAAATAGGAGACAACAAAAATGTTTGAATATAGCAATTGGGCTGTGTTGTCCGTGAGTTTCATGGTGGTGTTATCGCTGGCATTGAGTGGCGTAGCATTGTGTTCGGTGTTGCATTTAGTGAATGCTAAATGGCGTTTTGAAGTCCGTCATTTAGCTTCCTCTTTGTTTGCTTTGTTCCCATTAGCTTTTGTGTTGCTGGTTATTCTATTGGTCGGCGGCGAACACACTTTCCCTTGGTGGAATGCTGAGCAGGGTGAACATGCGATGCCTGGTTGGTACACACCAACCTTGCTGACGGTGCGTCAAGTGTTGGGTATGCTGTTTATGATGGCACTGTATTGGGTGTTTATTAAGCGTCAAAGCGTGAGTGAACGCAGCCCAGAAGATGCGCAACGTTTTCATAGCATCGCAACTTGGATTCCCTTTGCCTTCGTGATTTACAGCACCATGATGGCGTGGGATTTTGAAATGACCCTAGTACCGCATTGGCATAGTGCAATTTATGGGTTGCAACAATTTGTTAGCAACTTTGGCATGTTCCTCGCATTTTTAGTGGTCTGGATTTATGTGTTGAATCGTCGCCAACGCTTGTTACGTCCCGTTTCGGAAAAAATGTATAACTACATCGCACAGTTGCTGTTCGCCTTTACGTTGCTGTGGATTTACACCTTTTACGCCCAATATCTCACCATCTGGTACGGTAATTTACCTGACGAAACTGGACGTGTTTTTGGTATGCAAAACGGTAGTTATGCCGTGCTGTGGTGGACAATTTTGGTGCTGAAGTTTGTGATTCCTTTCGTTACCTTTGCTTTTCCTAAACCGCGTCATAGTGAAGCCGCTATCAATGCCGTGGCACTGAGCATTATTGTTGGTACGCTGTTTGAACGCTTTGTCTGGATTGCTGGTATTGATACGCAAGGTGCGTATCCAGTGGTCGCCGCACTCGCTGTTGCTTCAGTCGTTGCCGCTATTGGTTTCTTCTCGGTGCGTTTTATGATGCAACGCACTCAACTCATCCGAGGTAAATACTAATGATGACGCTGTATTCAGGGACAACTTGTCCTTACAGCCACCGCTGTCGCATCGTGCTGTTTGAAAAAGGCATGGACTTTGAAGTAATTGATGTTGATTTAGCCGCTAAGGCTGAGGATATTGCGGCAATCAACCCTTATGGCGCAGTGCCCGTGTTGGTTGAACGCGATTTGATTTTGTATGAAGCTAACATCATCAACGAATATATTGATGAACGTTTCCCTCATCCACAATTGATGCCGCCTGATCCAGTATTGCGTGGACGTACGCGCTTGTTCTTGCATCGCTTTGAACAAGAGTTGTATCGCCATGTCGATGTATTGGAATTAGGCACCGCTAAAACCTTGGATAAATCCCGTGCTGCGATTCGCGACAATTTGACGCAGTTATCGCAAATTCTGACCAAGCAAAAATTTTTGTTGGGCGAAGATTTGTCGATGTTGGATGTTGCTATGGCACCGTTGTTGTGGCGTTTGGATAAATACGGCATCGTGATGCCGAAAGAAGCTGCACCGATGATGAAATACGCAGAGCGGATGTTCTCGCGACAAGGTTTTATCGACGCGCTGACTTCAGCCGAAAGAGCGATGCGCAAGTGAGTGAGATTTCCACCCGCCCTTATTTAATTCGCGCTTTGCATCATTGGTGCGAAGACAGTGGATTAACTCCCTATCTCGCTGTGAAAGTGGATGCCAACACACAAGTTCCAATGGCATTTGTGAAAGATGGTGAGATTGTGTTGAACCTCGGCATGGGGGCGGTGCGGCATTTGGCGATGGAAAATGACTACATCACTTGTGAAGGACGTTTTTCTGGTACGCCATTTCGTTTGATTGTGCCAGTCAATGCGGTCATCGGAATTTTCGCTAAGGAAACTGGGCAAGGTTTGGTGTTTCAAGCTGAAGAACCAGAAAGTAGTCCGCTAGCGGATGATGAAACAACCGCTAAACCCGTGGTAAAGAAACCTACTCTCACCATCGTCAAGTAAACTGTAGTCGCAATAAAAAAGCCGCATTGTTATGCGGCTTTTTTTTGTCTATTGAATAAAACTCATGCGCTTAAAGACGCGTGCATTTTGCCCAATGCTTTTTGCTCGATTTGGCGAATGCGCTCGGCAGAAACTTGGAACTCAGCGGCTAAATCATGCAGTGTGAGGCTTTGTTCTTCACTTAACCAACGCGCCTCAATGATGCGCCGACTGCGTTCATCCAAGCTCGCTAGTGCATTGCTTAAAGCTAATGTTTGTTGGCTTTCTAGCTGCTTAGCCTCTAACAGTTGTGCTGGTTCGTGCGCGCTATTGGCCGCCAAATAGTTAACTGGCGCATAACTATCTTCGTCATCGCTACTGGTCGGATCGAGTGCTAATTCTTGTCCAGCAAAGCGCGCTTCCATTTCGACTACATCATGCGGCGTGACATTTAGTTGTGTGGCAATGTCTTGAACTTGGCTGGAGGTGAGCGGGGCGAGTCCTTGCTTCAAGCTGCGCAAATTAAAAAACAATTTACGTTGTGCTTTAGTGGTGGCAATTTTTACCATGCGCCAGTTGCGTACGACATATTCTTGTATTTCAGCGCGTATCCAATGCAGCGCAAACGACACTAAGCGCACCCCGTGTTCGGGGTCAAAGTGTTTGACTGCTTTCATGAGTCCGATGTTGCCTTCTTGGATAAGATCTGCCTGCGGTAGGCCATACCCAGCATAGCCGCGAGCCACGCTGACCACGACGCGTAAGTGTGACACGATAAGTTGACGTGCCGCATCCAAGTCGTCGTCATTATGGAAACGACGTGCCAGTTGCAGCTCTTGCTCCGCACTTAAAATCGGAAATTGCTGTACCGCTTGCACATAGCTTTCTTGACTGCCTAAGGCTTTCGGCATAGGGAAACTGAGCATTGTGGTATTCATGGTTGTGACCTCCTAGAAGCGTTGATTTTAGCACTCGCGCAATGAGAGTGCCAAATCGCATTTGAGTTCCTGAGTTTTGTCTGTTATTCCTCGCAATTAAAGTCGTAAATAACCAAAATGAATCCCTATAAATAACAATATGTTAAGAAAATTCGTATGCGAGGGTTGCGCTCTCGCGCCTGTCAGAAATTGCGGAATAATTAGTAAATTAAAGTAAACATCAAAATATCAGGAGCAATTAAATGGAAACAAGTACAGAAAATCGAAGCAGTCAGTCAAATGAAAATAAATCAAATATCCTTGTCGATGTCCTAGGACCGTGTCTGGACAACAGCAATTACGCCCTCAAGAACAGCGTTCCATGCTTTGGACAACTGGGATGAGGGAAGTCAGACCAGGCGTATATTTTTGCAAACAGTGCGTGTATGAAGATCAAACTTTTATGGTGAAAGTTATTGGCGTCGGTACCATCAGATATCTGGACTGCTGTTCTGTCCCAAGCACTTGTTGCCACTTAGCTATGTAGAAGATGACTCGGCATTTTTATTTTCACCTGCAAACATCGGGGTCAGAACTAACGGGTGTTTTGAATGAGATGGAATTTGCCCGCTAATTGCCCCATCCACTTTAGCGCAGCCTGTCATGGACAGGAGCAAAACGTGACTTGTTCTAGCTAAGTTAGCCAACATACAAAGCTTTCGCTGCTCAGCTATGTCAACGCTAAATAGAAATGTCCGCTTTCCTGCCAAATAGAAATGTCCGCTTGGTCGTTTTTTGTTACGCCGTCACAGCGTGAGCTGCTTTACCTAGTTTTAACTTCCGCCAAGGGTGATTGGCAGCGGGCGGATGGCCTGTATTGCGCCGAATCACCG
>JAVHRN010000038.1:0-16049 GCA_036171695.1 Gallionella sp.
TCGACGGCTCGACCGTGCATCCCGAATCTTATCCGCTGGTGCAACGTATTTTGGCGGACATCAAGCAGGATATAAAAACCGTCATCGGCAACAGCAGCTTGCTCAAAGCGTTGAATCCAGCCAAATACAGCGACGAGAAGTTCGGCATCCCGACCATCACCGACATCCTCAAAGAGCTGGAAAAGCCAGGCCGCGATCCGCGTCCCGAATTCACCACAGCGACCTTCCGCGAAGGTGTGGAAGAGATTAGCGACTTGAAGCCCGACATGATTTTAGAAGGCGTAGTGACTAACGTCGCGGCATTCGGCGCGTTCGTGGACATCGGCGTGCATCAAGATGGCTTGGTGCATATCTCCGCGCTGTCCAACACCTTTGTCAAAGACCCGCACACGGTGGTTAAAGCGGGACAAATTGTTAAAGTGAAAGTGCTGGAAGTCGATGCCAAACGCAAGCGCATCGCGCTCACCATGCGCCTCACCGACACTGCTGCATCTAGCAATCGGGATGCACCGCGCGAAACGCGCAGCCCAGCCAAAATGCCAGTACGCAATGCACCGCAACCGGCGGTGAACAGCGCGATGGCGAGCGCGTTCGCTAAACTCAAACACTAGCCAAATATGTCACTACAAACTCGTTTGTTCCTGTTGTTAGCACTCATTTTTATGAGTCTGATGGGTATTGCGATTTATTCAGTCCACTATTTATTGAGCTCCGCCGATGAGTATTGGCTGGGTAAATTTACGCAAAAACAAATGACCTTAACGCGGGATATTATTTTGCAACCCGTGTGGCAATCCTTGCAGTTAGCGCAAAAAATGGCTCAAGAACCTGCTTTGCGCGACATGGCCGAGCAGCCTAACAATCGGGCGATAGAACAACGCGGCATACAAGTGTTGGAAAAGTATCGCGGGCTATTTGATAGTCATAGCTACTTCGCGGCATTGCGTAACGGCGAACATTACTATTTCAACGATGCCCAAAACAACTATGCGCAACAGCAACTCCGCTACACCCTGTCGCAACATAACCAAGCAGATCAATGGTTTTATCAGACGCTACAACTCGCACACCCTTATGCCATCAATGTTGAACACAATGCGAAACTCAACACCACCAATGTCTGGATCAATGTATTACTCAAGCACGACAAGCAAGTCTTAGGGGTCGTCGGCACAGGCATCACACTGAACAATTTTGTGCAACAAGTGCAAACACTGAAACAAGAAGGCGTGTTGAGCGTGTTTGTGAATGCAGATATGGCGATTCAACTCGCCGATGATGCGGGTTTAATTGATTTCGCCAGCATTACAAAAGGCCAGCCCGAAAAAAATACCATTGAGCGCATTTTTAATCGCGCGACACTCGAAAAAATCAATCAAGCCCTCGCGCAAGTCAGACAAAACAGCGACCACAAAACCGTCTTGTCAATTGACTTCCAAGGCAAACCACATTTTTTAGGCATACTGTATTTGCCCGAATTAGATTGGTATCAGTTGACTTTATTAGAAAGCGAATCGGGTTTAAGTGGCTTACAAATCGCCCTCATTACAACCGTCAGTTTGATGCTGTTTTTGATAGCATTTTTGTTATTGGCTTGGATGTTGCGACGACGCATCTTGCATCCGCTGGCGGCTTTACAGCAGCAATTAAAAGCCAGCGACAATCCCGTTGCACTGCTGCCCGCACTGCCTAAAGGTGCCGCGCAAGAAGTGCAGTTGTTAGCGACTCAACTGATGCAAATGACGCAACAGCGCAATCAATATGAACAGCGTTTACAAACCACTGTTCACGAGCGTACCGCCGACCTAGAAATTGCACGCAATCACGCCGAGCAAGCGTTACGCACCAAATCTTTATTTCTCGCCAATATGAGCCATGAGATTCGCACGCCGATGAACGCCATCATGGGGATGCTGCATCTAACCTTGCAAACCGAACTTCAGGCACAACAAAGTGACTATCTGAGCAAAGCCGAGCAAGCGGCGCAAAATTTACTGTCTATCCTCAATGACATTTTAGATTTTTCTAAAATTGAAGCGGGCAAATTAACTTTGCTTCAGCAAGACTTTAGCTTAGAAAAAATTGTCAGCCAAAGCCTCAGTCTATTTACCCCGCGCGCCCAACAAAAAAATCTTAAGCTGATTTTGGATATCCAAGATGCCACCCTGTTAGGGATGCACCACAATTGCCAAGGCGACCCGCTACGCTTGATGCAAATACTGAACAACTTACTCGACAACGCGATTAAATTTACTGCGCAAGGTCAAATCAAACTCAGCATCGCGAGCAGCGCAACAGCGGGACTGCGTTTTACCGTTGCAGATACGGGGATCGGCATTCCGACCGAACAACACGCCAAATTATTCCAAGAATTTACCCAGATAGATGAATCTAGCACCCGCTCCTATGGCGGTACAGGTCTAGGTTTAGCCATCTCCAAACAGTTAGTCGAACGCATGAATGGGCGCATCTGGATTGAAAATAATGCAGGACGCGGCACACGTTTTATTTTTACCGCACAACTGCACTGCACCCCCAGCCCACCTGCAAGGTTATGCCCCACGCCCTTACGCATTTTGCTGATAAACGAGAATAGCGACAGCCATTTAGCCGAACTGTTGTGTCACTTAAACTTAAGTGATCGTGAGCATATTGTCCTGTGCGATACCGCGACAGCCTTAAACCGCTTACAGAACAACGGCGCACCGCCGTTTGATTGGTTGTTATGTAACGAATCTGCCGCGCAGGCTTTATGCACCACGCTACAGCAACTGCCTAACCCGCCCTACTGCATACTGTTGTGTCCCACCTCGCAACCGAGCCAGACACCGTGTTTTGACGCACCGCTATTTATGCCCATCTTGCCTGATAGTTTGCGGCAACTATGGCAGGGTTATAGCGGTCAAAATCGCGACGCGACAACACCGCTACCGCACCGCCAAAGTTTATTGGGCTTACGCGTACTGCTCGTCGAGGACCATGCCATCAATCAAGAAATCACCCAACGGATGTTAGAACAGCAAGGCGCACAAGTAGTCATCACCAATAACGGTTTGCAAGCTCTACAACGACTCAACGAGGCTGACGCGGCACACTTTAATGTGGTGCTCATGGATATTCATATGCCCGTTTTGGATGGGATTGCCACCACCCAACAAATACGCGCACAAGCCCGCTTTGCCCATCTGCCTATCATTGCCATAACCGCCAGTGCCATGCCAGATGAACAACAACATTACCTTGCGGTTGGCATGAATGGCTATATCTGCAAGCCGTTTACTGCGCAATTACTGTACTCAACCTTGGTGCAATATCTACCCACAGCGAGCCCCGCCCCTGCCGCCAATAACGATTTATCCGATGCCGTTTATGAGAAGTTACGCACCCGATTTATGCAAGAATTTGGCGATAGCAGCGCGCAATTAGAACGCCTTATCCTCGCCCAACAATGGCAAGAAGCGCAGAGTTTCGTCCACAACTTAAAAGGAGTGAGTGGCTTATTGGCTTTGCAAGAAATTTACGGCTTGGCTGCGGCGCTTGAAACGCACTGCAAAAATCAACATCACGATGCCAATCTATTAAACCAACTCAAGCAACAACTCGCCCTTATTGTGCCGACCAGCCATTAAAGACTACACGAGAGATTTTGTTAGGGGGCGGGTTGTTGAGGCACTGCTGTCGTAGGCTGGGGTTTATCTAAAATCTGATAAAAAACTTCGTTCTGTTTGACCATGCCCAGCTCGCTGCGCGCACGTTCTTCAATCGCCGCAGTGCCCTGCTTTAAGTCGCGCACTTCAGCATCTAACACCGCATTGCGCGCTTGGGTTCGTTGGTTAATCTGCTGTTGTGCAGCCACTTGACGATGCAAATTCCACACCTTCAACCAGCCGCCTTTACCTAGCCACAAGGGGTATTGCAGCAGCAACAAAATCAGCAACAAAATTATCGTAACGATGCGCATATCAGCCTATAAAAAAATCGCCCCGATAGTGCGGGGCGATGTCGATACTAAAAAACTATTGTCCGCAGATTAAACAGATTGACGCAGATTAAATACACCAACAACACTGTGATTTTTAGTTTGATGGTTTTGATTTTAATCTGTGCAAATCTGCGTAATCTGCGGACAAAAAGTGTTTACTTGTTCAACTGATAGTAAGCCGCGCGGCCAGGGTAGGACGCGCTAGCACCCATGTCTTCTTCGATACGCAACAGTTGGTTGTATTTCGCCATGCGATCCGAGCGTGACAATGAGCCAGTTTTGATTTGCATCACGTTGCAACCCACAGCCAAATCGGCAATCGTGGCATCTTCAGTTTCACCTGAACGATGCGACATCACAGCGGTGTAACCCGCGCGTTTTGCCATTTCAATCGCAGCAAAAGTTTCAGTCAATGTACCGATTTGGTTGACCTTAATCAGAATCGAATTGCCCAGACCTTGTTTGATACCTTGGCTCAAAATTTTAGTGTTGGTAACGAACAAATCATCGCCAACCAACTGCACATTTTTGCCCAAACGATCGGTCAAAATTTTCCAACCCGCCCAGTCGTGTTCGCTCATGCCGTCTTCGATCGACACGATCGGATATTTGTCCACCCAAGTCGCGTACATATCAACCATTTGCTGCGAATTCAGCACCAAGCCATCCGCTTTCAAATGGTACATACCATCTTTGTAAAATTCAGATGACGCAGGATCCATCGCAATCGCCACGTCTTGACCAGGCACATAACCCGCTGCCTCAATCGCTTCCATGATGACTTTCAACGCACCTTCGTTCGAGCCTAAAGCAGGTGCAAAGCCACCTTCATCGCCAACGGTTGTGGCAAAGCCTTTGTGATGCAACACGTTTTTCAAAGCGTGGAACACTTCCGCGCCATAACGCAATGCTTCGCGGAAAGTCGGTGCGCCAACGGGCACAATCATAAATTCTTGCATGTCGCCGCCGCCCGTTGCATGGGCGCCGCCGTTAATCACGTTCATCATTGGCACAGGCATTTCCATGCGCGCCGCGCCGCCAAAATAACGATACAGCGGCAAGCCAGATTCTTCCGCTGCTGCTTTTGCAATCGCGATAGACACCGCCAAAATTGCGTTCGCGCCTAAGCGTGATTTGTTTTCTGTACCGTCCAAGTCAATCATAGTTTGGTCGATAAAGGCTTGTTCAGAAGCATCCAAGCCGATGATGGCTTCAGCGATTTCAGTGTTGATATATTCCACCGCTTTCAACACACCTTTACCGAGGTAGCGTTTTTTATCGCCATCACGCAATTCCATCGCTTCTTTCGTGCCTGTTGAAGCACCAGAAGGCACCGCCGCGCGACCCATTACGCCTGATTCCAACAACACATCGGCTTCGACCGTTGGGTTGCCACGCGAGTCCAAAATTTCACGGGCGATTACATCAACAATTGCGCTCATCTTCTTTTCCTTTTTACTAAAAAATTTAACTGTAAAGGGTGGCTCTAAAAATTGAAATATCTAGGCAAGACAAGGCGCGAATAAAAAATTGCGACGACGCATAGAACAACTATGTGAGGAGTAATTTTTTGTGAGCAACGCCGTATTGCGACGAGATTTCAATTTATAGAGTTGCCCTTAAAAATTGCGTAAATCAATTTGCTCTTCAATTAAGCCTTGCTGCTTAACCATCGCATCAATCGCTTTGAGTGTTTGCAACATCGCTTGCAAATGTCCCAATGGAAAAGCATTGGGACCATCCGACATTGCTTGTGAGGGAGTCGGATGCGTTTCCATAAACACCCCCGCCACGCCTGCCGCTACGGCTGCGCGCGCCAGCACTGGCACAAATTCGCGCTGCCCACCCGACACCGAGCCTTGACCACCCGGCAGTTGCACTGAGTGCGTCGCATCAAACACCACAGGGCACGCAGTGTTGCGCATCACCGCGAGTGAACGCATATCCGAAACGAGATTGTTGTAGCCGAATGACGCGCCGCGTTCACACACCATGATGTTGTCAGCATTGCTTGCTTCACGGGCTTTATCGACCACATTCTTCATATCCCAAGGCGATAAAAACTGCCCTTTTTTGATATTCACAGGCTTGCCAGATTTTGCCACTGCGTGAATAAAATCAGTCTGACGGCACAGGAACGCAGGCGTTTGCAACACATCCACCACGCTGGCAACTTGCGTAATTTCTTCGCTGCTATGCACATCGGTGAGCAAATTCACGCCGAGCTGCGCTTTGACTTCTGACAAAATTTTCAGACCTGCGTCGATACCAAAACCGCGAAACGATTTGCCTGAGCTACGATTAGCTTTGTCGTAAGAAGATTTGTAAATAAACGGGATAGCCAGTTCTTTACAGATTTCTTGTAGTGCACCAGCGGTATCAATCGCCATCTGCTGGGACTCAATCACGCACGGACCCGCAATCAAAAACAGCGGTTTGTCTAAGCCAACTTCAAAGTCGCACAGCTTCATTTAGTCGCTCCTTGGTGTACCAACGCAGCTTCCACAAACGCCTTAAACAGCGGATGTCCCGCACGCGGATTCGAGGTAAATTCAGGATGGAACTGCACGCCAACAAACCATGGATGCAGCGTTTGTGGCAGCTCCATAATTTCGGGCAAATCTTCGGTAGGGGTACGCGCGGAAATAATCAAACCTGATTTTTCCAATGCTGGCACATAAAAATTATTCACTTCATAGCGATGACGATGACGCTCATTCACATCGTCGCCATAAATCTGTTGCGCCAAACTGCCCGCTTTAATTGGGCAGCGTTGCGAACCTAAACGCATCGTGCCGCCCAAATCTGAATCTGCCGAACGCGTCGCAACTTTGCCATCACGATCTTGCCATTCGGTAATCAATGCCACGACAGGATGCTCAGTTTGCAAATTAAATTCGGTGCTATTCGCATCTGTCATGCCGACAACGTGACGTGCATACTCGATTACCGCCAACTGCATCCCCAAACAAATACCGAGGTAAGGAATTTTATTTTCGCGCGCATAACGAATCGCAGCGATTTTGCCTTCCGTACCGCGCACACCAAAACCACCGGGAACGAGAATCGCATCAAAGTGCGACAAGCCTTGCACGCCCGTTGTTTCCAGCACTTCGGAATCAATATATTCGATATTAACTTGGGTTGCGGTATGAATACCCGCATGACGCAATGCCTCAATCAAGGACTTGTAGGATTCAGTCAAATCGACATATTTGCCAACCATGCCGATAGTGATTGCGTGAGTTGGATTTTCTGAAGCGGTGACTAAATTTTTCCACACCGTCAAATTTGCTGGCGGCACATTATTCAACGCCAACTCTTCGCAGACGATGCGATCCAAGCCTTGCTCGTGCAGCATTTGCGGAATCATGTAGATGCTGGTCGCATCCCACATCGAGATAACCGCTTCTTCACGCACGTTCGCAAACAGCGAAATTTTCGCGCGTTCGTCATCAGGAATACGGCGATCGGCGCGGCACAGCAATGCGGTGGGGAAAATACCAATCTCGCGCAATTTTTGCACACTGTGTTGCGTTGGTTTAGTTTTAAGTTCGCCTGCGGTAGCGATATACGGCACTAAGGTCAGATGCACATAGGCAACTTGATTACGCCCCATGCGCAAGCCCATTTGCCGCGCGGCTTCAAGGAAC
The DNA here is from genome assembly GCA_036171695.1 of Gallionella sp. Taxonomy (GTDB): domain Bacteria; phylum Pseudomonadota; class Gammaproteobacteria; order Burkholderiales; family Gallionellaceae; genus Gallionella. The sequence goes on from JAVHRN010000038.1 coordinate 7,636, forward strand.
GGCAACGATTCAATATCGCCTACCGTGCCGCCGATTTCCACAATCGCCACATCCGCTTGCCCATTTGGATACGCGGCTGCGCCACGTTCGACGAAGGCTTGAATCTCGTTGGTGATATGCGGAATAACTTGCACGGTCTTGCCCAAATACTCACCGCGCCGCTCTTTGCGGATGACGGTTTCGTAAATTTGCCCCGTAGTGAAATTATTGGCCTTACGCATTTTCGCGCTAATAAAACGCTCGTAATGCCCCAAGTCCAAATCGGTTTCCGCGCCGTCTTCAGTAACGAACACTTCGCCGTGCTGAAACGGACTCATGGTGCCAGGATCGACGTTGATATAAGGGTCGAGCTTCAACATGGTCACGCGCAACCCGCGCGATTCAAGGATAGCCGCCAAAGAAGCGGCGGCGATGCCTTTCCCTAAGGAAGAAACAACGCCGCCGGTAATAAAAATGTACTTAGTCATGGGGGCGAATCATACCGTAAAACGGGTCGCTCTCAAAACCAAAACGCACAAATTTGCATCCCTGCAAGGCGGCGGTTAAACCGCACGCTTGTGCGTCGCTGCACTACGCGACTAATTGTTACGTCGCCACGACATGCGACTCAGCAAACCATCTTTCAAAATAAAGTGATGTTTAATCGCCCCCAACACATGTACTGCAACCAGTGCAATCAGCACGCTGACCAACACCTCATGCACGTTGTGCGCCAACACCCCCGTGAATTTTTTCGGCAGCAAACTTGCGTCACCTGCCAGCAGCGCGCGCCCCACGTCGCTAGTCGCGATAGTCAGGATGCCCGTAATCGGCAACAACACCAAAATGGTGTACAGACTGTGATGCACGCCCGTGGCAACTTTATCCATAGTCGTCGTGCCTAGCGGTTTCGGCGTGCCATCTTTGCGACGGAAATACAAACGCAACAGCGTCAACATCAGAATCGTATCGCCCACTAAAGCGTGTGCGATATAGCCCGCCAAGGTGGCATTGCCGTCATGGCGGGCTTCGTCTAAGGCATCGCCCAACCACCAAGCCGTAATAATTAAAGCCAAAGTTAGCCAATGAATAAGCACCATGCGTTTTGAGTATTGCGTCATATTTTTCTCCTAATTAACCGTTTGCCTTAGCTTCTAATGCTTCCCAGCGCGCCATCAAACTGGCGACGTGCGCATCAATTTCAGCACTGCGCGCTTGCAACTGTTGCGCACGTTTTACGTCGTTGCGAAAAATCGTGCCGTCCGCTAAATGCGCGGCGATGTCGATTTGCTCTTGCTCTAAAAGTTCAATTTGCGGCGTAATAGCTTCTAGCTCTTTAACTTCTTTGAAGCTCAATTTCACGTTGGCTTTAGGTTTTTCCACCACGGCAGCGGCGACTTTTAGCGGCTTGGTCGTATTGATTTTATTAGCGGCTTGGTACTTTTGTACGCGCAGCCAATCTTCATAACCGCCCACATATTCTTGCAATTTGCCATCACCTTCAAAGGCAATTACTTGCGTCACCACGTTGTCCAAAAACGCGCGGTCATGGCTAACCAAAAACAGTGTGCCGTCGTAATTCGCTAACAATTCTTCCAACAACTCTAGCGTTTCAATATCCAAATCGTTGGTCGGCTCATCCAGCACCAACACGTTGGCAGGCTGGGTAAACAGCCGCGCTAACAACAAGCGATTACGCTCGCCACCCGAACAACTTTTCACGGGTGAACGAGCGCGTTCAGGAGCGAATAAAAAATCGCCCAGATAACTAATGACGTGTTTTTTCTGTCCACCAATATCCACAAAATCCGCGCCTTGCGAGATGGTGTCTGCGAGCGTGGCGTTGTCGTCTAACTGTTCGCGCAACTGATCAAAATACGCCACCGCGATTTTTGTTCCCAACTTGACCGAGCCACTATCTGGCTCTAATTGCCCCAAAATAATTTTCAACAGCGTGCTTTTCCCTGCACCGTTGGGGCCCAACAAACCAATTTTGTCGCCGCGTTGAATGCGACACGAAAAGTCATTAACCAACACGCGCTCGCCAAAGGCTTTGCTGATATTTTCTAATTCGGCGACTAGCTTGCCAGAGCGTTCGCCCGTCTCTACCACCATCTCCACTTTGCCGACTTTGTCGCGACGTGCCGAGCGGTCGCGGCGTAATTGTTCCAAACGCAACACGCGACCTTCGTTACGCGTGCGACGCGCTTTCACGCCTTGGCGTATCCACACTTCTTCTTGAGCTAACACCTTATCGAACTTGGCATTGACCACGGCTTCATCCGACAACATACGTTCTTTGATAGCTTGATACGCGCTGAAATTGCCAGGAAAACTGGACAAAATACCGCGATCTAATTCGACAATGCGGGTAGTCACGTTGTCCAAAAATTTACGGTCATGGGTGACGAATAACACGCTGCCGACAAAACTATTAAGCAAGCCTTCCAGCCATTCAATCGAGGCGAAATCCAAATGATTGGTGGGTTCATCAAGGATGAGCACATCAGGTGCGGCGACCAAGGCTTGCGCCAATGCCACGCGTTTACGCTGCCCCCCCGACAAGTCGCCGACACGTTTATCGGAGTCCAAATCGAGCTTGGCAATCGCCGTCTCGATACGCGATTGCACCGACCAACCGTCTTGCGCTTCGAGCTGCGTTTGCAAAATTTGCATCTGCTCTAACAGCGCGTCGATGTCGGCATCAGGATTAGAAAGTTCGTGCGAAATGTGATGGTAATCACTGAGAATTTTTTGCAGCTTGCCCAAGCCTTTTGCCACCGCATCAAACACCGTATCGTCGGCATCCAAAACAGGTTCTTGGCTGACATAACAAATGCGCGCATTGGGCGCGCGCCACACCTGCCCGTCATCCAAATTTGCTATGCCTGCCAACACGCGCATCAAGCTGGACTTGCCACCGCCATTGCGTCCGATGAGACCGACGCGCTCATTTTCGTCGAGTTGAAAAGCAGTGTGATCGAGCAGAGCGACGTGACCAAACGCCAAGCTGGCGTTATCTAAAGTGATAAAAGGCATGAATGATTATTTAATGAATTAAGTATTATTGTTTAAAGGGGGCTCTAGAAATTGAAATATCTAAGCAAAGCAAGGCGCGAACAAAAAATTGCGACGACACATATTTGAATATGTTAGGAGTAATTTTTTGTGAGCAACGCCGCATTGCGACGAGATTTCGGTTTCTAGAGACTCCCTTTAGTGGGTGCGGTAGGGAGCGCGGATTGATAAATTAACGACAGTCCAAAACCAAACAGTCCAAGTGCGGGATACAACATCCCGATGACCACCTTGGCTAGAAAAACTTCGAGGACTTGATTTTGCATGGTGTGAATAAAGAACGGCAGCACATACACGCCTAGCGCGCACACGCTGCTAGCAAAAATCAAACGGTGACCGAGCGTGTAACCATTGCCCTGCGGCTTGCCAACACCAGGCGGCAGCTCTTTGAAATACACGCGCACTAGCAACAATGCGGTAATTAACAACAGCGCACCAACCAACGCGCCTAATTTTTCGGGCAACGGCGCAGGCATTCCCAACCAGCCCAACAAGCCTGAGCCAGCTTCGCTTAGCACATTGTTCAAGAAAATTTGCAGCACTAAAAACCAGCCGATAAATAAATTCAAGCGCGCCACGATTATTTTCCTTGAGTAAGTGTTTTGAGGTCACTGATGATTTGCTTCGAATGACGCGACGTTTCTACCGTCAAATAAGTTTTCACTAAGCGACTTTGCGGGTCGATTAAAAACGTATAACGACGCGCGATTTTCATAATGCCTAAATTCAATAACGCGCCATAACTAGCCGCCACCGTGCCGTCTTTATCTGCCAACAATGGGAACGGCAAATGATATTTCTTGGCAAATTCGGCATGGCTGTCGCTATCGTCCACGCTAATCCCGACCACTTGCGCGCCCATTTCAGTAAGTTGAGTCAAATCATCGCGAAACGCGCACGCCTCTTGCGTACAGCCTGGCGTGTCATCCTTGGGATAAAAATACAGCACCAAATAATGCCCCGCAAAACTTTGCAGCGTGTGGGGGTTTCCCGTTTGATCGGGCAAATTAAAATCTGGCGCAGCCGCGCCCACCACAGGCAATTCACCTGCGCGCGCGGCGCGTGCCACCCACAGGGAGGCGACGACAACGATCACGATAAGCAATAAAAATAATTTCATCACAGCCCTTAAAGGTCGCAAAAATGGGTGCGCATCATACCAGCCCGAAGGCGCGGCTTTAGAACTGCTTTACAATTGCCGAGCATAATTTTTCTGGAGGCGGACATGACGATTACTCGAAAAACTCAAATCTTTGCGCATCGCGGGGCGAATAAAGAGGCGGCTGAAAACACCCGCAGCGCGTTTGATTTAGCCTTGCAAGCCGAGATTGACGGGCTAGAAACCGATGTGCAATTAACGCGCGACAACATCACCGTATTGTTCCATGACGATGATTTTCATCGTCTCGGCGCATCCACATTACACATCAGCGACTTCACCTTTGCCGAATTAAAAACGCGCGATTTTGCCGCCTTGTGCAAATCCGCCACACCGTTTGAAACGGTGATGCGCTTAGACGATTTTGTAACGCGCTATCGCTCGCGTACTCATTTGTTGTTAGAAATAAAAAATCGTGATGCTGAAGCGCGCGACGCTATCGAAACGAAAGTGCAGCAAACCCTTGCCATGGTTGGCGCACATCAAGGCGAGCAAATTTTGATTTCATCTTTTCATCTGGACAGTCTGATTTATGCGCATCAATGCGCGCCGAATTTTCCGCTGGTGTTCAACATGGAACCCGAACATACGCTTGCCGACGTGCGCCACAGCCTCGCCACCCAGCCTTTTTTATACGGCTATTGTGTACACATCGCCACCCTCAATCACGCGCTAGTGGAATTGCTGCGCAGCCACAACAAACTCATCGCGGTCTATACCTGCAACAGTGCCGAACAAATTCAAACCGCGCTCGATTTGCAGGTGGATATTTTGATTAGCGACGTGCCGAAAATCGCCTTGGGAATGCGCTCGTGAAGCCGCGTGATGGCTCGGTATGCACACCGCAAGAATTCGATTTGCTGGTCATCGGCGGCGGCATTTATGGGGCGTGGACGGCATATGACGCGGCCAAGCGTGGCTTAAAAGTCGCCATCGTCGAGCAAGCTGATTGGGCATCGGCCACCTCGCAAGCTTCTAGCAAACTGATTCACGGCGGACTGCGCTATTTGGAAAGTTACGATTTCAAACTGGTGCGCAAAGCCTTGGCCGAACGAAAAATGTTGCTGACTTACGCACCGCATCGGGTCTGGCCGCTGCGCTTTGGTGTGCCAATTTATCGGGACAGTCGCGTTGGCTTTTGGCGCATGCAAGCGGGGCTGATGTTGTATGACGCGCTCGCTAATTTTCCCGCTGCAAATCTCGCCCATCGCAGCTATCGCAAAGCGCAATTTTCAAAAAAATTTCCCTGCTTAAAGACCGCCCAACTCAAGCTCGGTTTTAGTTACGGCGACGCGCAAACGGATGATGCGCGACTCGTCGTCGAGCTGATTGCAGGGGCGCAACAACACGGCGCAGTGTGTCTAAACTACTGCCAATTTAACGCGCTCATAACAACCCATAATGTCGCAACAGGCGCGCAACTCCACGACTTCATCCGCGCTGAAACATTTACCGTGCGTGCGCGCCAAATCGTCAACGCAACAGGGCAATGGATGAGCACCGATGCGCTGGCAAAAACTTGGTGTCGAATGAGTAAAGGCGTGCATCTAGTGTTGCGCGGCGGCATCACTGACGAGGCGTTGCTACTCACCGCGCCACAAGATGGACGGGTGTTTTTTATCATTCCTTGGTATGGCATGACGCTGTTGGGCACGACCGATGAAGACTATCAAGGCGACGTGAATCAGGTAACCGTCAACTCAGCCGATACAGCCTATTTGCTCACCGCCGCGAATCATTATTTGCGTGAACCATTTGGCACAGCGGACATCGTGGCAGGCTATGTCGGCATCCGCGTAATGCAGCGCAGCGATGCCGCACATCCTTCGCAACTATCGCGCGATTGGGCATTGCATACCGATGCGCACGGCGTGCATTGGTCGGTGGGCGGCAAAATTACTTCGGCGCGTATAGATGCCGCGAGCATCGTCGATGCCGTGTGCAAAAATCTCGCGATACGCGCCGAGTGCGCCACCGCAAACAGCCCCTTTCCTTGGACACCACAGGACGATTTTGCCAGCGTCTATGCGGCACACATGCAGCGCGCGCAGCAATTAAAAGTAGATGCCGAAAGTGCCCACTGGCTGCTGCATCGACACGGCAAAAACGCGCCATTGCTATTGGATAGCATCCAAGCAACACCCGAACTCGCGCAACGCAGCGTTGCCAGCGTGCCGTTAATTACCGCCGATTTATGCTGGTGTGCGCAGCACGAAATGGTCGTGCATTTAGACGATTTATTGCGCCGCCGCATGCCCTTACTCATCCTCGCCAAACTCGATGCCAGCCAGTTGCACCACCTTGCCGCCAGCGTCGCACCCCTGCTGAATTGGTCAGAGCAAACCATCCAAAACGAAGTGCTGCGCTGCATGCCATGAGCGAATTTTTAAGCCTCGCACTCGACTTAGGTACAACCTCAATCAAAGCGGCATTGCTGGATAAAAATGGCGGCTTGCAGCACCTAATCAGCCAACCCGCTCCCGCCCTTGTCCACCAGCAAAATCACGTTGCAAGCGATGCACTCGCCTACGCACTGATCGCCGCAAACGTGCTGGCGCAATGTCGCGTATTCGCTGGCGATTGCGCAACGCTCGCGCTGTGTAGCCAACGCTCTAGTTTGGTGATTTGGGAGACGGCAAGCGGCACGCCCATTACTCCGCTTATTTCATGGCAAGACGCACGCGGCGCGGCCAGTTGCGCAGCCTTGCAAGCCAATGAAAATGAGATACGCAGCCTGTCAGGCTTACCCCTCACACCCTATTATTTCGCAGGTAAAGTGCGCGTGTTATTAGCTGAAAATCCAAGCTGGCGCGCACGCTTATTAAGCGGCGAATATCGCCTCGGCACACTCGACACTTTTCTAATTGCGCGCTGGAGTGAGGGCAAACATTTCGTCACCGATGCGTCTATGGCGGCGCGCACCCAGTTGTTAGATATTGCCTGCGCAAACTGGTCGCCACGCTTATGCGCATTGTTCGATATTCCGCAAGAAATTTTGCCGCGCGTATTGCCGTCCACACAGATGAATTTAGCGTTGCGCGACGGACTGATATTGCAAGCCAGTATTGGCGATCAATCTGCCGCCTTGATTGCGGGTGTGGCTCATGCTAGCGAGGCATTGGCGAATTTAGGCACGGGCTGTTTTGTGCTGCGCGCTAGCAACACGCCAAATCACAGCGGCTATCTCAATACTTTGGTTTATCAAAATGACGCGATACATCTCGCGATTGAGGGCACGCTCAACGCCACTGCCACCGCGCTCGCCCCCTATCCCGCCGCAGAAGTGAGCTTTACCGAATTAGCCTGCCAAGATATTTTTGCGCTGGCCGAGCCGAGCGGCTTAGGTGCGCCGTATTTTCGCAAGCACCTAGGCTTAACTTTTTCCGCCCCAGTTACCCACTTAAGCGAACGTGAAATTGCTGCCTTATTGCTCGAAGCAATTATTTTTCGCATCAGCAAAATCGTCCACGAACTGCATCGCAAGCAACCCATTCAACGCCTGTATTTATCAGGGGGATTAGCGAATCTGGCCAGCTTGCAACTAGGCATCGCGCAGTGCGTACCGTGCGCGGTGTATTGCTTAGAACAAACCGAGACCAGCTTATTAGGCGCGGCGATATTGGCGACCAATATGCCCGCAGCCAGTCAACGCCGCGCGCACGCAATTAGCCTCACGCACACCAATACGCGGCTCTTAGAAAAATTTCAGGCTTGGCAAAACTGGTTAGATGACGTGCTGCGCGAAGTATAAATTTACACAAGCCGCGTCAAATTGTGTCGCATCGAAAAACAGTATTTCTGTTTAGGGAACTACTCACAAATCCCGTGGACGCTTGTGTGTACAGCTTGTGGATAAAGATTTTTTTTGGCTTTAGCTCAATGAGATAAACGGGATGCTCAATTACTGCGCAAATTTTTATACTAAAACTTGCCGCGATTGACGATACTTATTAAATACTTATAATCACAACGATGAACGACATTGAATGGAAAACCAAAGCCTTGAAACAGTTGCGCAAGATACCTGCGCAACAAGGCAATGCCATTCGGCAAAGCGTGAATGCTGAACTGCCTGATTTGACCGTTGCGCGCAATGTGAAGGCACTGACCAATCACGAATATGACTAGCATTTGCGAGTGGGCAACTATCGGGTATTTTTTAATTTAGACGGTGCGATTTGCATTGTCACTATTGAGG
>JAVHRN010000039.1:0-60476 GCA_036171695.1 Gallionella sp.
GTTGATGCGTAAGCGCGTCTATGCCATCAGGATAGCCCGCCTCTGCCAACAAACGGCGCGCCTCGGCGATGGGTTTGCGCACCGCTTTGCCGCCCACCCAGTCATACACCTGCGCATTCATCCCTGCTGCGCCGTCTTGATAACCAAAGATGCCAGGCGGAATCGGCGACATCGCGGCAATGCCGCGTCCATTCGCAAAAATAGACACGAACTCTTCAAAATCCACTGCGATAGCAATCGCCTGCCGCAGCTTGCGCGCGCGCTCTGGGTCACACGATGCCTTATTGCGTTCGCTCCCTCGCCCGTTTACGGGAGCGGGTTGGGGTGAAGGAGCACTTGTGCAATTGCCGCCCACGGTCGCATCCAGCCAATTAAATCCCGTGTACATGGTGGAAGTTTCCACCGCAGTCGAGAGCGAAATACCTTGCGCTTGCATACTGTCGGTAACGCTAGTTTCCCCGCCGCCACTGACTTGCACGGCTTGGTCGAAACTGTCCGAACTAATCCCCGACGCGTCGTAATAGCCTTGTAAAAACTTATTCCAGTATGGAATGGTTTCTTTTTCCAAACTAAAAATGACTTCATCAAGCAGCGGCAAACGCTTGCCCGCATCGCTTAAATAGCCTGCCGCCGCATCGCTCGCCTCGCCTTGCTGTGGATACATCTCCGTCATGTAATAAGGATTTTTTTTCAGCACCATGCGCTGATTCGGATTGTATTCAGACAAATAAAATGGCCCGCTGCCGACAGGCCACCAGTCCAAGCTGAGATTGCGTTCGCGCATTCCCGCGCGCGCATAAAACTGCTCCGCCTCGAACGGCATGGGCGCGAAAAATGGCATCGCCAACCAATACTCAAACTGCGGATATTTGCCCTTGATAGTGATGCGATAGGTCTGCTCATCGACCACTTGCGCGCCCGCCAAATCAAACTGGCGCAAGTCTAAAAACTCATTGGGGTGCGCGGCGGCGTGCTGTTGCAGCGTTGCCGCATAGTCTTTGAAGCCCACAATGTAATCGCTCATCACGCCCGCAATCGGCACATGCAAAGCAGGATGGGCAAGGCGTTTGAGCTGATATACATAATCGGCAGCGGTTACACGGCGCGTGCCCGTTTGCGCAAAATCAGTAACGCGTTTGATGTCGGTTAAGTCTTGCTGCGCGGCGACAAAAGCGGGATGCGGCTGATAACGCATATCGTCGCGCAGATGAATTTCATACACGCTGTAAGCGATTTTTGAAGGGTCTGCGTCGCTCGGCAAAACACGCTGCTGCGCATCCAAAAAAGTCACGCGCGGCATCGCACTCGCAGCTAAAGGCACCAGCTGATAGGGGCGTTTGAGATAGTGATATTGCAGCGGTGGTGCGTAAATTTGCGCTAAAAATTCATACTCATTTTCGCTATACGCCTGCGCGGGATCGAGGTGTTTGGGTCGCTCGGTAAACGCGGTGTACAGCGTCGCATGGGCGGCAGCGGATGGATACGGATTGTTGCCGCCCTCGCACGCAGCGAGCAACAACAGCAAAAAAAGAGTGAGCAGTTTTTTCATGGCGCGCGAGTTTAGCCGAATGCGTGGCGCGCGTCTTAGCGGCAAATTTTAAGCAGAAAGAATCGGAATCGAGCGGTCGTAAAGTGTTTCGGGGGCGATGTCTAAATCACCCGGCCAACACACCGTATCCAAGCCAACGAAGGCTTGCTTAAACAAGGCGATATTTTGCAAACGCACAAACACGCCGCGATTCAAATAAGGACGCGCATCGAAGCAACGATGCTCGCCCGTGTTAAACCACAACTCCAAACAAAAATCCGAACGAGGCAGCACGCGAATAACGGTTTCCATATTTTTTCCTAACGCAACGGGTCGATCGCAAAAGGCGTTTGACCACTCACCGCCAACTCCCAATCTGCCAATAAAGATTCGCGATGAATCTCAATCCACGCTTGCACCAGACGTACTTTATTGACAGGCATCTCGCCGCTCAACATCGCCGCATCTAGAATCGAAAACGAGGCTTCTTGTCCTTGATACTTGGCATGAATGTGCGGCAGCTTGTGACGTTCGTCATCGAAGAAATACAAACAAATCACAATCCCATAAAACATACTGATAGTCGGCATGGCGAACTCCTACAAAAAACAAGGGCGCGAGTTTAGCCGAATGCTTGGCACGCGTCTTAGCGGCAAATTTTAAGCAGAAAGAATCGGAATCGAGCGGTCGTAAAGTGTTTCGGGGGCGATGTCTATTTCGCCTGGCCACACCACCGTGCCGTAATCAATATGCGCGCAATTAAAAATGGGCGCATTTTTGAGCCGATTAAATGGCTTCTTATCCATGTAGGGCGACATATCAAACATGCGCCGCTCACCGTTTTCAAACTCAAGCTGCAAATGATAATTCGGCTGCACTTGCACACTCACCACATCTAATAAAATTTCCATGAACACACTCCTAGCAACGCGTTTTCAATAAGTAAAAAAGGTGCATTAGCTTTTCGCTTTGCGCGGTTTTTTCGCGGTGAGCGCGGGCAGCAAACTGGTTAATTGCTGGTAGCGTTCAAACAAAAATGCCACGCGCGCCGCGTCGTCTTTTCCGCCTTTGTATTGATACGCAGCATCCACGGCTTTATCTAGCGCGGCGTGGGCTTTAGTTAATTCGGGCGGCATCGCGGTGGGGTCGTATAAATCGGCTAATGAGGATTCGGGATACAGCGCACGCGCGTCGAGAATGGCTTGTGCGGCGAGTTCAATTTTCCCCTCACCCTCCGCTACGCTCCTTCCTCTCCCCACTGCGTGGGGCGAGAAAACATCTACCCCCTCTCCCCGCTTGCGGGAAGAGGATTGGGGTGAGGGGTTTTCAGGCCACGGAAAGTTGTTATAGACGATGGTGTTGGAATAGCTGTAATCGCTTTTCAAGCGTCCACAGGTGGTGCGCATCCAAGCGTTGTGCAGGGTGCTGTTGAGAATGCCGAAGGTGTACAGGTTGGCATCGGAAACAAAGAAAATTTTATCGCCACAAATCACCTCGGCATCGAGATAGCCAATCGGAATGAAGTTGCGTCGCTCGGATGAAACTTTTGGAATCGCCAAATAGCGTGATGAAGTTGGCTGGCGAATCTCGCCAAACAAAGTCGGCGTGTTTGCCAGCTCCACGGTGGCGGCTTTAGTGCTGGCAAGGCGCATCGCTTTGACGGCTTCGACGCGCTTCATCACTTGCGGCATGGCACGCAATTCGGCGGGGGAAATGCCTTGCAACCACAAGCACCAGCGCGAGATATTGTTGATGAATTCATCACCCATCAAGTAAGGACGTAGCCACTTTTCCGCTTGCGGCTCAACGGCTAACAAAGCGAATTTTTCGGCATCGTTCATTAGCAAATTGCCACCATCGACGGGGCTACTTCCTCTTGTCATTTCAGGTGCAGCGCAAATCGGCGTGCGGCGTTTTTCTAAAAACACCGTGGGCGCATCGACCAGATAGGGATTGATATTGCGGGCGGCAAGCGCAGTCGGTTCGCCTTTAATGTCATCGCCGTAATCAAAAATTTTGCGTTTTCCCTCACCCCAGCCCTCGCCCAAAGGGAGAGGGGGTATGCCGAAGCCGACAATCACGCAATGCACCGCCGCGATGCCTTTGCCTTCGTTGCTCCATTGAAAAGTGCGGTGCGCAAACTGAATTTGAATGCCTTGCGAAAATAAATAACTCCACAAGATGGCGACTTGCTCGCCTTGCGTGATGGAGTTGGTGGAAACAAACGCGCAAGCAATTTCATTCTCTCCCCCAAGCAGGGGGAGGGTTAGGGTGGGGGTTGACGGCTGACTATCCGCCACGCTTTTATCCCCCTCCCGGCCTTCCCCCTGTGAGAGGGAAGGCGTGCGTAGATAGTCTGCCGCCTTGGCATACCAGCACGTTACATAGTCCAACACACCCGCGCCTTTGAGCTTGCCGAACACGCGCGCCATGTCGGATTTTTGTTCTACGCTCTGATAGCTGTAGCCCACAAACGGCGGATTACCCAGCACATAGCTGCATTGCGCAGGCGGCAATACGTCGCGCCAATTCAAGCGCAAGGCGTTGCCGCACACGATGGTCGCGCTGTCGATGAGCGGCACAGACGGACGCGTGGTGCCGAAACGGTCGGCGGCTTCTAAGTTGAGTTGGTGGTCGGTAATCCACATGGCGACGCGGGCGATGTGCGCAGCGGATTCGTCGATTTCGATGCCGTAAAACTGGCTCACCCGCACGCGACATAAAGTGGACACATCCAACAAGCCGCCTTTGCCCGCTTTGGTGAGCTTCGCGTCGTTCATGCGGTCGATGGTGTCCATTTCCAATTGGCGCAATTCACGAAACGCAATCACCAAAAAATTACCGCAGCCGCAAGCAGGATCAAAAAAGGTCAGAGTGGCAAGTCGGTCGTAAAACGCGGTGAGAGCTTGATGCGTTTTGGCGTTGTTAAGCTCGGCGCGCAGCGCATCCATGCACAGCGGATTGATGACGCGCAAGATGTTGCGCTCGCTGGTGTAGTGCGCACCCAGCTCACGGCGCGAGGCTTTGCGGGTGGCGGTAGTTTTGTAAAACTCCCCCTCACCCTCCGCTGCGCTCCCCCCTCGCCCGCTAGCGGGCGAGGGCTGACTTTTTTCCAACACGCCCTGAAACATCGCACCAAAAATGGCGGGAGAAATATCGCTCCAATCAAGCTGCGCGCAGTCAATCAGTTGCGCGCGCAACGCGCTATCAAAACTGGGAATGCGCGCCGCGTCAGCAAATAATTTGCCGTTGATATAAGCAAAGCGTGCGAGAGCTTCGTCTAGATTTTTTTGACGTTCAGCATCGCTGGTATCAAGCACTTGAAACAGCTCCGCCAACACGCGTCCAACATCGCCGCCATCGGCACGCGTCGCTTCCATGAGGCGACGGAACATATTATTTTCGCCAAAAATTTGCGTGTCATCAGCGAACAAACAAAACAATAAGCGCGTCAAGAAAATCTCTAGATCGCGCCCTTTGAAGTTGGCTTGCAATAAGGCTTCGTGCAATGCGCCAATGGCATAAGCGGCTTTGCGGTCGGCGGCAGATTCTTCCACGATGTCGCTGATTTCGCCCTCCACCAAGAACATAAACCAGTCGGCTTTTCTAGACAGTTCGGCGAGCTTGCATTGTCGGTATTTGCCGCCCCCGCGCAGGTCATACAAACGGATGCGAGCGAAGTCGCAAGTGATGATGTAACGCGGACGCTCGGCTTCTTGCAGCGATAAAAAATACTCGCTGGCTTGGTCGAATGCGGCATCTAAATCTTTGCCCGCGCTCTTGTGTTCGATGATGAGTTTGCCTGGAATAAAGCTGTCGATAAAACCTTGCGCGCCGCTCAGTTTTTTCACCGATTGCTCGTAGATGGTCGCGCTTTCCGCACGAATGCCGAAGCACTCGTAAAAGCGCAGCCAAAAGGTTTGTGCTTGGCTGCGTTCGTTGGTTTTGCCTTGCTGCTCTTTGGAAAAAAGTGACAGACGTTTGCGGATTTCGTTGCGAGTGAGTGTCATAGCGCGGGAGGATTTAAGTAGCGCGCGTGCTGATTTCAACGCAGGCAAGATTTTGGATTATTAAGGCTTGCTCAATTGCTGCGCGGCTATCAAGCAGGGTATTGAGGACAAAGGTTTTAGAGCGATTGGGGATTTTTAGCCATATAACTTGGGGCGGATGCCCGACTACCAAAGAGCGTTCCTGAAAATCCGAATCACGACTAACAATCACAAACTGATTGAGCTTGGCGTACTGCCAGATTTCTATATCGCTTGCTCCTTGCAAATTAAGGAGGGCGACTTGTGTAGATTCGGGATAGGCATTTTGCAGAAATGGCACGATGCGCCGTGACAGGTTTTCGTCGAGCAGCAGCTTCATTAAATTGCCACGGTGTAGAGGTTGTGTTCGCGGTTAGCGGCGAACGCTAGGCAGGCGCGAATATCGGCGGTTTCGAGTTCGGGAAAATCTTCAATGATGTCGGCTTCGCTCAAGCCTTCCGCCATCATGTCCAACACGTCATAAACACTGATGCGCAGGTCGCGGATACAAGGACGACCGCCACGTTTGCTGGTGTCGAGTGTGATGCGTGAGTTAGTCATTTTTCACCGCCTAGTGGGTTGAGAATTTATGCACGGACTATAGCGGAGTGACTGGCATAACTCAATCGAACACACGGTACGGCAAACACTGCGGCGCAAAAGCGTTACAGCACGCCAACACTAAAGTCCATTTGATAGCGCAATAAATACGCACTTAGCCGCGTCCCCGCGACATCTTGCTGCGTCCATTCCGCGCTCAAATGATGTTCGGCATAAGGCTGCCAACGCACCGCTACCGCCTGACTGCTCAAGGGTTGCGTGGCATTGATAATGCCTGCTTGATTAGCCACAAGCATTGCGTTTATGCCGACGAGCTGATGCTTCGCCACTAACTTTTCGCTGCGTGCCAGCACTTGCAAATTGGGCAAAATCGGATAACCAATTTCTAACCATCCGCCATTCGTATCACCTTGGTAACTAGGTTTGCCAAAGTTGCTGCTTAACACGCCGCTCTCACTTTTGCGCCAATACTCCGCACCTAACCAGACACTATCGGCATCCGCTTGCCAACGTCCCGCCAGCGTCCAGACATTCGCCGCACCTTGCAGACATACCAAGGTGGCAGAGGCGACCGTACAGGTCGGCACAGTATGAGTATGTCCTGCCAAACCAACGGTGGATAAGGCGCGCTGTTGAATAGCGGTATGCACATAACCCGCTTCAACTTTGAGTTGCGGATTCGACCAAGCTAGGCGCGCACTGTGCATATCGGGATGATTGCTCACCGTGCCAGGAAAACCTTGCTGCATCCATGCGCCCACCCCCGCTGCAAATCCCGCGCCTAGGTCGGTATCTAGGCGCAGTCCATCGGCGCGCCAGCTGTCATTTATCATGGCGCGCAGGGTCAACGGCGCAATACCGAAATCACGCGTGTGAGAATGTTTTAAGTTGAGAAAACCGAGCGGCACCAGCTGCCTGCCGACGCGACTGGAATAATCATGCGCGGCGACACTAGCGTTGAAATTCAACCACGCCTGATCGACATCATTGGTGCCGCCTTTGCCACCGTGTCGAGCAAAATTTATCTGCCCCAACAAGTTCGGCAAGAACTGCGCACGCGCGCCGATTTCAGCGTAATCCAATCCGTCGCCACGCTGATCGCTAAGCGCACTACCCGCTTCCAACACTCCAGGCAACCGCGCGGCGGGATAGGCCTTTGCGCCATGCAACGATTGCACCCCCAGCCCCGCGAACAGCACCAACTTTTGTGCATCAACGAGCGGTTTCTTAGCCGCCGTAGCAACAGCTGCATCGCCCAGTGCAGGGCTCACATCCTCATGCGCATACGCCACGCTCACGCTGAGTAAACTTAAAGCAAAAATTTTAATGTAGGGCATTTTTAGGCTCGGAGAAACGGGGATTAGTCAGGAAGGGTTGATCGGTCAGCGTGTGTAAAAATGCGATGACATCGGCTTGTTCTGCGTCATTCAATTGAATGCGCCCCACGCGTTCATCCTTAAACGGATTGGCGCGTCCGTCGCCTTGGTTGTCGCCCGTGGTGATATTGCGTCCGTGTCCAGCATAGAACTTCAGTACCTCAGACAAATTCGCAATGCTCCCGTCGTGCATATACGGTGCGGTCACGGCGACGTTGCGCAAACTGGGCGCGCGGAACGCCCCCATGTCGGCGGGCTTATTCGACAACTCAAAAATGCCGCGATTGCCTCCTGGAAATCCGCCTTTGCCATCGACGTTATACAAGCCCGTGTTATGGAAAGGCGTGGCAAATTGAGTGTCGCTGGCTATCGTGGTTTGGTCGCTGAAATTAAAACCGCTATGACATTGTGAACATTGCGCCTGCGCGGAAAAGAACAGGCTGCGGCCATGTTCTTCCTGCGCATTGAGGGTGGCGCGATGCGCTAAAAACTCATCGTATTGGCTGGTCGCGGAAATCAAGCCGCGCTCAAAAGTGGCAATGGCTTTGATGACATTTTCCAAATTGACGGCGGTTTTGCTATCAGGAAAAACTTGGGCAAAGCGGTTCGCATATTCCGCATCGTCGCTCAAGCGTTTGAGCATCACGGGAATGTTGGCATCATTAAGCCCCATCTCGACGGGAAACTCGCCCAACATCGGCACGAGCATTTGGCGTTCCAAAGTCGCCAGCGAAAAATTCGCCCAAGTGTAAGTGGTGTGATACGCCGAATTCGCCAAGCCTTGCGCACCGCGCGCGGTGTGCATCCCCGTTGAACCCGTGGCGATGGCTTTGCCATCGGTGAAGGCAAGATTTTGCAAGTGGCAGCCTGCACACGCTAGCGTGCCATTGCCCGACACACGTTTGTCGTAAAACAGCGCGCGACCCAATTGGAATTTCGCTTCCGACATGGGGTTATTCGCAGGCACAAGCGGTTTAGAAAAATGCGCGGGCAAGTTCCATTGCCAAGCGGGCGCACGCGCCACTACCAAAAAATAAATCACCACCGCCAACAGCAACAACGGCGGCACAACCAATAACAACGATTTTCTATTCATTTTCATCAGCCTTTATGGAAATACCGCAGGGTCAGCAAAGCGCGGACTGGTCAGCAAGTTGTTGTCGGTGAGTGTGTTCAAAAACGCCACCAAATCGGCTTGCTCTTGCAGAGTTAAATTGATACGCGGAATCAGTGCATCTTTGTATGGGTTCACCCGTCCATCGCCTGCATTAGGCTGTCCAACAGGAATGTTGCGCCCACCCGCCGCATAAAACGCCACCACCTCAGTCAAGGTCGCGATACTGCCGTCGTGCATATACGGCGCAGTGACCCCGACGTTACGCAACGTCTGTGCCCGGAATGCGCCCATATCAGACGCGACACCCGTGGTCTCAAACACACCGCGATTGGGAGCAGGAAACCCACCCAATCCGTCAATGTTGTATAACCCCGTGTTATGGAACAGGTTGCCTTGCGGCAATGCCCCCGCGAAGGTAATTTGCTCAGTAAAGTTATGTCCCGCATGACAATGGAAACACTCGGCTTTTTCGGTGTTGAACAAGGTCAAGCCATTCAGCTCCGAGGCGGTCAGGGTTGCCTGTCCTTGATTCCATAAATCATATTTGGAACTCGCCGAAATCACGCCACGTTCAAAGCTCGCCAAGGCTTTGATGATATTCGGCATGGTGATGGGCGCAGGATCGGCGGGGAACGCTGCTTTGAAGCGCGCCACATAGCCCGCATCGGCGGCGAACAACGCCAAAATGATTGGCTCATTGGCAGCTGTTACGCCCATTTCTACTGGGTTTGTGCCATACAAAGGCACGGCGACTTGCTGCTCTAGCGAGACCAAATCAGGTCGCGCCCAAGTGAGCGTGGGGTGATACACCGAGTTAGCAATCGGCATGGCACTGCGCGCAGTGAGCTGCCCAGTTGAGCCAGTCGAAACGGCTTTGCCATCAGTGAAAGCGAGCTTTTGAAAATGGCACGAGGCACACGCGGTTGTGCCATTGCCCGATAGTTTTTTATCGTAAAACAAATAACGACCGAGCTGGAATTTTTCCTCCGACATCAAATTATCGGCGGGGACAAACGGCGCAGGAAAATAGAACGGCATATTCCATTTCCAATTACCTGAGCTTAATGCTGGGTCTATGGTAGAAGTGCCACCGCCGCCGCACCCGAGCAGCGCGAAGCTGACGAGTACGGCGGCGGAGAACACCCCTCCAAACAACAGAGAGGGACGCATAATTTTCCTTGGCTTATTTGATCACGAACAAAGCAGGCGCAGCAGGTGCGGTTGTCAGTGGCACACCAGTTGCAAAATCCAAATTAAATTTAGCGTGGTAATAAGCGGGATCGCCTTGGAATTTCGGAGTTGTAGTTTTTCCCGACATCCAAGTTTGGGAAGTGTCCAAATTTAGCCCTCCCCACAACGAACCTAAATCCAACGCAATTTTGTTAGTCGCGGGATTAAAGCCTGTGGCAAAAGTTACCTTAGCGTGATTTGGACTAGCGCAAACAGGATCCGTACCGTTTGGTGTAGCAGGACAACCACTCGAACCCAAATGCACCAAAGTTGAAACAGCTGGTGTTGCACCATTCATTGGTTTAACGAATTCAAATTTAGTGAACTTACGCCCGCCTTGCCACCCCCACGACATCTGCATCAATTGCAATAAAGTGGGCGTAGTTGCTGCGACTGGGTCGCTATGATTCAAAGAGGTCACGCCATCTGGTGCTTTAACTGGCACACCCAACTCAAACTCCACCCCCACATAATTGCCTGCCGCTACCGTGCCGACTATCGAAGTGTTGGTCATAAGCGTACCCGTTTTACAAGTCCCCGCGCCAGTTTCAAAGTCCAATAAGGCAACATTACTATCTTGGTTAGTTGTTTTAGTCAGAGTAATCGGTGCGCGTTTACCTGCTGCATCAATCAGCACAGGATTGGATACATAAAAGCGCAAGTCTTGCATCGTGCCTGTTGTGCCAATGATCGTCGAGGGAGCGACGGCGGAGGCAGTACCCAGTGTCAATGGTGTAGTACAACCCGTGGTACCAACAACGGTTGCGCCATTAACCACATCAAAATTCAATGTGACGGCTTGGGGGTTATTAGTAGCAGGTGTTGAACCACCGCCACCACAGGCAACGAGCAAAGATGCAGCAAGGGTGCTTAACGCAAAAACGGGCAAACTCGATTTCATAATTTAGAACCTCGAACAGTTAATTAAAAAGTTACGGCATGAAAAACCGCTCGCTTTATACCGAAACGTTTTTACGTTGCACATGCGACATTTTGTCGCACCCTTAATTTCATTGGGCTGTCGGGTGCGCGACATCGTTAAAAATAATACTGATAGTCTTTTTCATGAGTTTTCAGCCGCCGAATAGTCAGCATTTCTATATCAATGGTTGACAGTGTTTAGAGCATAGACAACACTGCGCGCCGCTTAAAAACATGACTAAACAAACGATGAACTCTGACTGGCAAAATTTTTTAATCTCGCAAGGTGCGCATGTTGATGGCGACCTTGTGCAACATTTTGGCGACGCAGTAAGTGAACGCGTCGCTACCGCTAACCGCACGGTGTTATGCGCATTGCCGCAGCTTGCTTGCTTGCGCGTGAGCGGTGCGGAGGCGCAAAGTTTTCTGCAAAATTTATTGAGTAACGACATTCGCTTGCTGGATGCGACGCGCGCGCAACTAAGTAGTTTTAACACCGCTAAAGGACGCATGTTGGCGGTGTTGTTAATTTGGCGCGATGGCGAAGATTTTATTTTGCAACTGCCTACTAGCATCTTGGAAAGCTTGCGCAAAAAACTGTCCATGTATGTGTTGCGCGCTAAAGTCAGCATCAGCGATGCCAGCCATGACTTAGCCAGCATGGGTTTGAGCGGTACAGGGGCGACAGAAATTTTGCGTGCGGTGTGCGGCGAGATGCCAAATGAGGCGATGACTTGCGTGCAAACGACCACGATGAGTGTGTTAAAAATCAGCGACACGCGCTATCAAATCACTTGCCGCGCCGAACACGCACCAGCGTTGTGGACAGCCCTCGCATTGCACGCCAGTAAAGTCGGCAGCCCTTGCTGGGACTGGCTTAACATCCGCGACGGTATTCCGAGCATCACACCGCCGACGCAAGAACAGTTCGTGCCGCAGATGGTGAATTTGGACGCACTAGGCGGCATCAATTTCAAAAAAGGTTGCTACCCTGGACAAGAAATCGTGGCGCGGATGCACTACCTCGGCAAGCTCAAACGCCGCATGTATGTCGCGCATCTGGACACGGCTATCACACCGCTGGCGGGAGATGAATTATTCAGCGCGGATATGGAAGGTCAGGCCAGCGGCATGATTGCCAACGTCGCCGCCGCACCCGCTGGTGGCTTTGATATTTTGGCGGTGCTACAAACTGCCAGCGTGGACTTAAATCCGATTCAAACAGCGCACGGTGACACGCTCAAATTTTTGGCGTTGCCTTACGCACTCGCCTAACAGGAGATGAACATGCCGCGCAAAAATATGACGTTCGCCAACCTCCCGCGTGTGTATTTTTTAGCCTTCATTTTCCTCTTCCTGATTGTCGCTAATGCCAGTTGGCTCAATGCGTTTAGCACGCCCGATGCGCGCCTGTCGGATGTGTTTGTGCGCCAAGTTGCCAGCACCCTCAAAACGGATCACAACATTGTCATCGTCGATATTGACGAGACCAGTCTGGCTGCCATGCAAGAGGTAGCGGGCAGCTGGCCGTGGCCGCGCGCGGTGCATGGCGAGTTGTTAGCGGGCATCGCGCGCCAGCAACCCGCTGCCATCGTATTTGATGTTTTATTTAGCGAGCCAGACCGCTACCGCCCCGACAGCGACCAACTGTTTAACGAGGTACTGCGCAACATGCACAACGTGTATTTGCCGATGCTGCAACTGGCGGGGCAACAAGACAGCGGCATGTCGCTCGCGGCGTTAGCGCAGCTCACCGACATTCCGCACGCGGCCAATGCGGATGCTAAAGCGCACGCGATTTTGCTCACGCCGCAAGCCGTCGAGGCTCAGTCGTGGCGCATTGGGCTAATTAACTTTAACGAAGATCACGATGGCATTGCCCGTCGTTATGAGCTGTACCGCGACATCGGTGGTTGGCAATTGGAGTCTTTGCCAGTGCGCTTGATGCGCGATTTGGAAATCAAAACACCGAGCGAAAACAGCATCGCGCTGCATTGGCGTGGCGGGCAACCCGCCTATCAACATATTTCTTATAGCGATTTATATGCCGACCAAAACCGCGCCGCGCCGCTGCGTGATGCGCACGAATTGACAGGGAAAATCGTCATCATCGGCAGCAGCGCAACGGGCTTGCACGACGTGCGCGCCACACCGATTGCCAGCTTGTATTCGGGCACGGAAATTCTCGCCACCGCGATTGATAATCTCAAAAATAATCGCTACACCCGCGCCCTGCCCGCTTGGTGTGCGCCGCTGTTAGCCGCGCTGTTAATTGCGCTGCAAGTGCCGTTATTTTTGCGCCGCCTAGATGCCTCAAAAATTGGCGCGTTGCTGCTTGTCATAAGCGGCGGCTTACTTGCGGCGCAGTATTTCGCCATGACACGGCTATTCAGTATCGCCTTGTTTACACCGCTGTTATTTGCTTGGCTGTTTTATTTTGCCGCCGCGCTGAACGAGTATTGGCACGAAAAAAAATCACGCGAACAAACCGTGCGCATGTTCAATCGCTTCCTCGATCCACGCGTGGTTGCCAGCCTCGTCTCGCAAGGCGAAACCGCACAATCATTAGGCTCGCAAGCGCGCGACATCAGCGTGCTGTTTTCGGATATTCGCGGCTTCACCACCCTGTCGGAAAGCCATACGCCCGAACAAGTGGTGAGCTTGCTCAATCGCTATTTCAGCTTGCAAGTAGCGATTATTTTTAAGCATGGCGGCACGCTAGATAAATTTATCGGCGATGCCATCATGGCGTTTTGGGGTGCACCACAAGACGACCCCAAGCACGCGCAACACGCCGTCGCTGCGGCACTAGAAATGGAGCAATGCTTATTAAAATTTAAGCAAGCGTTAGGCGCGGAGGGGGAAGATTTTGATGTGGGAATTGGCGTGCATAGTGGGCGCGCGGTGGTCGGCTTTATTGGCTCAGATGAACGCTTGGACTACACCGCCATTGGTGATACGGTCAATTTATCCAGCCGCATCGAAGGCCTAACCAAAGGCGTGGCGCGCATCTTGGTGTCGAGCGACACCGTGGCGCGCTGTGGCGATGACTATGAATTTAGCGCGATGGGCTCGTATGCCGTAAAAGGTCGCGTGCAAGAAGTGGAATTATTTTTACCTAGGGAGAAACTGCAATGAAAAAAGTAATGGTATTACTGTTGTTAAGCTGTATCACGCTGCCCGCTTGGGCAGACTCAATCGGCTACACGGTGCGCGCTACCGACATCAAACAAAAACCGTTTAGCGATGCCAGTACGCTGGCAACCTTGCCCGAAAAAAGCAGCGTAACTATCGTGCAACGTATGGGCGGCTGGGTGCGCATTAGCAGTGGCAAAGGCAACGGTTGGGTGAAGATGTTGAACCTGCGCAGCAGCAGTACGCGCAAGGGCGACAGCGGTCTGCAAAGCTTGTTCAACGTGGGACGTAGCGGCAGTAGCGGCATCACGGTTGCCACTGGGGTGCGCGGTTTGTCGAGCGAAGATTTGCAAAACGCCCCCGCCAATCCTGCTGAATACGCCAAGCTGGCGCAGTTTGCAGTGAAGGCTAATCAGGCTCAGCAGTTCGCAAAAAAAGGCAAGCTGCAATCTCAAACACTGGATTTTATTCCTGCTCAATAACTCACAAGGATACCCATCATGCGTCATTACAAAATTATGCTTATCGCGGCAAGCCTTAGCCTCTCTGGCTGTGCGGGGATGGATGCACAGCAACTCATAAAAATGGGCGGCAACATGGCGGATAAAGTCGTGGCCGCTAACAAGCCCGTCAGCGAAGCCGAGGAAATTCAAATCGGTCATGGCATCGCCGCTAATTTGCTTGGTGCTGCGCCACTCTCAACCAATCAACGTGCGCAAAGCTACGTCAATAATGTTGGGCGTTGGGTCAGCTTGCACACCGACCGCCCAAATTTGCCTTGGCAATTCGGCGTGTTGGAAAGCGCGGATTTGAACGCCTTTGCCACTCCTGGCGGGACAATTTTTATCACCAAAGGGCTGCTGCAACATTTGCATACCGAGTCTGAATTAGCGGGCGTGTTAGCGCATGAAATGGTGCATGTGTTAAGTAAACATCATTTGGCCGCGCTGCAAAAAGCCGCCAATCTGAATATCGCGAGCGATTTAGCAGGACAAGCTCTCAACGCGCAAAACAATCCCTTGATGGATAAGGCTTTGCAAGCGGGCAAAGAAGTGTATGCACGCGGCTTGGATAAAGATGATGAGTTTGAAGCCGACCGCAAAGGCATCGTGATTGCTACGCGCGCAGGTTATGACCCGTTTGGCTTGCCTGCGGTGTTGCAAATGTTGGACTCGGCGAATGCGCAAGATTCCTCGCTGGCATTGATGTTTAAGACCCACCCCGCCCCCGCTGCACGTTTAAGTTTGCTGGATAAAATCATGGCAAATAACTTCGATGGCTATAGCGCACCCACACAAACCGATGCGCGCTTTAATGCAGCGATAGCCACTTTGAAATAGCGAGTCCGTGTAGGGTGGGCAAGCTGCATCTGCCCACGCGGATGCTATGAATCGGTGGGCAGAAAGGGCTTGCCCACCCTACGGCTCTTACGCAGATTAAAACCTAGGCAAAAATCTGTGTGAATCTATGTAATCTGTGGAAAACATCTAGCAGTTCACCCCTCAATAAACTCCAGCGCATTGTCATCAGGATCGCGGCAGAACAACGCCGCGCGGCCTGTTGAACTTTCGGTAAATTTGATATTTGCGGCGCTGAGTCGCGCGCGCAATTCGGCGATGCCACTCACGCCGTACGCCACATGGCGATCGCGACCACCGTGTGCGGCACGCTGCAATCCCACTTCAGGATTCGGCAGCAGCATCAGATGAATTTGTTGTGTTGCGTTGAGCACATACCAGATGCCATCAAAGCTCATCACGGGACGCTGCGCATCTTCTTGCAGACCTAAAATTTCGCCATAAAAAACGCGCGAGCGCGCAAGGTCAGCAGTTAAAAAAGTCGTGTGTAAAATCGCGCTAAGTTTCATGCCTGCGTTTTCACTGGCACAACTTTGCTCGCCGCCAACTTGGCACGACTGCGCGCTTCATCCGTATCAACACCCGTCGCTAATGCCACGCCCATGCGACGACGTTGGAATGATTCGGGTTTACCAAACAAACGAATATCGCTACTGGGTACGCGCAGCGCGTCTGCCACGCCGTTAAAGGCAATCGCTTTGGCATCGTGCTGTCCATAAATCACAGCACTCGCCCCGACGCTGCGTAAACTGACATTGACGGGCAAACCCAAAATGGCGCGCGCGTGAATTTCAAACTCGCTTTGCACTTGGCTACACATGGTCACCATGCCAGTGTCATGCGGACGTGGGCTCACCTCGCTAAACCACACTTGATCGCCTTTAACAAACAGCTCCACGCCAAACAAGCCCTGTCCGCCCAAGTCATCGGTGACTTTTTTCGCGATGTCGCGTGCGGCGCGCAAAGCCTTGTCGCTCATGGCTTGCGGCTGCCAGCTCTCAACATAATCGCCCTGCACTTGCACATGCCCAATCGCTTCGCAAAATTGCGTTGCGATTGAACCATCCGCCGCGACAGAGCGCACTGTGAGCAGCGCAATTTCAAAATCAAAATCAATCGCGCCTTCGATAATCACGCGACATTGCGCTACGCGACCACCGCTTTGTGAGTAATGCCAAGCGGCTTCCACTTCGCTGGCGTTGGCAACTTTTGACTGACCTTTGCCCGACGACGACATCACAGGTTTGATAAAACACGGATAGCCGATTGCCTCACACGCCTCGCGCATCGCCTCCAAACTATCAGCAAATTGATACTTAGATGTTGGCAAGCCAAGCGTCTCGGCGGCCAAGCGGCGGATGCCTTCGCGGTTCATAGTCAAACGCGTGGCGCGCGCGGTAGGAATCACCCGCGCCATATTATGTTGCTCTAACCACTCCAACATATCGGTGGCAATCGCCTCGATTTCGGGCACGATTAAATCGGGCTTTTCCAATTCAACCAACGCGCGCAACGCCGCACCATCAGTCATATTGATGACATGCGCGCGATGCGCCACTTGATGACCAGGCGCATCGGCATATCTATCCACCGCAATCGTTTCCACGCCCAAACGCTGCAACGCGATGATGACTTCCTTACCCAATTCGCCACACCCCAACAACATCACGCGCGTCGCATTCGCGCTCAAAGGTGTACCGATTGTTACAGCATTAGAAGTGGGTTTCATAGCAAGCCATCTAGAGTTTGAGAAGCGCGAAATTATACCCAAGTACGACAAATTTTTTGTCGCGCAACACACCGTATCGAGACGAAAAAAAACGACGCGTTCAACACGCGTCGTATTAAGTAACACCAACAGTATTACTGTTGTGTCGTGCGCAGCAACAAACTATCTAACGCATCATTGAGCATCGGCAACACCGCTTTGTCGGTATCAACCTCGCCATCATAGTTGCCAATCAAAGTGCGTGAATCAGGCACTTTTCCTGCCGCTGGCCAAGGATTGCTACTTGCACCAACATGCTTTTCACCTGTGCCTGGATAAGTGACTGAATCTTTCATTGTCACAGCAGTAAACGCGGCATAAATAAATTTTTGCTCATCATTTGAGTTGGCACTAAGCAATGAAATTGGGTCAGCGGCAAAATGAAAATGCTTATGCACATCAGGCAGCTTATCCGCAGCTAAACCTTGCTCTACCTTAAGCGCAAAATTACTTCCCATAACGGCGGGATTATCGATGAGTGCCTTAATCATGCTTGAATGGCTGGAAAAACTATCAAACCAAGTTTCAAAATACAGCGTCATATCAGCCTGACTAGGGTCAGCCGCGACAGGCACATTTTTACTTGCCAGCTTATCCGCCACCAACTTACTTAACTTAGGCAGACACGGTTTAGCCAAACTTTCAATCGCACACACATACACGCCACGCGGAACCGCCGCTGCTTGCAACAGCAGTTTTTCACTTGGTGCGGCAGGCAACACACCCTGCAACTTCACCAGCTCACCTTTTTCAACCTGCTTAATTTCGACAGGCGTTAAATTCGTCGCCACATATTTGCCACTGCTTGCGCAACCTGTTAATGCCAACACCAACATTGCCGCAACACCACTTTTGCTACCGTACATAACACTCTCCCTTGCCGCATTAAGCGGCCTTAAAATTAAAATCTAAAGTCTGCTGAAAAACTAAAGTTATTCGCCGAAATTGGCAGTCCTTGCCAAGCGGACAAATCAAAATGATCCATGCCTAAACGAAACGACTGCTTCTCGCCATGCCCCAACTCCACACCAAAACCATAGGTCAAACCCGTTTTAGTTTGGCTGCGTGAATTACCCTGCCCCGCACTAAACCCCACGCTAGCATTGGCATAGCCAGCTTTACCATAAAAATCAAAGCTGTTTTGCAGCGGGTAATAGCCCACCACACTCGCCGACAACACGCTCACACCAACATCGACCAATCCGCTTTTCACTAAATTGATGCTGTCATACGCCGCCTCGACTGAGACACGAGGATTGAAGGCATAGCCCGCGCGCCCTGTCAGCGCAAGACCATTGCTAGACGTAATCAAACTCGACCCCGACACAGGTGCATAACCCAGCCCAAACCCCGCATACAAACCACTCGTAGAAGACGGCACTTGCGCCACCGCCATCTGACTAGCAGAGCTTGCTGCAAAAGCATTTGCAGACAACAAACAACATACCGATACACCCATCATCACACATAAATTTTTCATTTTTTTAACCTATCAAAATCGCTGTACATTCAGCAGCACGCATCCTAACGATTCGATGGCTAACAATTTTTTGACAAGCTTGTTACCACACGTACGGCATTGAGCTCAACGATCATCGTGCTACTATCCAACGCCTCAAAAATCCGCCTAAATCATGACTATTTATCTGCTCAACACCCCTATTCTCACCAGCTACGGCACTTGGCAATTTGCTGGGCCAATTAGCATCGAACAAGCCCAAGCACACCTTGCAACAGGCTTTAAATCCGCCATCGGACACGAAGCCAGCGCACAATTTTTAAGCCAACTACTAGGCATCAACGTCGCCATGAATCGCATCACCGTCACCATGCAAGCAGGCGACAGCGCGCTGGTACTGCGCATCAAAACGCGGCTGCCAGAAGGCAAACTATTAAGCCCTGAAGAAATCACCAGCATCCCTTACGAACTCGCCCTACTCACTCGCACAGCCTAAATCATCATGCACATTCATCTACTCATCGTCTCCGAACAAACCTTAGCCAACCTTATTCCATTACGCATCGAAGCCGCCGATTCGGTGTACTTATTTAGCTCTAAAGATATGGCTGAGAATGCCAACCATCTCGCACATTTAATTAACCAACATTGCCCTAATACGCGCACTGAAATTCGCTCGGATATGCCCAATGCAAACCTCAACCAGATTCAAGATTTTTTGTTAGAACACGCGGCACAAATACAAGCAGAACACCCCGATGCACACTTCACCATCAATACCACGGGCGGCAACAAATTAATGTCCATGGGCTTAGTCGAAGTGTGGCGCAACGACGCGCACAAAATGATTTATACCGATACCCAACACCGTCGCATCGAAGTTTTACCCAGCCCCCAAAATCAACATCCAGAACCCATCTTGATGGGCAACCAACTCGATGTACCACTGTATTTAGCCGCGCAAAAAATCAACTACAAAGGCGCGCTCTCCGACCTAGCCGACTGGCGAACACGCATCGCCACGCGCAAAAGTATCTGCAAAGAAATGGCACACAAAATTAGTGAATTAACCGGGCTGATGAGCGACTTCAATCGTATGACGCACCATGCGCTTGCGACTGAATATGTAAATGGCAAAAAGACTGAAGTCATCGTTCAAGCGCAACAAACGTTAAGCGTGCATCCCTTTGGCGCAGCACTTGTTCTAATGAATATGTTGCTTACCGCTGGTCTCATTACTTGGCAACGCGGCGACAAAACGGTCACCTTTAGCGACATAGATAGCGTGCGTTTTTTAAGCGGCGGATGGCTGGAAGAATATGCGTATCACATCCTGCATGACGAAAAACTGTTTGACGTGCGCATGAGCGTAAACGTCGCTAATAAGCAAAGCAAAAATGAATTTGACGTATTGGCTTGCAACCACAACCAACTACTATTTATTGAATGTAAAACCTTGCATTTTAATGCCGAAAACGACAATGAAATTGCATACAAAGTCGATAGTCTAGGACAAGATGCGCGTGGCTTATTTGGTCAAACGTGGCTGCTATCGGCACGCAAACCGACACAAATTTTACTCGACCGAACCGCTCATGCACGGATCAAACTGATAGGTCCAGAGCAACTGCCTAAGCTGCGTGAAATTGTGCGGGAATGGCAAGCCAACAAAAGCAAGCACTAGCCACTTTTTAATCCTTCACATACGTCAGTTGGCGTTGATTTTTTAACGCCAACAACACCACTTCGTGTTCGGAATGTGCATACAAAACCACATGGCGAGCGACCATATATTCACGCACATGCGGCAGTTTTGCTTGTATCGCCAACTCCTGCACCGCATTCCCACGCAACCTAGCTTGCAGCGATTTCCCCGTAAAAAAACGAGCGGAAACACCGCTCGCAGGAGACCAACTTAACACTTGTATCATTTCGCGCAGCTCAGCTTTTAATTTACGGAATCGTACGTCCGCGCTATCGACATCTTGCGCCACAAAAAAATCATGGGCGGCGGCTAAATTGGTTAAAAAGTTAGGTACAGCAGTCACGCTGGCATGAGCTTTGGGTATCATGGCTCTAAAGCCGCTAACAAGGCTTTTTTGCTTACCTGCTGTCCTGCCAGCCATTGCTGCAAACCTGTTGCGGCCTCATCCAACAACATCAAGCCTGCATGCTCGTCTTCTAGCGAGTGGTAATAATCCAACTTACGCGCGTCAACAATCGCCACAAAAATCGCGCCATTTTTGGTCAACATCTTTTCCGTGCCGCTAGTCACAACATCATCCACTAACTCAGTCAAACGTGCGCGCGCTTCACTAATCGGCACAACATCATTGGCTCTCAATCGCATCACGCCTCCTTTAATAAAATTATTAACATATATTGTACAACAAAAATACCGTTAACGTTTCCTCGCCATACGCTCAAACATTCTTTATTTATTTTTTACGCCAATAACTTGGACACCAGCACTCTGGGGTTTTAGCCCGCACCGCCTTAGAAGCAAGCGCGGCTAATACTGACTGTCTCGCTCAAAAAAACCGTGCTGAATGTAATTAAGCACGGTTTTTTATCGACGGTAAAACAAACTCTGCGCGGGCAATGGTTATCTTAATCAATCTTAATCCCCTTCAGGAAGTCGGGGCGGGGAAACCACCACAGAAGGTCACGCGGTTGCGAACGTCAGTGTCTTAATCCCCTTCAGGAAGTCGGGGCGGGGAAACGAACGAGCAAATTTCATCAAGTATGGTTGTGTGTCTTAATCCCCTTCAGGAAGTCGGGGCGGGGAAACAATTTTCACGCTTGGCTACAGCCAAGACTGATGGGTCTTAATCCCCTTCAGGAAGTCGGGGCGGGGAAACCTCGCAGCCAGACATTGACGGTGAGTTGCTCTGTCTTAATCCCCTTCAGGAAGTCGGGGCGGGGAAACGCCTTTTGCTACAAGCCCTGTGCAACATTACAGGGTCTTAATCCCCTTCAGGAAGTCGGGGCGGGGAAACAACCGCTATTAAGCCAGGCGTTGACTGGGCGGCAGTCTTAATCCCCTTCAGGAAGTCGGGGCGGGGAAACGAGTATAGCGAGGAGGAGGTGGCTAGCGCCACGTCTTAATCCCCTTCAGGAAGTCGGGGCGGGGAAACGCGGTTCGACCCCGTCATCACCCACCAATAAAAGTCTTAATCCCCTTCAGGAAGTCGGGGCGGGGAAACTTTTTATCGCGGTCTGGCAGAAACGGCAGGCGAGTCTTAATCCCCTTCAGGAAGTCGGGGCGGGGAAACCAGCTATGCTGGAGCAGTACAAGGGAGAAATTGGTCTTAATCCCCTTCAGGAAGTCGGGGCGGGGAAACAAGCGCAGTGGAGATTGCGATGGAAATCTGGTGTCTTAATCCCCTTCAGGAAGTCGGGGCGGGGAAACGTTCTGTGGGGGCGGCAACCCTCCTTGTTTAAGGTCTTAATCCCCTTCAGGAAGTCGGGGCGGGGAAACTGCGTTGGCGGACAGTATGTTCGCTTCCGTAGCGGTCTTAATCCCCTTCAGGAAGTCGGGGCGGGGAAACCCAAGTCCGCGCTAAGCGCGGACGAAGTTAAGGTGTCTTAATCCCCTTCAGGAAGTCGGGGCGGGGAAACATTTTAATATTTTCGCCAACAACGGCGACAAGGCGTCTTAATCCCCTTCAGGAAGTCGGGGCGGGGAAACGCAGGGGTCGTCCCCTGCTTGAATCCGAGTCACTGTCTTAATCCCCTTCAGGAAGTCGGGGCGGGGAAACCAAAGGGGTTTCCTTTAGCCAAGCAAAAAAATTATGTCTTAATCCCCTTCAGGAAGTCGGGGCGGGGAAACAAGGTTTCGGATCTGCTATGACGTACGCGCGTCGTCTTAATCCCCTTCAGGAAGTCGGGGCGGGGAAACAGTAGCCTTTAGAGGCCAGTTACGGCTTGGTTTGCCGAGCATTTAGCTGCGTAAGGTCGATTACTTAGCGATGAAACTATGCTGTAACCAGCGCATTTCATGTTTTTTCTTGTTCTTTCAATTAGCTGCGCTCGTATGGTGGCTTTGTATCTGAAGCACCGCATTTTCGCGGCTCGGCATTATCACTTAAACAATCAGATGGGTGAAGTCTGCTGTGATGATTCCTGTACCTAAATTAATAATTGCATCATGGTCAAGTTTTGGCAGCACATAAATAGCAAGTCGGTCTGCCGCTGGGTCGATGCAATGATGGGCTTTAGTAGCCATTTTTTTGCGCTCGCAATCGGTCAGCCAAGCCTCAAATAGACTTTCTTGCGCTCGATTACCAAATGATTCCAGTACTCTGACTAATGCGCGGCGACGTTTGTCGTTGGCAATGTCATAGGCGATAACTGTGAAGTAGTTTTTTTCGCTCATCCAATAATCCAATAGTCGCTGTGTTTTGTTGTCGCTTGCTGTTGTCCGTAAGTGCCGTAACGTTGTTCGGTGCGCACTGCCAAAGGATAAGCGCGCAAACGGTCTTGCTCCAGATTCAGGAGTGGGGTTGCTTCGACAATGAGTAAGGTGAGTTCGATTTGGGTGAGCCATGCCTCAAATAGGCTTTCTTGTACGCGCTGCATTTTTTGGGATAAACATTTAACAATTTGCCTGCGCCGTCTGTCGTCTGCAATGTCATAAGCAATCACCCAAAGTCTCATGCTGGGTCATCTCAAAACAAAGGGGCGATAGGCCGACGCTACGCCTTCTAAGACTTGGATGTAATGGGCTATTTGGATGCGCATCATGCGGCAGAAGTCGCCGTTTTCTTGTGTGCTGGGATGCGTTAATCGGCTGTTTAATTTTTCCTCTAGTCGTTCAATCAGGGCTTTGCGCAACGCGTTGCTGATGCGGCAATTACGCTTGTCACCTTCTCCTTGTATTTCAAAATCATGTTCTTGTAAGGGGCGATCCAAGACGAATTTGATGACCACAGCATCAACAACCAAAGCTCTAAATTCTTCAACTAAGTCTGAAATTAAGGCGGGGTGTCCGTTGCGCATGGTGTGCAGATGGCCAATATGTGGCTCTAGTCCGCGCGAGGTAACGAGGGTGAGCAGGTTGTGATAAAGCACGGCATAACCATAAGACAGCATGGCGTTGATGGGGTCTTGTGGGGGTTGACGGTTGCGCCCTGTGAAGCTGGCTTTCCATGATTCGGGCATGAGGTCTCGCCATGCCGAAAAATAAACGCGCGCCGCTGCCCCTTCGATGCCGCGCAGAATATCGAGATTCGCGGCAGTGAGTGCTTTGGCTTGAGCGGTGCGCATTGCATCATCAGCAGGGCTTTCTCCCCCAGGACGGAAGCGGTAATAACGCCGCAACAACAAACGCGAGTTGGCAATTTTTCCAGAGATAAGTGTTTGCGCAATGGCAAGGTTAAAGGCTGCATCGCGCACCCGTTCATGTTGTAAGGCGCGCAGGTTGATGCGAGTGTCCAGCGGCGAAATCAAATGTCCCGGTGGGCTGCCGTTCACACCTTGGATGTAAAAAGCTGCACCTCGCCCCAGCAAAGCGCGCATCGCACCAAAGCTAATTGCGCCTTCGTCAGCGGCAATGACTTGGTCAATTTTTTCTAATGGAATAGCGAGGAGATTTTCTTCTCCTTTATCCACCAGAATTCTGCCGCCATCTATGTGGATGTAAGCACCTGGTTCGCCCAGATACAAGGTGCGTAATAAGGGTGCGGTGGCTTCCTCAAAATCAACTTCTGGACGAGATGCCATTTCAGATGGTGGCTTGGGTATTGCCAGTGCGCTAAGGGTGCTTAGAAGGCGTTGTTGCTTTGCTCGCGCTTGCCCTGCGTTGTTATGCGCGAGGGGTTTAGACGGATTTTTACGGTGCGACGTTTTGCGTTTGTTGGTTTTGGGTTGGTATTCCAGCGGGAGTAGCCAAGGTGAGGCTGCGGGGTCTTCTGCCCATAAGGTATCACCTGAAAAATGTACACCAAGAAAGCTGAACCCTTGCTCAAAAGTGGTGAGGCGTGTTTTTTCCAAGTTGATTGCTAAGCCTGCTTCAACTAGCCATAGGCTGGCTTCTTCGAGTGCGATTTCGGCTGATTGGTGGTCGTGCGCAAGAATGACAAAGTCGTCGGCATAGCGCACTAGACGGCGTTGCTCGTCGCCAGCAATGATTTCATCTAACGCATCTAGATATAAGTTGGAAAGTAACGGTGAAATGGGTGATCCCTGCGGCACGCCACACTTGCAACGCTCAAAGCCTTCTTTGGTTTTAATCGGCGTATTGAGCCAAGCGGTGATAAGCGGTAGTAGGCTGGCATCGGGTAACACTTCAGCTAATTTGCTTAATAATTCTTCGTGCGGGATGTTGTCAAAAAAGGCATGAATGTCTGCATCGACAACGTGTTCAAAGCCTTCATCACGGGCGGTAACGATGGCTCTGATAGCATCTTGCACCGAGCGGCCAGGGCGATAAGCAAAGCTTTCTTCTTCAAATAAGGGTTCGAGGATGGGAACTAAAATTTGCGCTACCGCCGTTTGCAAAACGCGATCGCGAACAGTGGGGACAGCCAACATACGGGGCGTTTTTCCAGGGCGCGGCAGTTCAATGCGTAAGAGTGGATCGGGAACGTAGGTGTTGGCGACAATTTGCTTGCGCAACTTGGCGAGACGCGCTAGTAGCTCGTCGCTAAAGTGTTCGAGTGTGATGCCATCCGCACCTGCCCCTCCACCGTTAGCGCGCACACGCGACCAAGCAAAGGCAAGTTGATCGTCGCTGGTGGCGAGTTGCAGAAGCATTGCGAGTGACTACCCCTCGCTGATTTGGCTTGGTGTGGTGACATTGAAACTACGCACGCACTTGTTGCCGCTGGTTTCAACGTATTGAAACTCAATTTCGGGATATTCCAGGGACACCATAGCCGCCGCAATGCTGACCACTTTAGTGCCACCCGTCACATCTATCATTACGTCCTTTTTGCGATTTTTATTGCTATCCACGAGATTGCGATAAACCCCCAGCAGCTCATCCAGCGACTCAAAATCGGCCTCGCGTTGCTCGAACGTAAGCGTGGTGTGTAGCGGGAAATAATGCCGAATCATTTTCTCGCACTGTTCCACTTTCTGTACCGTGCCCTGTTTGCCTTTTGAGCCAATTAACACGATGTGCTGTAACTCACTTTTATGTTCGTCAATCGCACGTAACAGTTGCTCCCAAGAGAATTTTTCGCGCTCGCCAAGTTGCTCCATGACGGGCAACGCTCCGGCTAAGTCATCGGGTAAATCGCAATGCTCACCCTTGTCGCGTTCCAATTTATTCGGTGTCCACTGCCACGAACAGCGTGACAAGGTCAAAATCAAAACTTGATGAGGATGAATTTTGCCAGGTTGCCCAATGTGCTGAATGTGTACCGGCATAAAGCTACGACGGCGGTGATACAGCCAATAAGCGCAACCTAACGACACGGCTAGCAAGCAAATTTGCACCACCCAAAAACTGCAAGCGCAACTTGCTGCATTGCACACAAATCCGCCCGACCACCACTCAAATAGCGCACTGCCTTGCACTCCATTTGCTACCCAGCTTTGCGTACAAATAAGAATAAAAGCCAGCGTGATATTTAACAGATTGCTACCCCAACCAACATGGCTTTTGCCATCACTCATATTCTTTCTCCTTAACTAAAAATGCGCTTTACGCAGCGTTGAAATAGCCATAACCCGAACTCGTTTTTGCACCAATACCGCGCTCAGCTAAACCCTGTTCAAGCAACCGTACCGCCAGTTTCGTCCATGCAGGCTCACCTTGGATAACAAAATAAAAACTGCCCTGTACTGCGATTTGCGGTGCGGGGATGGGTGAATCGAAATCAGTTGCAGCTTGTTTGCCTTCCTTGCCGTAATACTCTTGATGGTGAACGGTAACGACTTCAGGAACGAAAGGTTTTTTGCCGTCTTCGGGTATCCACCACGCATCGTGGAAAATTAAACCACCGACTTCTAGTTTTTCTTCATCCTCTTCTTGGGGGGAATTACCGAAAAGAAAGCGGCTCGCCTCATCATTTTTTAACCAGTCACCCGCACAGGCGCGACATAAGCCTTTAACTGCTGAGCCAGGAATCATCGGCATGCCGTAAGTATGCGAAACCGTTACGCCCGTTTCCAAGGCGTTGTCACGAGTAACTCCAATGTACAAACGGCCGACCAGCGCAGCTTCGGTATGAGTAAAATTTTGGGTGGCAGCTTGCCAGCGCGTAAAGGCGGCGCGGTAAATATCGGAAGGTGGAATTTCACAAATTTCACGAATGCGCTCAGCTTTAATTTCGCCGACTTTGCTACCGTCAGGAAAATCCACCATGCCTTTGGTGTAGAGCAAACCTGGATGAGGTTCGCCCATTTTAAGTAACGTGTAATTAGCTAATATAGGCTTTATGTTTTCACGGCAAAGTTGTGTCATGGTCGCCTCACTTATCCGTTAAATAGGCTTGACCAAAACGCTTAAACCAGCCTGCCGCGTTGAGGGTTTCGCGGGTGAGTTGGCGATAGTCAGCAATCGGCGCATGAATAATTTTATGGTGGAAAGCTTTACCATTCAGCGCGCCCATCACACTCGCGAGATCATCTAGGTACTGGCTATATGCGTTTGAGCTGCTGCCTTTAGCCAACATGAAGCCGACTGCTTGCGCAAGCCCGGCTTGCATCACCATCACAGGGAAACCGTCGCTACGAGATTTATATTCTTTGGCAAAATCTTTCTTTTCGATAGCTTGGATTTTGCTTAAGGCTTTTTCTGCGTAGTGCTGAGTACGCGTGCGATTGTCTTTACTCATGTTTGTCCCCTCACAAAATAAAACGTACAAGACCGCGACCAACGGTGGCTTTGCCACCAATCTGTATGGTCTTGTCTGTGCCTATAGCAGACACAAAAGCAGACATCACTTGTTCTTGCGTGAGCTTGCTGTTGTCACGCGCCGCGCCTGCTGCAATTACGCCCCACAGGACACTTTCGGCGGGCAAATTTTCTTCGTACCACAGCGCGCCTTTTTGTACGACACCGCGCTGCTCGTCAATACGAATGCGTGCGCGAATTTCTGTTGCGGTATCAGCGAGGAAGGAAAAGTCATCATCAGAAATAATGGCAAATCGTTGTTTGAATAAACGCACCCAATGCTTATCTTGTTCTGCGCTGCCATAAAGGTGTTGAGCTATAAAATCTGCCCATACTTCGGCACCGTTGCTCGCGGTTAAATCGAGGTCTTCCAAAACGACGATATTGCCAGTGGTCTTAAGTTTGGTATCACTGCAAGTCTGCGCACCTTCCACATTAGCTGGCACAGCAGGCATACCTGACACGGCAGCACGTTTTAGGTCGGTGGCATAGCGTGCTAATACGAAGGGGCAAGTAACGAAGGCAACCACCCCTGCCATTGAACGGGCAGGTAAAAGCAACAGGTGTGCATCACCAAAGGCTAGCGCGCTGGCATATGAGGGTTCGTCGCCGCGAATGCTTGCTGGACCAAAGAGCGTGTTTTGATTTTCTGCACAGGTAAATTCTTCACGCAACACACCCTTGAGTGCTGAGCCTGGCACGATGGGTAAGTTGGTGGCTTTGGCACGGGCGATAGGTAAGTCCACCACGCCGATAGCTTGGCCGACACCAACGTGTAATGCAGAAAGTGCGTTGAGATGAAAGATACGGGTCAACATAATTTAATTCTCCTAAAAATTTAGTTATTTCCAAATGCCAGGAATGACGATGCCGAAGCCGTCACGTCTGTCTTGT
This sequence comes from Gallionella sp., assembly GCA_036171695.1. GTDB lineage: Bacteria > Pseudomonadota > Gammaproteobacteria > Burkholderiales > Gallionellaceae > Gallionella. The sequence goes on from JAVHRN010000039.1 coordinate 28,221, forward strand.
TCGTTATCACTGATAGGCGCAAGCCATAGTTTGTCCACCCAATCGGCAGGAGGCTCACCCTCCACTTCAAACCAGTAAGTTGCTCCCGCAGCCACGGCTTTACGCGCGGCTTTCGCTTGTTTGTTAAGCAAGTCCCAGCCAGAGATGCTTTGCCAACGCTCCACCGCTGCGGCAACAAGCTTAAGTTTCAAACCAGGGATGCCGGGCACTTCATTGCCCAGCCAGTTGGGTTGCCAACCTTGAGTAAAGAGGGCTGGCGTAACTAGCGTGAGCGAAATTTTGCGACTCGCTTGCAAAGTTTTTCGATGTGTATCGGGTAACGCGAGTGGGTTGGAGTCAGTCAGCGATTGCAACCAAGACAGTCTGCGCTCGCCACCAAAAGTGACCATCTGTGAAGCAACATTCACCGCCGATCGGGCTAGGAATACCCAGTCAAATTTTTCAAAGCCACGCGCTTGTTGTGTACCTGATTTATCTTTGCGTCGCGCCGAAAAATCAAGTCCTTCAGTTTGAAATATGCGCCCGGCATCCGCCGCCAAAGTCTTGCCGTCAATTGCGACATGCGTGCGTTGCTCAAGGTGGTAACTGTGCTTGTCGGGAAAGGCAATAGGATTGCCACATCGCCATGCAAGTAATTGCTCTAGCGTCCAATAAGCTGGTCCATCTTGTGGCTTCGCTTTAGGTGCGCTTTGTTCTGCCACGACAGGTTTAATGCCTTGCGGTAAATCACATCCGCAATCTGTTTCGCACTCACCTGGTAAGAGGCGATAAACCATTTTTTCGGTTGCATCAGCCTGTTCATCTTTTAACAAGTACAGCGCATCGGCTGGCTTCACAAACATTGGCGTGAGTTTTCCCTGTTCACGTTTAGCCAAAAAAGGACCGACTGAAGCCAATTGCAACAAGTCATTACAGCTTGCTTGAGTAGGCGGTTCAGTAGCATGGTGAGCGTCCCAATGCACCGTGCGCATCAAGCCTGCAAGGGATGATGGCCAAGGAAAGTTGGCACCGTCACGGCTGCCTTCGCCAAAGGGCTTCCCAGAGCGAAATACTAAGGGAGCTTGCGGTTCTATTTGGTACGTTTTCATGCTTGCCCTCCTGATAAGTCAGTCACATCACGGGATGTTTTTGCTGATAACCAACGCGAAACGATGAGTTCATCTCCTAGTCTTAACAAGCCACTCGGATCGTCCAGATTTTTCTGTTGGCGCAGGATTTGCTGGCGTGCCATGAGTTTTTTTTGCAACGCCTCAGATATGTTTTGATTGCCTCCACTTTGCCTGGCGCGCTTAAACATGCGCTCAAATTCAGCCTCTGCTACCTCCGCACTTAAATTGATTGCGGCGCATTGCATAGCAATAGCGCGAGTGTCGTAAGCCAATCGTCCTGGCACTTTTCCTTCGCTGTAAGCGGTTTGCCAGCCTGCGAAAATCTCAAAAGATTCCGTGTCATCAAACGCCAGTCTTACACCAATGTCATGCCCCGCGCGTTCATGCAGCTTCAAACCCAGTGCGTTACCTTGCTTGTCTGTACCCGCCTCGCCCTTGGCATATTTTTCGGCTGCATTCGCCCAGTCGCGAATGACACCCAAAGGTTCGAGTACATGGCAGATTGCCGCACCTACCCGCAAGGTGGGTTTGGCATCGTCACTCTTACAAAATTTTGAGACAACTTCTCGCATTGCTTCTTCAAATGCGCTCGACAGTGCGCGTGTACCCGACACCACACCAGAAAGCGGAAACATGACGGTCAAATCTTCGCCTCCATTAAAGATGCTGTGTCCGCGATGGTCGCGTGCAACTTGTGGAACACGGTCGGCAAAATTTGCAATCGCAGTAGAAATGGCGCGATGGTCTTCTGCTTGATTGGCTGTATCAACAAATTTACCCATGCGGTCGCCGTCGGCCACTACCAAGACGGCGTAAGGACAAGGTTGCCCATATGTTCGATAAATCGGACGTAATTGCTTGGCAAGGTTTTCCAGTGCCTGCAATGCAGCTTCATCTTCCTTCGCATCTTGTTTAGCGCGCTCTAACCGTTCGGGGAACAACATGCCTGCATCAAAAGGAAAGTCGTCGTAAATGCCGCTGTTACCGCTAGTACGCGTGGCAAGATCCATTTTAACTAGCGGTTCATAGGCTTCACACAAGGATTGCAAATCTGACTGTGCGAGGATTTGTAACCAACTGTCCGCCGCCATGCGTGTCAAGGCGGTGAAGGTTTCTTGCTTACCTACCACGCGTTTGATTGCACCCAAGGAATCAAGTTGCTCGCCCGCTGACAAACCAAATTTGGCTGGGAATTTTGTACGCTTGGGCGGCAACACCGATTCGCGCAGTCCATCAAAGGAAGACTTGGGAATGCCCGCGCCATCAAAATAATTTTGCGCCTCAAACATTGGCGCAAAGTCGCGCGTATTTTTACGTGCAGCAAACGTTTTCTTGAGGTGTTCGTAAGCGGTGCGATAAGGGGTTTTGCCGTCCTCTCCTTGTAAAGGGATTTTTGCCCAAGCGGCGTAGGCATCAATCGCATCCGCTACTTGCCTATCCCAAAAATCTTTACGCAAGGCAACGCCAGATTTCTCCCACTCTTGCCAAGCGGTCTCAGCAGCTTGCCTGAGTTGGGTACGCGCTGCGGCTTTAACCGTTTCAACAATTTGACGCACCTGCGCTTCGTTGTCGGCAGTCACTTGCGCCAACAACACATTAGACAAGTTGCTGTTGTCTTCAGCTTGGGCACTCATATTTTCAATCCGATTTTGGAGCGGATAAATCATCTCGGCATGCGCAGCTAATAAGGCATTACCAGCTGCGCGTGCCACATCAGACAACATTTTGCTACCCGCCCACAAATCACGACTGCGTCGTGCCGATGCGATGAATCCTTGCACCGGACCAAAGGCGATTTCAATTAGGTATTGGCTCATTTTGATTCCTCCAGCTTGAGCAACTCGCGTCCCTTAATCGTGGCTGTTGCCCGAAAAAATTGTCCGGTTTGAATTTTCTGTTGTGAAATGGGTAAGAGGTATTTAAGAATTACATCTGATGCAGGCTTGATTGCCGTTGCGGACTTTCCGTCCTTCTCGACGGTAAGAGCACCGTTAACTTTGTCAAATTTAACCTGTGCTTTTTCCCAACGTTCTTCATGCTTACTTACGATTACTTTATAGGGCGGATTGGTAACCACCCCTGTCTTAAAATATTTTATAAAACTGCTAATAGCCTCTTTCCCTAATCCCCAATCCCCATCAGTTTTAGGAATTTCATTAGTAGGACTTATTAGTTTTACATCCATGACTGATAAGTGGCCATCTGAAATATGTAACACCGCAGGACACCACTCACCTTTTTCGTTGAGGCAAGGCTTAAGAATAAGAGATGATGCCATCCGCTCTTGAACCTCACCTGCGAAATATGGGACTAATTGCGTATCAGCGGGATCTGTATTGATGTCAGTTTTTTCATTTTGAAAATGAAAAATAATTGGCAAACCAAAAGCTGCTCTCGGATAGGAAACTTCAACAGTTTCAGCAGGAGCAAAACTGATCTCACCACCTTCTTTAATTCTATGTACTCCAACAGATTTTCTTATGCTTGCGGGTTCCGGCCAACGGCTACGTCCAGGGCGATTTGATTTCCGCCCCTTGTTCCTACCGACCTCTTCACCTTGACGAAATTTTTGCATTGCATTTATGGACTGTTTCCAAGCTTCAATAGCATTCATGGCTGGCTTTTGTAAGGCTAGTTGCATTCCTGCTTGCGCTACTTCTTCAGCAGTTACGTAATTTAATGATCTCTCCTCATTCAATACTTTAATTTCGACCGCACCCAATCCACGACGGTTTCTCGCCCCCATTCCGCCAAAAGTCGCCCACCAGCGAAGTGCTTCATATACTGATCTAGCCGCTTCATCTGGCAACAGCCCGTACGAAACATGAAGCTCCCAACTTAATCCCTCTCTCGCAAGCTTTCCAGGGTGCGATGTTACTTGCCCTCTCTCTACTTTACCTTGCGCAGGAAATAGCACATACGGATGCGCCCAGCTTTTCCAAGATATATTTAACTTGGCTTTTTCATTAAGCTTGTATTCCGCACAATGCTCAATTTGAAGAGAATTTACATTCGCTATTTTGAGAACAACTTTGCTCGCTGCCAGTGTTTTCTCATCCCCCAGCCCGCCCCAAATATCACGCTCCGCGTTGAATAACGCCTGAGTATCTGAATATTTTTTGCAATTCAGCAGTCGCCACCAAAACCGCAGTTGCCCGCGAATTTCGGTCGCCCGAATAGGCATTTCCTTATCAACTTCTCCTGCTTTAACACCGCCACCATACATCGGCGTAACCAGTGTGCATTGGTAGGTTTTCCATTCAGTCGCAATGCTTCCCAGTTGTTCACCCAGTGCGACTGGGTCAAGTGTGGATGGTGCTATTTTTGCCATGCTGCATTCCCCCTGTTAATTTTCAATTTTTAATGAGTTACTTTTACTTGCAGCCCGCCGAATCCAAATGCCGTTTTTCCGCCTAATTGCGTGATACCAGCCAACCTTAACCAAGGCAAAGTGCGCTGCATTGCCCCTACATAATCTATCGTGCCAACTAGACCATTAATTTGCATCTGCTGACTGCTGCGCGCGGAACGTCTTTCCACTCCGTAAGAATAAATATCTGAAGCCTTAATCACGACGCGCTCCGCTTCATCAAAAAGTTCCTCGCGTAAACTTTTATCGAGCGGCGCGGTTTCTTCGGCAACATGTGCCAACTGATCAATACGACTAAAAATTCGACGCAATATTTGGCTATAACTTGGCGTGTTACGCAACAAATCGTTCCCGTCTTTGATGCGTAAAGGTGTAATCAATCGAACCTGGCAAGCATTGGTGACTTGAGTTTCATTTACCAGATAATCAGGGACAAAAAAAGATTGCGGCAGCGTAATAAAACCTTGCTGTGCCGACATGTAGCATGTGGCGTTTTCTGGTGTAACAACTTTGGCTTCAATCATTTCGTAATGTCCCCCAGGTCTCATTCCGATGCGCCCCAGTTCTACAATCGCTTGCGTGACGGCCAAAGCGTGTTCAATCCCCTCCCCGAATAGCGTTAATCGCAACTCAAACTCTTCACCGTTCTGAAAAACCGATTGCATGGGAGGCAGTAAGGCATATAAGCGAGATTCGGAATTTGTCTGATACAGACAGCGAAAGGCTGTAGAGGACTGCTGCGCCAATACCATACCCAGACCACCATGCCACACACTCCCCGAAAAATCAGGGAACTTTATTCCATGCGAGCGCAAGACAAAACACAAAGGCAGAATGCGTAATGATTTTTTTGACGTTACCTTGCTAACAACTAATGCCACCTGAATTCCCTCTCATTTTTAATCGTGAAAATAACAATGGCGGTGACTTAGCCATGATGAAAAATAATCAACCGATTCTTGTTCTTATCCACCGCAGCAGAAAGGCTTTCGATAATCGTCGCGCTATAGCAACCTTCGTCTATTTTTTCCATCACCACAGGCTCAGCTAACTGCTTAGGATATTCAATCCATACTTCGGCATCATCAGGCAAAGAAACGCAAAGTTCTTTGAGATGTTTTACGGTTGTTTTCATAATTTTTTCCTATTAGAAGTAAGTGCTTAAAAATAACAGCGCAGTCAAAATAATTTATTTATTTAAGATAACGTCGATTCTTTCTACCGGATAATTCAATCCATACGCATTCAAACGGCTTTTCGTATCGGCACGTTGCGCTGTGAGTTCAAAGGGTTGCGCGCGCGATACGCCCAAGGCGTTACGGATTTTTTTGTGCAGTGAATGGAGGATGCCTGCCCAGCTATCTTTGTCAAAACCTTGCGCAAAAGCACTCTGCGCAGCTTCATAATCGGTATGCCAATTGTCACCGTTAAACACTTCCAAATAACACGAAAAATAAGCGTCCATGAACACATTCCTTTCGCCTATCGTGTCTTTCCAAGTCAGCGGTGCAGCTTTGCCGAACTCGATATGACGTTGCGCGTGCCAGACATAAAACGCCATGTCGCGTGGTGATAATTTAACCGTGATGCCACCGCAAATAATGTGTCGTTTAGGAATGTCTATCACGAGGCGATTGTTCGGCAGACTCTGTTGTACAGCTTGCACCGCATCGGTGTAATTGCCTTTGCCAGCCAATAATGATTCAGGTAGTCCCGCGCGTAAGCGTACAAAAGGAATTTCGGCTAACCATATTTTTGCATCGTCGGTGGACACTGGACGCTCATCGAGCAAAGCACCCACCATACCTCGTGCGTAAAGCGTTTGCGCGACGGGTGGTTTGTAGAAAAACTCGCGATGACTTTCAAACTCAGGCGAGACCAGTACATGCGAAAGTCGGTCTTGTTCGCGTCCAAACAACGATAAGCCATAGCCCAAATAAAACCCCATCGTTTTGCGACCGCCCGCTAAACATGCGTGTATGGCACACTCGCTGTCTTGGGTAAAGCTGCGCAGCCAAGCAACAATTTGATCAGCAGCTTGCTGATTATCTTGCGGCGAAATAATGTCGCGCAAAGGCTGCTCAGTTAGATCCGTTAACTCATGAATATGTTCGGACGTAAAAGTAATAGGCGACAGCGCGTAGTCGCGACAGAGCGCGTGAAATTTGCCTGTAGCTTCATCTAGTAATTGCAAACGAATACGATGCGCGCCTTCCGAAGTCGTCACCACATGCACCTCAGTCGGCACAAACGGTGGCTCTGCTTGGCTTAATGCGTACAGCGTTTCAGTAAGGATTTGTGGTGTAGTACCCGCGACGGCGAGCAACACCCGCCGCGCAAATTGGTGCGGGGCTCGTGCGGCAATAGACAATTTACAACTCCCTGAATTATTAGAGGGGCAGCAAGCCCCTCTTTTTTTGAGCGCGAACTTTAGGTGCGCGCTATGAATTTAGCAATGCCTAATTAAGAATTATTTTGCGGGTGTCGCATCATCTTTTTTATCGGCTACTTTTTCTTTCAAACGCGCATCTGTGAAGATGCAACTGACCCCACCATTGGTTTGCACAATGCTAAAGCGAAAATCGCAAAAACTCGACGCAGCATAAATCGGCAACTGCTCATTGCCCCAGCGAGAGGGCGCAAACACCGCGACTTGGCCATTCTTACAACTCGTTTTTGCGCTATCTATATCCATAAAATAACAAGCAGAATCCTGCGCCACGTTAGTGCTACTTGATTTATCCGCACACCCCAACAAGAACAAGCTTAGCCCAGCGCTGATCAGTATTACTTTTTTCATAAAAACTCCCTATCTGTAAATCAATCGTCAAACGACGAAAATGATGACGAAGAAAATGTATCGTCGAACATGTTGCTACTCAAAAAACTATCATCCTGAAAACAATCATGCGAGGAATCGCTGCCGTAACAATTACCAGCAATATCCACGCAACCCATCATCGGTAAACCATTAGCAGGGTTAATCACGCAAGTATTTATCTCGTCATGCCCACCCGTGTCCGAATCAAACATTGAGTCCAATAACGACGCGCGCATAGCTTCGTCTTGCGTCATTTCACAATCTGATTCAGCTTGCGTCATTTCATGTTCTGACCACGACTCAGCAGCGCATGTGGTATCTACAACGGCGGCACTTAACAGAACATTCCGCAAGCGATAGATCCACCAAGCAGTGACTCCCAACCCCACTAACCAAAACATCACGTACTCCTTGTTTATTGCCAGCAGTTTAATCAGGGATTAGGTTTTATTTGCTTCACAAGCTTGCTAAAAATTAGCTCTGCGTACTGCACACCGTTACGCCCGCTTGCCCTTGTGCAAAAGTAATGTGCAGCGCGTTACCAATCGCTAATTGTTGCGCGCTGCTCACGACTGTACCTTGCGCGTCGTGTACCAAGCTGTAGCCGCGCGCTAAGACGTGTTGGGGATCGAGCAAGGAGAGTTGCTGCGCGGTGTATTGCAAGCGGGCGTTGCCGAGTTTTAGCTGCTGTTGCATGGCGTTGTGTAATCGCTGGGCTAAGTTAGCCTGCCCTTGTTGCAGGCTAGCGACATCAATACGGGCGCGTTGTAGCCGTTGGGTGAGCGATTGCACACGCCAATTTTCATGTTGCTTGCGATAGGCGAAGGCGCGCTGCAAGCGTTGCTGCATTTGCGTTAATTGCTGAGATTGACGCTGTAATTGTTGTGCGGGATGAATCACCCGCCGTTGCATAAAATCCAAACTCTGCATGGCATTTTGCAAACGATTGCGCATGGTGCGTTGCAAATGCAACGCCGTATCGCTCAGACCGTCAAGCAAAGCGTGGCGGTCTTGCACCACGGCTTGCGCCGCCGCCGTAGGAGTTGGTGCGCGCGCATCGGCAACAAAATCGGCAATGGTGAAATCGGTTTCATGCCCCACTCCGCTCACCGTAGGAATCGCACTCGCCGCGATGGCGCGCGCCACCACCTCTTCGTTAAACGCCCATAAATCTTCGATGCTGCCGCCGCCGCGACAAATAATCAGCACCTCGCATTCGGCACGCGCATTCGCCAGCGCAATCGCCTGTGCAATTTTTTGCGCGCTGCCTACGCCTTGCACAGGAGTGGGATAGAGCAACACAGGAACATTAGGCAAACGCAACTTTAAGGTGGTCAAGACATCGCGCAACGCGGCGGCTTGTGGTGAAGTAATCACACCGATGCGACGCGGAAATTTTGGCAAGCTGCGTTTATGCTCAGGCGCAAACAAGCCTTCTTTAGCTAATTGCTGTTTAAGTTGCTCAAACTGCTCATATAAAACACCTAAACCCGCTGGTCGCAATTGTTCGATGGTGAGTTGAAAGTCGCCGCGCTGCTCATATATAGAGGCAATCGCCAACACCTCGACTAATTGACCATTGCTAAGCGGACGCTCGATGATTTGGTTTTTATGCCGAAACATCACACAACGCACTTGCGCCTGTTCATCTTTGAGCGAGAAATAAAAATGTCCCGAAGCGGCTTTGACCAAATTGGAGATTTCACCGCGCACCCACACCATCGGTACATTACTTTCGATTAACTGCTTGATTGCCAAGTTAAGTTCGGCGACTTTTAAGACGCGATTTTTTTCTTGAAAAATTAGACCTAATGACATATTGACTTTCTTAAATAATCCACAAATCCCGCTGCTACAGGCTGAAAGCCAGCCACGCACCAAGAAAATCTCACAACTTACAGTAAAGCATTGTTTTTAATATAATTTTTTACTGCATTAAAATTAGTCATACTATTAAAAAGCCTTATTCAACATCACGTTAAGTCTTTAACCCCAAATCTATTCACAAAGTTATCCACAGATTCTGTGAGCAACTAAAGAATCCCTTACGCGGCGGTGGTTTAGCAAAAGCAAGCGATTTATTGTCAATAAATGTAAAAAAATTTGTTGACTTTCAGAATTCATCCACAAATCTACAGTGCCACTTAATGTTCGAATAAGCGCATCCCATCTCGCCTGCTTAAAATACTCAAGCCATTGTTTATATTAAAAAATATATTGTGTTGCAAATTTAAGCGCGTCCTTAAAAATCCTTATCTACCATTGCCTTAGCAGCTTAACCAAGTATCTATCCACAAAGTTATCCACAGTTTGTGTGGGTAACAAAAAACAGCTTAGTTAATACTAAGTTAGCGCAGATTCATCAACAAATTTGTCAGAAATCTTGCCCAACTTAACTTGAACCGCTACAGTTGCGCCCTTTGCAAATTCCGACACCATCAACCCCCAAGCATATACGAGTTATTTTCGCGTATCCCTACCCATTCAAAAATTAGGAGTATCACTTTGTTTGCAATCGTTGAAGCGGCTGGCTGGCCAATTTGGTCATTGATTTTAGCGTCCGTCATCGCATTAGGTTTAATCGCTGAACGCTTAATGTTTTTACGCAGCAGCAAAATTGCGCCAGCGAATTTACTGGCAGAGGTCATCAAAGAACTCAAGCAACGCGGTGCATCCGAAGCCATGATTGTAAAACTCAACGAACATTCACCACTGGGGCGCATTTTTGCGGCTGGCGTAAAGAACATGAAAAGCCAGCCTGCCATTATGAAAGAAGCGATTGAAGAAGCGGGACGTGCGAGCACGCATGAGTTGGAACGCTTTTTGACCACGCTCGGTACGATTGCTTCCATCAGCCCACTGCTCGGCTTGTTCGGCACGGTAGTCGGCATGATTGAAATTTTTGGTTCACAAAACGCGGCGGGCAATAGCCCTGCGATTTTGGCGCACGGCATCTCTATCGCTTTGTACAACACCGCTTTTGGCCTGATTGTTGCAGTGCCTAGCATGATTTTTTATCGTCATTTCCGCGCCAAAGTGGATAGTTTGACGATAGAAATGGAGCAGCAAGCCATTAAATTAGTTGAGACCGTACACGGTCAACGTCAAGACTAAGCCGCTATGAATTTTCAACGTGGACGCAATCGCGAAGAGCCCGAAATCAATTTGATTCCGATGATTGATGTGCTGCTGGTGATTTTGATTTTTATGATGGTCACCACCAGTTACGCAAAATTTTCTGAACTGCAAATCAATCTGCCGCAAGTTGGTGAGGGTGGCGAAGCTGGCAGCAGCACGGTGCAGCCGCTTTCAGTTGCCGTTGATGCCAATGGCAACTACGCGATTAACGCTAAAGGCGTGGCTTACAGCGGCATCAATAGCTTGTCGGACGCGCTGAAAAAAGCCGCTGGCACACAAACCGATCCAACTATCGTCATCAATGCCGATGCCAAAGCCACACATCAATCAGTGGTCAACATTATGGAATCAGCGCGTCTAGCAGGCTTTGGGCGCATTACTTTTACCACGCAAAATCAAGCGAACTAAATGTTCGATTTGCAACGCCACTGGTATCGCATCAGCGCGCTACACTTAGTGTTGCTGCCCGTCAGTTGGCTGTTTGGCGCACTCGCTGCCTGCCGTCGCGCGCTATACCGCTACAACCTTTTCACGCCCACCCAGCTTGATGTCCCCGTGGTAATCGTCGGCAATATCAGCGTTGGCGGCACGGGCAAAACTCCGCTCACGTTGGCACTCACTGCGCAACTCATCGCGCACGGCAAACATCCTGTGATTGTCAGTCGTGGCTATGGCGGCACGAGCTTAGATCCGCAAGCCGTCACGCCCAGCAACACAGCGGTGCAAGTCGGCGATGAGCCGCTGCTGATGGCGCAACGTAATGTTTGCCCCGTTTGGATTGGTAAAAATCGCGTTGCCACGGCGCACGCCGCGCTCGCTGCGCATCCCGAATGCGATGTGATTGTGTGCGATGACGGCTTGCAGCATTACCGCTTAAAACGCGATGTCGAAATCGTGGTGGTAGATGCGGCGCGCCAATTCGGTAATCAATTTTTATTACCCGCAGGGCCGTTGCGCGAACCCGTAGCGCGGCTTAAAAATGTCGCGGCGATTGTCTATAACGGCGGTCTAGCAGCGGACAGCAAAACAAAGTTTTCTATGCAGTTACAAGGCGATATTTTTTACAATTTATTAACGCCTAGCAAAACTGTTACAGCCCATGCGCTACAAGGCTTACGTTGCCATGCGGTGGCGGGCATCGGCAATCCTGACCGCTACTTTACTGCGCTACACAAGCTCGGTTTAAGTTGCACCAATCACGCCTTTGCCGACCATCACGCCTACACCGCTGCCGAATTAAATTATGCGAATTGCGATGCGTTACTCTTAACCGAAAAAGATGCGGTAAAATGCGCGCCCTTCGCCGATGCCCGCTATTGGGTCTTACGCGTCGAAGCGAACGTCTCACCCAAACTGGTCGAACTCATCCTGCGAAAGATAGAAAAAAATGGACGCTAAGTTGCTCGAAATTTTGGTTTGCCCGTTGTGCAAATCGCCGCTGCATTACCAACGAGCAGCGCAAGAACTGATTTGCAAAGCAGATCGTTTAGCCTTCAAAATTGCCGACGATATTCCTGTCATGTTGGTCGATGAAGCCCGCACCCTCAGCCCAGAAGAAGTCGAAAAGTTCTAAAGATGACCGCCTTTCACGTCGTCATTCCTGCACGCTTTGCCTCTACCCGCTTACCTGGTAAACCGCTACTCGACATCGTCGGTAAGCCTATGGTGATAAGGGTTGCCGAACAAGCAGCACAAAGTGGCGCGCAACAAATTTGTATTGCAACCGACCATCAACCGATTTTAGAAGTGGCGAGCGCGCATGGTTTTAATGCCTGCATGACGCGGGTTGACCACGCCAGCGGCACCGATCGCATTGCCGAGGTCGTAGCCCTGCGCGGCTGGACGGATGACACCATCGTGGTGAATGTGCAAGGCGATGAGCCGCTGATTCCGCCCGCCCTGATACGCGCTGTGGCAGCACATTTACATCAGCACCCTGACTGCGCCATCGCCACTGCCGCGCACGCCATTCACGATGAAGCCAGTTTGCGCAATCCCAATATCGTCAAAACCGTGCTGGATAAAAATGGCAACGCGCTGTATTTCAGCCGCGCACCGATTCCCTATCCACGCGATTTATTTGCGAGCAACGCCAGCGCGTTACCAGCGGATTTACCCGTGCTGCGGCATATCGGTATTTACGCTTATCGCGTCAGTTTTTTACGCGCTTATAGCCAGCTAGCACCTTGCGCACTCGAACATTTTGAAGCCTTAGAACAACTGCGCGCGCTGTATCACGGCTACAAAATTGGCGTGACGATTGCCGCCGATGCACCGCCCGCAGGCGTGGATACACAAGCGGATCTAGAACTAGCTAGGCAGATATTTTTAGCCAATCATCGTTAACTATTAGCGACTACATTTTTTAAGGAAAACCCATGAGACTGATACTGCTAGGTGCACCCGGTGCTGGTAAAGGCACACAAGCCAATTACATCAAAGAAAAATTTGCCATTCCGCAAATCTCCACGGGCGACATGTTGCGCGCGGCGGTTAAAGCAGGCTCACCGTTAGGCGTGTCGGCGAAAAAAATTATGGACGCGGGCGGCTTGGTGTCCGACGACATCATCATCAACTTGGTGAAAGAGCGCATCAAAGATGCCGACTGCTCACACGGCTTTTTGTTTGATGGTTTTCCACGCACCATTCCGCAAGCGCAAGCCATGAAAGATGCAGGCATCCCAATTGATTTTGTGGTCGAAATTGATGTCGCCGACAAGGAAATTATTCAGCGTATGAGCGGTCGCCGCGTGCATCCCACTTCGGGGCGCACCTATCACACCATCTTTAACCCACCGCAAGTAGCGGGCAAAGACGACGTAACGGGTGAAGACTTGGTGCAGCGTCCCGACGATGTAGAAGACACAGTAATGAAACGCTTGGACGTGTATCACCAACAAACTAAACCACTGGTCGAGTACTACACCGCTTGGCAAAAATCAGGTGCAGCGAATGCGCCCAAGTGCGTGCATGTGCCTGGCGTAGGCAGCGTTGAAGCGATACGCGACAAAGTCTTAGCCGCCTTGGACGCAAACTAAATATGGCTAGCAAACCTATCCTGACGCTGGCAGACGCGAAAAAAATTGCTGCCGCAGCCGAGGCAGAAGCGTTGCTCAATAACTGGCAAGTCACCATTGCGGTAGTCGATGATGGCGGGCATTTGTTGTATTTGCAGCGTGCGCACGACACTAAGTTTGGCTCAGTTGAAACAGCGATGATGAAAGCACATGCAGCAGCCGCCTTTCAATACGCCACCAAAGATTCTGAAACCGCCGTGCAAAGCGGACGCTTAATTCATCTGGCGTTGCCTAGTGTGATTCCCGCCGAAGGCGGCGTACCGATTGTGCGTGATGGCGTGGTGATAGGCGCATTAGGCATCAGCGGCGTGCGCGCGACACAAGATGGACAAATCGCAGCGGCGGGGCTGCAAGGTCTGGTTCATTCCTAAACGCCAGCGTCTAAGAATGGTGCAAAAAAAAAGCTCGGCGACTACTGAGTCGCCGAGCTTTTTTCCGTACTAAACCTTACAAAGGCGGCGTAGGAAAACGATAATTTTCTTGCGTCATATTTTCAATGCCGCACGGCAACACTTCGATCCAATCCAAGAACTGTTTCACCATCTTTTTGCCCCTAAACGAGCGACCATGTTGCGGCACAATCGCCTCTACATCCATCCCGCGCACCATATTTACCCAGTAGCGATTGATGCGATTTGAAATCATGTAACGACGGTGGAAGCCTTCCATAGTTTTGATATGTGCATTGAAATCTTGCACGGGGCTATCCGCTTCTGAATGCGACACAATCGACGCACCCATATCGCCTGAAAATAAAATTTTACTAATCGGATCGTAAAACTGGAAGTTGCCTTCGGAGTGCATAAAGTGCGCGGGAATCGCAACGATAGATGCCTCGCCCAGCTTGAAGTACATGCCCTCGTCAGGTATCGAAATAATGCGTCCATCGATATTGCCGACGCTGCAAAAATGCGGAATAAAACGTGCCCACAATTTTGAAATGGCAATTTTGCAATCCGCATGAATCATCCATTTATTGATCGAGGCGATGATGTCTGGATCGGCATGAGAAGCCAAAATATATTCCAATCTTTTGGGCGGAAAATAATTGTGCATCTCCAACAACAGCCCGTTGTAGGTCATGTTGCCACCTGGATCAAGCAGCGCGCCATGACCATTATTGATAATCAAAAACTGATTCGCCTGTACCGCAATACCCGCTTCGTCATCGACTAAATCATCGAACATCAAAACTTTATGCGTACCGTTATTAAATAATTCCACTGACATTTTCTTGTTCTCCTCGTTGCTGACTCTTCAGTGCGTGCATGGTAAGGCAAGCTGTTGCAAACGCATTTGATACGTATCAAATAGAACGGGGGCAAAGTAAAAACGCTGCGCGAGGCGGAACGTGTGTGGGCGAGAATCGCGCCTCATCACACGACCAGCCCGTTACGCAGGGATTGCTACTCACCACTTAGTCGTTGCGACTAAAGCGTTGCTAATCGCCACAAGCTGGTCGTTTCGGCTTTGCGCGCCGCGTGCAGAGGATCGCTGGTGTCAGCAACTTTAGGGTGATGCGGCTTGATGTCGGCTTTATCAAGCACGCGCAAACCAGCGGCGTGTATCCATTCCAACAATTCGTCGCGCGTGCGCAAACCTAAATGTTCGGCGATGTCCGACAAAATCAACCAGCCTTCGCCACCCTCGGTTAAGTGTTCAGGCAAGCCCGCTAAAAAGCCGCGCAACATTTGGCTAGCAGGATCGTAAATCGCAAACTCCACAGCAGCACTGGGACGCGCGGGAATCCACGGCGGATTGCACACGATTAACGGCGCGCGCCCTTGCGGAAATAAATCTGCGTGCACCACATCCACTTGCGCATCAAAACCCAAATTCACCAGATTATCTTTAGCGCAACGCAAGGCACGCACATCTTGGTCAGTCGCAATCACGCGCTGCACGCCGCGCCGCGCCAACAACGCCGCCAACACGCCAGTGCCCGTACCAATATCGAAGGCTAATTCGGTGGAGGGCAGCGGCGCGTTATTCACTAGCGCAAGGTACTCGCCGCGCACAGGCGAAAACACGCCGTAATGCGGATAAATGCGATCTTCTAACACGGGAATTTCCACGCCTTTTTTGCGCCATTCATGCGCGCCGACTAAGCCCAATAATTCACGCAACGACACCACCGACGCGCCGCCAGACTTGCCGTAAACCTCGTGGCACGCTAACGCGACTTCGGGGGCGCGACCGAGTGGAATCGAATAATCGGAACTGAGCGGAATCAAAATCATCGCTAACACACGAGCGCGTTGCCCTTGTGCTTGACGGTGCAAATTAAACGCCTCGCTCGCCACACTAGAGGTTTTAGACGGCTTGCGATCGACGCGACGCGACAGCGCGATTAACAACTGCCGCGCATTCTGAAAATCACCGCGCCACAGCAACGCCGTACCTTCGCAAGCCAAGCGATACGCCACATCCGCCTTGAGCGTGTCATCGGCAATCAGCACTTTTTTGGGCGCGGGCAAACCGCTCTCCGAACGCCAAATGGCTTTACATGGTTTACCTGCTTCGTTCCAAATTATCATGGTGATTTTCTCGTTGATGCGTAGCTCTGTTATAGAGATACGCGGGGGGATAATGGGATTTTTTTGTCCACCGATTCACGCAGATTTTGTTTTGCTTTTAATCCCTTTAATCTGGCTAATCTGTGGCTAAAAGTTTTTACTATTTGCGCGCTGCCCACCATGCACGTTGCTGCGCTTTGTCCATAAACGTCCACGCCAAAATGCGACTTTTTTTCTGGCCTTGCGACATTTCTATAGTGCGATTTTCCACTGCACCTGAGTATTTTAGGGCGCGATACACATGCGGCAGCGTGGCTGATTTGGAAATCAGCGTGGTGAACCACAAGCAGTTATTCGCACCCGATTTGCTCTCTTCTATCATGCGTTTCACAAAGTCTTGTTCGCCGCCATCGCAACACAGCTCCATGCTTTGTCCGCCAAAATTCAGCACGGGATTTTTATGCTTATCCGACTCACGACCTAAGTTTTGCCACTTACGCTGCGCACCTTGCCGCGCTTGCGCTAACGACTCATGGAACGGCGGATTACACAGCGTTACATCAAAAAATTCATCGGCGTGGGTCACGCCTGCAAAAATTGCATTGCGTGATTTTTGCCAACGCAATTCGACATCGTTTTGCATAGCATTGGCGCGCAAAATCGCATCGGCATTTTCTAATGCAGCCACATCAATATCGGTGCCGACAAATTGCCAGCCATACACCCGATTACCAAGCAGCGGATAAATCGCATTCGCGCCCACGCCCACATCCAATGCGCGAACTTGGCGACCTTGCGGAATTTTCCCGCCATTGCTCTCGCCCAATAAGTCCGCCAAATAATGTAAATAATCCGCGCGCCCCGGAATCGGCGGACACAAATAATTGATCGGCACATCCCAGTCGCGGATGCCGTACATATCTTTCAGCAGCGCGCGATTCAAGGCTTTCACCGCCGCAGGACTGGCGAAATTAACCGAGTCATTACCGTATTCATTTTTCTGCACAAACGCAGCCAACTCAGGACTAGCCGCGATGAGTTTGGCAAAGTCGTAGCGACTGCGATGCAGGCTGCGCGGATGCAGTAAGTTTTTTTCTTCAGGGATTTTTGAGGAGGACATAACGGAAAGGCTGAGGAAATGAGCGCGGCATTCTAACCGACGTGCATCTCTAAAAATTGAAATCTCGTCGCAATACGTCGTTACGCATAAAAAATTACTCCTTACATAGTTTATCTATGCCACGTCGCAATTTTTTATTCGTGCCTAGCCTTGCTTAGATATTTCAATTTTTCGAGACACCCGTAAGCCCTTCTATAAACGAATGCTTTGCGTATAATCGCGCCTTTTTCCAACCTTCTAGAGAGAATGCTATGAGCTTATTGCACGTCCGCCCCGGTAAAAAACTGCCTCACGAATGCAACGTCATTATTGAAATTCCACAAAATTCTGACCCCGTTAAATACGAAATCGACAAGGAGTCAGGGGCGTTGATGGTGGATCGTTTTGTCGCGACTTTGATGCGCTATCCATGCAATTACGGCTACATTCCCGACACAATCGCCGACGATGGCGACGCAGTGGATGTATTGGTGATTACCCCATTCCCGCTGGTACATGGCGCGGTGATTGCCTGTCGCGTGATTGGTATGTTGAGCATGTCCGACGAAGGTGGCGACGATGCCAAGCTGATTGCCGTGCCTATTGACAAGCTCACACCGCTGTATCGCGACGTTAAAACTTACCAAGACTTGCCCGAAATCACCTTGGCACAAATCAAACATTTCTTTGAATTGTACAAAGCCTTAGAACCCGGCAAGTGGGTCAAAGTAAACGGCTGGCAAGGCATTGAAGCGGCGCACGCAGAAATTCAAAATGGTTTGGCCGCCTATCAAAAATCACTTGTGGCTAAATAAATGAGCGCGCACATCATCGACGGCAAAGCGATTGCCCAACAAGTGCGCAGCGAATGGAAGCTGCGTGCCGACGCACTCAAAGCACGCGGCATCACGCCCGGCATGGCGGTCATTATTGTCGGCAACGACCCTGCATCTAAGGTTTATGTCGCCAACAAAGTCAAAGCCTGCGCCGAGTTAGGGCTGTATTCCATTCATAAAGAATTGCCCGCTGACATCAGCTCAGAACAATTACTGCATGAAATCAACCTGCTCAATAACGACCCCGCCATACACGGCGTTTTGGTGCAACTGCCGCTGCCTAAACATCTGGATGCTAATCAAGTAATCGAGGCGATTAACCCAGACAAAGACGTGGATGGTTTTCATCAAAAAAATATCGGCGCATTGGTCACGGGCGACACACCGTTTCCATCTTGCACCCCTTACGGGGTGATGGTGTTGCTGGAAAAAACTGGCATCAGCATCGAAGGAAAACACGCCGTCATCATTGGTCGCAGCAACATTGTCGGCAAACCGATGGCGTTATTGTTATTGCACAAAAATGCCACCGTCACCATCTGCACCTCCAAGACTGTTGACCTCGCCAAACACACCCGCGATGCCGACATTTTGGTCGCCGCAGTGGGGCGCGCTAACTTCGTCACAGCCGACATGGTCAAGCCTGGCGCGGTGGTCATCGACGTGGGCATCAATCGCGGCGCAGATGGCAAATTAGTCGGCGACGTGGATTTCGACAGCGTCAAAGAAGTAGCAGGCTATATCACCCCCGTCCCTGGCGGCGTGGGGCCGATGACCATCACCATGCTGGTGGCGAACACGGTAAGAGCAGCGGAACGCTTGTCGGCTTAGTCGCAGTAAAGCGCAGCAGTTATAGGGTGGACAGGACGTATCTGCCCACCTTTATTTATTTCAAGGCGGGCAAATAAAGCTTTGCCCTCTTGCTCTGTAGGTGCAAATTTATTCGCATCATTCAGCACTTTTTGTGCGAATAAATTCGCACCCACAGCCCCCTTTCAAGCGCGTTCAAAGAAAGTTTTTATGCCATTAAGCTGGAACGAAATCCGCAGTCGCTCTTTGGAATTTTCCAAACGATGGGAACACGAAAGTTCCGAAGACGCGGAGGCGAAAGCGTTCTGGACAGAATTTTTGAATGTGTTTGGCATCGACCGCAAACGCGTTGCCAGCTTTGAAGAACCCGTTAAAAAACTAGGCGACAAGCAAGGTTTTATCGACCTTTTTTGGAAAGGCGTGATGTTGGTTGAACACAAATCACGCGGCAAAGATTTAGACAAAGCCTACGTTCAAGCACTCGATTATTTTCCTGGCATCAAAGAGCGCGACTTGCCGAAATATGTGCTGGTATCCGACTTCGCGCGCTTCCGTTTGTACAACCTCGAAGAAGAACCCTCGCCCTCAGGGAGAGGGCTGGGTGAGGGTGCTTTTCACGAATTTGAATTACGCGACCTACACAAAAATATCAAAGCCTTCGGCTTTATCGCGGGCTATCAAACCCGCCCTATCCAACCCGAAGACCCTGTAAATATCAAGGCTGCCGAGCTAATGGGCAAGCTGCATGACGCGCTCAAAGAAATTGGTTATGACGGTCACGCGCTAGAGCATTATTTGGTGCGCCTGTTGTTTTGTCTGTTTGCCGAAGACACCGGGATTTTTGAGCTGCAACAATTTCAGGAATACATCCGCGACAAAACCGCTGAAGATGGCAGCGACCTCGCGCCGCACTTGGCACAACTATTTGAAGTGCTCAATACCGCGCCAAATAAACGCCTCAAAAATCTCGATGAACACCTAGCGAATTTTGCTTATGTGAACGGCAAATTATTTGCCGAACATCTGCCCACCGCCAGCTTCGATGCCAAGATGCGCAACCAATTGCTGGATTGTTGCGCACTGAATTGGAGTCGCGTTTCACCCGCCATTTTTGGCTCATTATTTCAATCGGTGATGGACGACAAACTGCGCCGCAATCTCGGTGCGCATTACACCTCAGAAGCCAATATCCTCAAGCTCATCAAGCCATTATTCTTGGATGAATTACGCGCCGAATTTGAGCGTTACAAACACAACAGCAACAAGCTCGCCTGGTTCCACCAAAAACTGCGCAAGCTAAAATTTCTTGACCCTGCTTGCGGCTGCGGCAACTTTTTAATCATTGCCTATCGCGAACTGCGTTTGTTGGAATTGGACATTTTGCGTACGCTGCAAAAGAAAGAAAAAAATCGCTTACTCGATGCCACCGAGATTGTTTTATTAGATGTCGATCAGTTTTACGGTATCGAAATTGAAGAGTTTCCCGCGCAGATTGCGCAAGTCGCAATGTGGCTCACCGACCATCAAATGAACCAGCTTATCTCGGAAGAATTCGGCAATTATTTCGCCCGTTTGCCGCTGAAAAAATCCGCCACCATCGCCTGTGGCAACGCCCTGCAACTCGATTGGCGCGCAGTCGCACCCGATGCTGATTACCTGCTCGGCAACCCGCCATTTATTGGTTCAAAAATGTTGGGCGATGCGCAACGCAAAGACATGGAGAAAATTTTCCACGGCGTAAAAGGCGCGGGCGTATTGGACTATGTCGCGGCGTGGTATCTCAAAGCCGCGCAGTACATGACAGAAACACCGCCACATCAAGAAATAACAACGGCTTCTACTCCCTCCCCCCGCTTGCGGGGAGAGGGTTGGGGTGAGGGGCATATTCATCACCGTGATGCTGAATTAGAAGAAAAGCTCAAGGGTTATGCGCGTGAACTGCGCGCTTCGGCGACCGATGCCGAGCAAAAAATTTGGTATCTACTACGCAATCGTAATTTTCTAGGTTACAAATTTCGTCGCCAGCACCCCATCGGTAATTACATATTGGATTTTTATTGCCCTGATGCAAAACTCGCGATTGAGTTAGATGGCAGCCAGCACGCAGAGAACGAGGAATACGATCGTCAGCGTTCTGAAATTTTGCAAGCGGATGGCATAAAAGTACTGCGTTTTTGGAATAACGATGTACTGCTCAATACGGAAGCTGTTTTGATGCAACTCGCTAATGCGCTACCCCTCACCCCAACCCTCTCCCCGCAAGCGGGGGGAGGGAGCAAAAGCAAAGCCGCTTGCGCGTTTGTCTCCACCAACTCGATCACTCAAGGCGAGCAAGTCGGCATTTTGTGGAGCGAATTACTGCACAAATATCACTGCAAAATTCACTTCGCACATCGCACGTTTAAGTGGGGCAACGACGCACGCGGTAACGCAGCGGTTCATTGCGTCATCATCGGTTTCGCCCCTTTTGACGTAAGCGAAAAACGGCTCTGGGATTATGAAAATCCGAAATCAGAACCACTAGAAACGAAAGCACTACATATCAATCCGTACTTAGTCGATGCGCTTGATGTATTGCTGGAAAGTCGTAATACGCCTATCTGTGCTGTGCCTGAAATTGGTATCGGCAACAAACCGATTGATGGTGGAAATTATTTATTTACGCCAGAAGAGAAGACTGACTTTATCAAGCTTGAACCACGCGCTGAAAAATGGATGCGCCGCTGGATAGGTGCAGAAGAATTCATCAATGGTTATGAGCGTTGGTGTTTGTGGCTGGGCGATTGCCCGCCTGATGAATTACGTAAAATGCCTGAAGCGATGAAGCGCGTCGAAGCAGTGCGCACAACACGCCTAGCCAGCAAGAGTCCGCCTACGCAAAAGCTCGCCGCTACACCGACACGCTTTCATGTTGAAAACATTCCTGACGCGCCCTATTTGGTGATACCCGAAGTTTCATCGGAACGACGCAGCTTTATTCCTATAGGTTTTATGCAGCCCAATACATTGAGCAGCAACAAATTAAGAATTTTCCAAAATGCGAATCTCTATCACTTTGGCATCCTCACATCCACCATGCACATGGCATGGATGCGCTCTGTAACAGGCAGATTGAAAAGTGATTATCAATACTCAATCAGCATCGTCTATAACAATTTTCCGTGGCCTGAACTCCCCTCACCCCAACCCTCTCCCCGCCAACGGGGAGAGGGAGCTGACTTTTCCTCTCCCCACGAAGTGGGGAGAGGAGGGAGCGTAGCGGAAGGTGAGGGGAAAATCGAAACCGCCGCACAAGCCGTACTCGATGCGCGTGCTTTGTATCCGCAATCGTCACTCGCCGATTTATACGACCCGCTCACCATGCCGCCCGCGCTGGTCAAAGCCCATCAACTACTCGACCGCGCCGTGGATGCCAGCTACCGTAAAACCGCATTCGTCAACGACGCGCAACGCGTGGAATTTTTGTTCGAGCGTTACCAGCAACTCACCAGCTTATTGCCCGTAGAAAAGAAAAACACGCGGCGAAAAAAAGTCCCGAACTAAAACGTATAGCCATAAAAAAACGCGACCTGACTATCGGTCGCGTTTTTTTATGCGCGCAATTTAATTACTCATCCCCGCCGCGCTGATGTTTTTCAATAATGCGGCGGTCGCGTTTGGTGGGGCGACCTTTGAATAAGAAGCGGACGGGTTCGGCTTTGAGGCGGGCGGTATGTTCCGCACGCAGGGTGCGACTCTCATCTGTTTCTAAATATAATTTTTGCGCGTCGGGCGCGCCGCCGCGTTTGTTGCTCAACGCGACCACGTCCACCACATAACGCACTTCGCCGTGGCGTATGTCTAAACGGTCGCTAGGAACTACGGTCTTGGCGGGTTTGACGCGCACGCCATTGAGCAACACTTTGCCCTGCTCTACGGCGACCACCGCCAGTGCGCGGGTCTTAAAAAAGCGCGCCGCCCACAGCCATTTGTCGATACGGCATTTTCCCTGTTCGTCGGTCATTTTTTAGCTCCAAATTATTTCGCTTTAAGCGAGGTTTCAACGCACAATTACGCCCTTAAATTTTAGCTACTCAGGTCAGTTGCCATGCAAAAAATCTTACTCATCTGCACCCTGCTCGCCCCTGCTGCGCAGGCCGATACCTTCGCGTTTATCGACGCTCAACCGCGCAGCGAGCTGTGGCTGAATGCGGGATTTTTCTCGCATCATTTTCAGCAAGATGCTGGCTTTAATAATCGCAATCTAGGTTTCGGCGGCGAATATCGCTATTCGACGGTCAACTCGATTACCGCTGGTGAGTTTTACAACAGTGATCGCCACACTTCGCATTATTTGGGCTGGTATTGGCAGCCCGTGCAAATCGGCAGCGTGCGCGCGGGGCTAGTCGCAGGTGGCTTTGACGGCTATCCGATGATGCGCAACGGCGGCTGGTTTGTCGCGGCAATTCCGATGTTAAGTGTCGAATATCAACGCGTCGGGGCGAATCTCGCCATCGTGCCCAGCTATCAAAATCGCTTACACGGCGCGCTGTCGCTACAACTTAAAGTGAAACTTTTTTAAGTTTTTTATCCGCAGATTACACAGATTCACACAGATTTTTTCTTTGCTTTTAATCGGCATAAATCTGCGTAATCTGTGGACAAAGTTAAGGTTTAACTCCCAGCACGACTCAGTTTTAATTTATACAGCAGCAACCCAACCCCTAATGCCGCAGCCACGGACGAGCAGGTGAACAGCGCGCTAGCACCGTAATGTTGCCAGATTGGCCCGCTGGCAAAGCCGCCAATAATGCCACCCGCACCGTAAGTCAAACTGCCAAACAATGCTTGGCCTTTGGACTGATGTCGCCCTTGAAAATACTGGTGCACCAAACCCACCGCTGCCGCGTGCGTCGCGCCAAAACTGGCGGCGTGTAACACTTGTGCGAACAGCAATACCGGCACGCTATCCACGCCCCAAGCGATGAGTAAAAAACGTAAGCTCGCGAGCGCGAAGCTCAATAGCAAAATATGCGTGTAGCTAAACTTTTTGTTCAATAGCGGCATCACAAAAAACACCGCAATTTCGCAAATTACGCCCAGCGCCCACAGCGCGCCAACGGCGGTTTTGCTGTAGTCGTGCTCGACCAAATACAGCGAATAAAAGGTGTGGTACGGACCGTGCGCCACCGACATCAAAGCACACGCGCCAAACAGAGCGAGTACGCGCGGCTGCATCACAATGGCTTTAATCGGCTGGCTGTCGGTGTGATGCGCGACGATTTCGGTATGCGGCATTTGCCGCGCAAAAATTAAAATACCAATTTCACACACGAGCCCCGCCCACAACAAATAGGCGATGGCGATGTAGTCAAACGCCCAGCCTAAGCCCATCACCGCGACGATAAAACCAATCGACCCCCATGAGCGGATGCGGCCGTAATGCGCGCTGTTTTTGCCTAAATAACTGAGCGTGGTCGCCTCGACTAAAGGCATCGACGCGCTCCAAAAAAATGCCATCAGCGACAACACGATGAACATGCCCCAAAAACTCGTCGTGGCGAATACGCCCAAATAACACACAGCCGAGCAGGCGGCGGCGAGTTGCACCACCCAGCGGCGTTGCCCAGTATGGTCTGCCAGCCAGCCCCATAAATTCGGCGCGATTAAACGCATCACGGGCTGCAATGACATCAAGATGCCGATTTCTATTGGGTTGAAGTGGATAGAGGACAGATACAAGCTCCAGTACGGCGCGAACATGCCGACAAAAGCGTAGTAGAAAAAATAAAAGCCAGCGATACGCCAGTGGTAGTTTTTTTGGGAAGTCACGGCGGATGAGGGAGGGCAAAAAAGCGGCGCGCATTATCGCATTCAAAAATAATTTTACGATAACCCTTGAAAGTGAAAAATATGCCCCCACTAAGCGTAGGTCGAAAACAGGAGAGCCACATGACACAGCAAGAAAACGTAACGCCCGTAGCAGAAACACCGAGTGCAGAAGCCGTCGATACCTCGATTGAAGCGATGCCTAGCTTAGAAGAACAGTTGCAAGCCGCCGAGCTGAAGGCGCAAGAACATTACGACGCATGGATGTACGCTAAAGCAGAAGGTGAAAACATCCGCCGCCGCGCTGCCGAAGACATCAGCAAAGCGCAAAAATTTGCCGTAGAAAAGTTTTCTAACGAGATGTTGGCGGTGATGGACAGTTTGCAAGCAGCTCTCGCGGTAGAAAACACCACCGTAGAAAGTTTTAAGAGCGGGATGGAGCTCACGCAAAAACAACTCTCCAGCGTGTTTGAAAAATTCAACATCACCGAAATTAACCCCGTCGGCGAAAAACTTGACCCGCATAAGCATCAAGCCATCAGCATGGTGGAGAGCGATCAAGCTGCCAATACCGTGGTCAGCGTGATGCAAAAAGGCTACGCACTAAATGAACGTGTGCTGCGCCCCGCTTTGGTATTAGTGGCAAAGGCAAAATAACGGGAAGTGATAAGGGTACGCACCTTTGGTGCACAAGGGAAAAGGGAAAAGCCACCGCGCTGCCTTATCCCTTTGCCCTTTACCTTTCTCGATTAAAACACTTGAAATAAAAATTACCCGCCCCATCTTAGGCACAGCAGATTTACTCAATTAAACAAACTTTTTGAAAAGGAAACATCATGGGAAAAATTATTGGTATCGACTTAGGCACAACGAACTCTTGCGTTGCTGTTATGGAAAACGGCAAGACTAAGGTGATTGATAACGCGGAAGGTGCGCGCACTACGCCTTCTATCATTGCCTATTTAGAAGATGGTGAAGTCTTAGTCGGCGCGCCTGCTAAACGTCAGGCAGTGACCAATCCAACCAATACTTTGTACGGCGTTAAACGTCTGATTGGTCGTAACTTCGACGAGAAGATGGTACAAAAAGACATCAACATGGTGCCTTACAAAATCGTTAAAGCGAAGAACGGCGACGCATGGATTAAGGTGCGCGACAAAGAATTTTCTGCACCCGAAATCTCGGCACAAGTGCTGATGAAAATGAAAAAAACCGCCGAAGATTATTTGGGCGAAGCCGTTACCGAAGCGGTTATCACCGTGCCTGCTTATTTCAACGATGCACAACGTCAAGCCACTAAAGACGCGGGTCGTATCGCGGGTCTGGATGTAAAACGTATCATCAACGAACCGACTGCTGCTGCGTTGGCGTTTGGTATGGACAAGCAAGAAGGCGATCGCAAAATTGCGGTGTATGACTTGGGCGGCGGCACGTTCGATATTTCGATTATCGACATCGCTGAACTCGACGGCGAACATCAATTTGAAGTGTTGTCCACCAACGGCGATACCTTCTTGGGCGGTGAAGATTTCGATATGCGCGTGATTGATTTCTTGGTGGAAGAATTCCAAAAAGAAAACGGCATCGACTTGCGTAAAGATGTCTTGGCCTTGCAACGTCTGAAAGACGCAGCAGAAAAAGCCAAAATTGAATTGTCTAGCGCGCAACAAACCGAAGTGAATTTGCCTTACGTGACAGCCGATGCAACTGGCCCTAAACATTTGGCAGTGAAAATTACGCGCGCTAAATTGGAAAGTTTGGTTGAAGACTTAGTTGCTCGCACCATCGAACCTTGCCGTATCGCCATGAAAGATGCAGGCGTTTCCGCTGCTGACATCGCCGACGTGATTTTGGTCGGTGGTCAAACACGTATGCCTATGGTGCAAGAAAAAGTTAAAGAATTTTTCGGCAAAGAAGCGCGTCGCGATGTGAACCCTGATGAAGCAGTTGCAGTAGGCGCGGCGATTCAAGGCGGCGTGTTGCAAGGTGAAGTGAAAGACGTGTTGCTGTTAGACGTAACACCTTTGTCTTTAGGGATTGAAACAATGGGCAGCGTGATGACTAAACTCATCAAGAAAAACACCACGATTCCTACTAAAGCATCGCAAGTATTTTCGACTGCTGAAGACAATCAAAACGCGGTGACGATTCATGTGTTGCAAGGTGAACGTGAAATCGCTTCAGGCAATAAGAGCTTGGGGCAATTTAACTTGTCGGACATTCCACCTGCACCACGCGGTATGCCGCAAATCGAAGTGTCATTCAACATCGACGCGAACGGTATTTTGCACGTGTCTGCGAAAGATAAGGCAACCAATAAAGAAGCCAACATCACCATCAAGGCCAGCTCTGGTTTGTCTGAAGAAGAAATTCAACGCATGGTGAGCGACGCAGAAGCGAATGCCGAAGAAGACAAGAAAGCAGTGGAATTAGTAACTGCACGCAACCAATTAGACAGCCTGATTCACTCAACTCACAAATCGTTGAAAGAATACGGCGAACATTTGAGTGCAGATGAAAAAACAGCCGTTGAAGCAGCATTGAAAGACGCTGAAGAAGTCGTAAAGGGCGACGACAAAGCTGCTATCGAAGCAAAAGCCGAAGCACTGGCAACCGCTGCGCAAAAGTTAGGCGAAAAAATGTACGCCGCCGAACAAGCTAAGTCACAAGGTGCCGACGCAGGTGCAGCACCTCACGCCGAATCAGCTAAGCATGACGACAACGTAGTGGATGCCGACTTCACTGAAGTTAAAGACAACAAATAAAACTAATTAGCCACAGAGAACACAGAGCTCACAGAGAAATTTTTATCCGCACCAAACTCTCTGTGACCTCTGTGTTCTCCGTGGCAAAAATAGTTTTGTACTGTCGTAGTGTAGGTTATCCGTGGTGATGCCTATCCTAACAATTAGCTTTGAGTGAGTTCAGTATGTCAAAAAAAGATTATTACGAAACCCTAGGTGTGAACCGCGATGCGTCCGAGGAGGAACTGAAAAAAGCCTATCGCAAGATGGCGATGAAGTTTCATCCTGACCGCAACCCAGACAACCCCAGTGCCGAGGCGCATTTCAAAGAAGCTAAGGAAGCCTATGAGACCTTGAGCGACACGCAAAAACGCGCCGCTTACGATCAATACGGCCACGCGGCGTTTGAAGCCGGCGGCATGGGCGGCGGTAGTCCATTTGGTCAAGGCGGCGGACAAGGCTTCGATTTCTCCGATATTTTCGGTGATATTTTTGGCGGTGGGCGTGGCGGCAACGGCGGGCGTAGCAGTGCGCAACGCGGCGCAGATTTGAGCTACACCATGCAAATCACGCTCGAAGAAGCAGCACGCGGCGCGACTAAAAAAATTCGCATTCCAATTATGGAAGAGTGCGAACCCTGTCACGGTTCGGGGGCTAAAGCAGGCACTTCTGCAAGCACCTGCACCACCTGCGGAGGACACGGACAAGTGCGCATGCAGCAAGGCTTTTTTGCTGTGCAACAAGCCTGTCCGCGTTGTCATGGCACGGGCAAGATGATTGCCTCGCCATGCAAAATTTGCCAAGGCGTGGGGCGTATCAAAACGGCTCAAGAGCAGGAAATTAAAATCCCTGCGGGTATCGCCGAAGGAATGCGCATTCGCCATTCTGGTTTGGGAGAATTGGGCAGTCGTGGCGCACCGCGCGGTGATTTATTTATCGAAGTGCATATCAAACCTCATGCAGTATTTCAACGCGAAGGCGATGATTTGCATTGCGAAATGCCGATTAGTTTTACCACCGCAGCGTTGGGTGGCGAGATTGAGATTCCGACTTTGGATGGTAAGGCCAGCATCAAGATTCCCGCCGAAACACAAAGTGGCAAGCAGTTCCGTCTGCGTGGCAAAGGCATTAAAGACGTGCGCAGCTCTATGCACGGCGACCTGCATTGTCATGTGATTGTGGAAACGCCAGTGAGCCTCACCGAGAAGCAAAAAGAACTGCTGCGCGAGTTTGAAAGCATCAACGACAAAGATAGCGAGCGGCATAACCCCCGCGCGAAATCTTGGATGAACAAAGTGAAAGATTTTTTCGCCGAGTAAATCTAAAGTTTGCAGCTCAATAAAAAACGCCCTCACGGGCGTTTTTTATTGAGCTGCAACAGAATTATTTTTGACTAAACGCATTCTGCAAAAACCTCATCGCTTGTCGCCATGAATCTTTGTAACAACTTTTTCATGGTTATTCCTTTTCCCTAAAAATCAGGATTAGGTTTTGGCAAACTCGACGCGCTGACGCAGATAAAAAATCTCTAAATCTTCACCATGCAACACATCAAGGAATTTTTCTGCATGTTGGTCGTCCAGCACGAACTCAATCTTCACCGCCAATTCGCCCGCCAGTTCAAAAAAAGTATCTTCGTGCAACTTGCCATGCCGTCCAAAGCCTGCAATAGAACGAAATGCCGAGCCGCCGAGCACACCTTGCGCACTAGCTTGTTCCAGCAACCACGCATACAAAGGCTGCCCTGCATGACGCTGTTTTTCGCTGACATAAAAAGATAGCAAATTCATGTTGCCTCCTTAATTGTGTAGCCACTTGAAAGTTTGAATACCGCAAATCGTCATCAACAATGAGCCGCCTAAATGCGCGGCGATTATGCCTACGCCCCACACATATTGACCACGCATCAGCAGCGTCACGGTCTCTGCGGAAAACGTAGAAAAGGTGGTCAAGCCGCCCAGAAAACCAGTGATGATAAAAAGCCGCCATTCGGCAGATAACGCAGGATGCTGCATAAAAAATGCGATTGCTAAGCCGACTAAATAACCACCCAATAAATTTGCCATGAGCGTACCGAGCGGCAAGCTAGGCACACTGGCATTCAGCCATAAGCCCAAGCCCCATCGCAACCACGCGCCGCACGCTGCGCCCAGACCAATGGCGATAAATGAATAAATTAACATCGTGTTTATTCCTATTCTGCCGCGCTGCGCAGTAACGCGAAGCCACCACCAGTAGTGCGAAAGTTGGTGGTTTGCCCCTGATACAAACGCGCCGCGACGAGCTGGATATGCCCGTCATACACATAACAGCGCACATCGTATTTCAAGGTACTGACCGTATCGTTTTGCGGCACAGAAATCTCGCCTGGCATCGCCTGCCGCTGTGCCACATAGTCGGCTTGCATGATGTCTTCGAACACGCGACGAGTGAGTTTATCGCCACGATACGCGCCACGACTGCCATAACCATTCACGGGTTTGAAGAACCATTGCTTACGTTCTGCCCACCATTGCTCGGCATCTGCCGCGTTCACCAATTTGGTTTGCGGAATACCGCGCAACAGCGCGTCTATATGGGTTTGTGCGACACCACTGGCTTGCAAAAAATTAGTATCAGTAAGTTCAACCAGCTTGCGTTTATCCGCATAGCTTTGGTAATGCGCAGGATTGGGCGTGAATAGCGAGTGATTATTTGCATACGCGGCGTGTAAATGCGGATAGCTTTGCAATGAAAAATCAGTAAGGCGGTTGTAGATTAAATCTATCTTGCAGTCGTCCACATACAAGCCGTCGTCGTGCGCTTGCAACTCATCTGGTGCGGCAATGAACACCTCGATGCCGTGCTGCTCAAATAAATTTTTTGCCAACAAAAATTCTGGGTAGAGATATTGCGTCGTTGGCGATTCATCGACGATAGCAATAGTGTTCAGCGGTGCATCGCTACGCGCTAACTGCCATTCGTGACGAAACATGGCAACCCAAACATCCGCCAAATTTTCATCTGCCACCGTCTGTCCCACTAAGCCTGCATCGCGTTGACTGTCGATGAGCAGCGCGTTCAAAAATGCGCCGCCTGCGTTGCTGTTGATTTCAATGAGATGCGCACCGTCGCGATTCAAATGAAAATCGTAACCGTAAAAAACCCCTAATTCAGCCCGCGCTAGTCTGGATTGATCACTCGCCAGAACGGCCTGCACCGCTGCAACCACCGCTTGCATGTGCGCCAAATGTTCAGCCGAAATCGTCAGTGCAACATCAGCAAATAAATGGTCGTGTTGCTCACGCAAGGCGCGTGCAAAGCCACCGCCCGCTTCGAGTAAGGCTTGATTAAGAGCATCACGATTGATGGGAATAACACGCGGCAATGACCCACTCATGACGCGATGGTGTTGCATAAAATTGGCTTACCAGACACCTAACAAATCCTTTTTCAAATCAGTATCAACAGGCTTATTACCTAGCCACACCGAAAGCAGCGCGCGGTTAAATTCCACGCCAGCAATCACGCCGCGCGACACGTCATTCACGATGACTTGCGTGCCAACTTCAGGCAGGTAATCAAGCACAATCACATCACCTTTTTTCACTTCGGGAATCGCGGCAAACATCGCCGCAAACTGTTTTAACGCACCGTCTATTGCGGCCACTTGCGCCGCCGTTTGATTCGCGGCTATGCCGCTAGTAAAGGCTTCCAACAGTTTTTCAGATTTCAAACCAAACAACATATGCAGCGACACGCGACGCGTGCCCGAATCCGCCAAGATGACATCCGCCTGCTTAGATTTTTCGCTGCGATACAACGCCGCCACATAAATATCGAACATCATTTTAGTGCGCGTACCCGCACCATTTAGCAGCAGATTTTTGCCGCCCAACGAGACGCTTTCTGCGACGTTCACGCCCGAAATTTCTTTAGCGTGCAGATTCAAACTGAGCAACATTGCCACGCTTAAAATCAGTAATTTTTTCATGTCTAGCTCCTTAAAAAATCATCTAGTGAAATTTTTACAATGCTTCAAACACCCCAGCCGCGCCCATGCCCGTGCCGATGCACATGGTCACGATGCCATATTTTTGCTTGTGCCGACGCAGCCCGTGCAACAGCGTCGCGGTGCGGATTGCACCCGTTGCACCCAGCGCATGGCCCAACGCAATCGCGCCACCCAAGGGATTAACTTTGGCGGGGTCCAAGCCCAAATCGCCAATGACCGCCAGCGATTGCGCGGCAAAGGCTTCGTTGAGTTCAATCCAATCAATTTGATTTAAGTTCAAGCCCGCCGCTTTTAAGGCGCGTGGAATTGCCTCTTTCGGACCGATGCCCATAATTTCAGGCGGGACACCCGCCACGCTAAAGCTATGAAATTTTCCTATTGGCGTGAGGTTGTAACGCTTCAACGCCGCTTCAGAACACAGCAACACCGCGCCCGCACCATCCGACATCTGTGAACTATTGCCCGCTGTGACCGAACCTTTTTGCCCGAACACCGTTTTCAGTTTGGCTAATACGTCTAACGACGTATCCGCACGCGGACCTTCGTCTTGTGTCGCGGCACGCGATTTGATTTTCACGGCGCGCGTGTTGAGGTCGGGCAGATGTTCGTTGATTTGATACGGCGTAATTTCATCATTGAACTCACCCGCCAATTGCGCCGCGATGGCGCGCTGGTGGCTCTGCAAGGCGAACGCATCCTGCGCCTCACGCGATACCTTCCAGCGTTCCGCCACCTTCTCCGCCGTCAGCCCCATGCCGTAAGCGATGCCGTAGTGTTCATGCTTCTCGAAAATAGCGGGGTTGAACGCGATCTTGTTGCCCATCATCGGCACCATGCTCATGCTTTCCACGCCGCCCGCCAGCATCACATCGGCCTCGCCCAGACGAATGCGATCCGCCGCCATCGCCACCGCCTGCACGCCGGACGAACAGAA
>JAVHRN010000040.1:0-15696 GCA_036171695.1 Gallionella sp.
GTCGTGCTTGCGGCGGCGAGTCGCGCCTGAACAAAGTTGGCAGCAGCTTTAAGTTAGACATGACTGGGCAGATGGGCGATGCGTCTGTGTTAGCTCCCGATAGCGATCTCGATCTGATCGAGGCGATGGTCGCAGACATCGCACCCCACGTACTGTGAGGAGACACCATGAATTCACACTTGAATAACACCATCGAAATCAACGGCAGGTCGGTGTCGGTGGAATGGACAAAGGCCGCCGCACGCGAATTGACGCGACGCACGCAACCGCTGGTGGTGGAACTGGAACTGTATTTCTCCTGCTTGGTGAAGAAGTTCGTCCACTTCCACGAAACGCCACCGCAACGCGACACCATCGCGGTCAGCGACAAGCTCGCCGTCTTCTTTCGTCCCGTCACCTCCACTGCCTGCTCATTTGAAGTGGCAGACGCAGTAATAACGGCCCTGAATACATCAGCCAAACCCTCAAAGACTGGGCGGCAGAACAGCAGATACGCTTGGATTTCATTCAGCCTGGCAACCCGCAACAGAATGCGTACATCGAACGTTATAACCGTACGGTGCGCTATGACTGGTTGAGTCATTACCTGTTTGAGTCGATTGAGGAGGTGCAAAATTATGCGACGGATTGGATGTGGACTTACAATCACACCCGCCCGCATATGGCACTCGGTGGCATCACACCGAAACAGAAGTTAGCGTTACACGTCTCTACTTCTGGCGATTGCTAAAATTGGGGGGATTACCGACTTAAAAGGTTTTTTGTTTTTAAAGCGATGTAACCGTGTGCTTATCGTCGTTTGCTTATCATTCAAAAAACCAGTGCGTACTGAGTTTTTTTACGTTCGATTATTTCACCAACTGAAAATCTAGTACCTGCATATTCATAATCAAGCCCGCGTCTTGTATCGGCAAAACAATGGCATCGACGACAGAATCGTTGTGATGTGAATGCCACCAGCCAGGCGGCGTGATAAAGGTCGAACCCGCTGTCCACATGGCTTTAATCGGGTTGATGATGTGGCCGTGCGCATCAATTTCTTTGCCGATTAAGGTGTAAGTATCTGCGCCAGCAAAGACGCAATGATCAATCGCAATCGAGTTATGGCGGTGCGCTTTTTGCACTACGCCTTTGGGCAAAATGTTGTATAGCGACCAAAGCGTATGAGTCAGCGTCATGGTGGTAGGGAAGTGCGGATTTGACAGCAACACGCCGACGCGATTGCGATTCTCACCC
The DNA here is from genome assembly GCA_036171695.1 of Gallionella sp. Classification (GTDB taxonomy): domain Bacteria; phylum Pseudomonadota; class Gammaproteobacteria; order Burkholderiales; family Gallionellaceae; genus Gallionella. The sequence goes on from JAVHRN010000040.1 coordinate 1,237, forward strand.
ATGGCGCGCACTTTGTTCAGCTCGGAGGTGATGCGTGCTTGTGTGTACAACACGGGTGCAAAGCGTTGTGCATTGGGCGCAACGCCTAAATAATTCAGCAGCGGCGCGTCGTTTACCCAAAACAATACACTGTCTGTCGTGGCGCGATGCAGCGCGCGCGGCACGGCGGGCAAGGTAAACAAATCCCCTGTGCGCCAGTTAATTTCGCCTAATTCCATTTGCGTCGCGCCAGCACCACTAATTACAAAAAACATTTGCGAAGCGGCGACGAATTCGGTGGGGAATTGTTCGCCCGCCACAATGCGCAAATAACCTGCGTATAAATTGGGTGTAGTGGCGGCGTATTGAGTTTGTAAGGTGGCGGATAAATCAAATGGAATTAACCGCGTCGCGCCGCTCTGGTGCAGGCTGCTCGAAAACGCATCCACCGCGATTTTAGGCATGGCAGGATTGACTGCCGACATGTATTCCTTAAATTCGGCTTGGGCTTCCCAGTGTTGAGGTGCGTTCATTTTTACTCCTGAGAACTTAATTTAATTCGTTAAAAAATTGTTTGATGGCTGCCACGCGCGGCAGTAATTCTTCGTGTTTGATTTCAATGCGCAGCTTGTCTTGACCATTCATTTTGATGTGGCGTTTGCTTTGTATCAGCGTGATGATTTTCATCGGGTCGATAGGCGGATTGGGCACGAACTGGATGCTGATTGCCTCGCTTGATGCGTCCACTTTACTAATGCCTAGGGGCTTGGCGAGGATGCGTAAACGATGGCTGTCGAGCAGGGTTTGTGCGGCTTCGGGGAGCAGGCCGAAACGGTCGATTAGCTCTTGGTGCATTTCGTCTAAATCTTGTTGCGTGCTGCAACTTGCCAAGCGTTTGTAGATGACTAAACGCTGATGAATGTCGCCGCAATAATCGTTGGGCAACAGTGCTGGCGCGTGCAAATTGATTTCGGTGGTGACGCCTAGCGGATGTGCCATGTCAGGTTCGTGACCTTGACGCAGTGAGGCAATCGCGGCGTTGAGCATATCGTTGTACAAGCTAAACCCAATCTCTTGCATCTCGCCGCTTTGTGATTCGCCCAGCACTTCGCCCGCACCGCGTATTTCCAAATCGTGCATGGCAAGATAAAAGCCGCTGCCCAATTGTTCCATCGCCTGAATCGCTTCCAAACGCTTTTTCGCCTGCGCGGTTAAGCCTTCCAAACTATCCACCAGCAAGTAGGCATACGCCTGATGATGCGAGCGTCCAACGCGACCGCGCAGTTGATGAAGTTGCGCCAAACCGAAGCGATCGGCGCGATTCATAATGATGGTGTTGGCAGTCGGCACGTCGATGCCTGTTTCGATAATGGTGGTGCATAGCAACACGTTAAAACGCTGATGATGGAAGTCGCGCATGACCGCTTCCAAGTCGCGTTCGCCCATTTGTCCATGCGCCACACGGATGCGCGCTTCGGGCAACAAGGCTTCGAGTTTTTCCAACTGATTGGCGATGGTATCGACTTCGTTGTGCAGGAAATAAACTTGTCCGCCGCGTTTGAGTTCGCGTAACACCGCTTCGCGAATAATCCCTTGGCTGTTATTACTGACGAAAGTTTTAATCGACAAACGCCGTTGCGGTGCGGTGGCAATCACCGAAAAATCGCGCAGTCCTTCTAGCGACATCGCCAGTGTTCTAGGGATGGGCGTGGCAGTCAGCGTCAACACATCGACCTCGGCGCGCAAGGCTTTCAAGCGTTCTTTTTGTTGCACACCGAAGCGATGTTCCTCATCCATGATGACCAAGCCGAGGTTATGAAATTTCACATCTTTTTGGATGAGTTTATGCGTGCCGATGATGATGTCGAGTTTGCCTTCGGCTAAGTCTTTGAGCGATTGCGTGACTTCTTTAGCTGAGCGGAAACGTGATAATTCCGCGACTTTAATTGGCCAATCGGCGAAGCGTGTGGAGAAGTTTTGGTAGTGTTGTTCCGCGAGCAACGTGGTGGGAACTAGCACCGCGACTTGCTTGCCGTCCATCACCGCGACAAAGGCGGCGCGCAATGCGACTTCGGTTTTGCCGAAACCTACGTCGCCGCAAATCAATCTGTCCATCGGTTTGCCCGATTGCAAATCTTGCAACACCGCTTCAATCGCGGCGGCTTGGTCGGGCGTTTCTTCAAAGCCGAATCCTGCTGCGAATGCGTCGTAATCGTGATGCGTCAATTTGAAGGCGTGACCTTTACGCGTGGCACGTTGCGCATAAATGTTGAGCAACTCGGCGGCAGTGTCGCGCACTTGCTGCATGGCGCGGCGTTTCGCTTTGTCCCACGCGCCATTGCCGAGCTTATGTAAGGGCGCAGATTCCGCCGCGCCGCCGCTGTAACGGCTGATGACATGCAGTTGCGCAACGGGTACATAGAGCTTGTCGTTGCCCGCATATTCCAACAATAAAAATTCGTTCTCGCCCTCGCCTAAATCGAGATTCACCAAGCCTTGATAACGCGCGATGCCGTGCTGCTCATGCACCACCGCATCGCCGACCTTGAGCTCGGACAAATCGCGCAGCATGTGTTCGAGATTACTTTTCTTCGCCGCGCGCACCGAACGACTACGCGCTTGCGCGGCATACAACTCGCTCTCGGTGACAATCGCAAGCTGCGGGTCGGACAAGGCAAAGCCGCTTTGCACCAGTGCGACAGCGAGCATGAATTTTTCTGAACTGGCGAGGAAGTCAGCGTAGTGCTCGCACAGGGCAGGTTTGATGCCGTATTCCTGCAAATAGCCCGACATAATCTCGCGCCGACCTAAGCTATCCGCGAGCAGCAATACCCGCCCGTTATAAGCCTTTAAGAAGTTCTGAAAAGCTTGCGCAGGATTTTCTGCGCGACGGTCAACCGCGATATTGGGCAGTAGGGCGGTGGCGCAGGGCGTGACTGTTCCACCTGTTGGCGCGCTGACCATGTCTAGTCGCGCAAATTCTTTGACGCGGATAAAAAATTGTTCCGCATCTAAAAATAATTCTTTGGTTTCTAGCAAGGGACGTAGCGGATCGCCACGCAACAAGTTGTAACGCGACGCTGCATCTTTGCCAAATTGCGCAATCGCTTCCTCGACGTTGTGGTGCAAACACAGGGTGGCGTGCTTGGGTAAGTAGTCAAACAGCGTCGCGGTTTTTGCAAAAAATAGCGGCAAATAATACTCAATGCCGCTCGGTGCAATGCCTTTGCTTACATCCTTGTAAATGCGCGAACGGGCGGGGTCGCCTTCAAAACGGTCACGGAAATTCTGGCGGAATGTCGCTTGTCCTTTTTCATCCAACGGGAATTCGCGCGCAGGCAATAAACGGATTTCTGGTACGGGATATAAAGTGCGCTGCGTGTCCACATCGAAGGTGGCGATGGTTTCAATTTCGTCGTCGAACAAGTCGATGCGATACGGCAACACACTGCCCATCGCGAACAAATCTATGATGCCGCCGCGCACGCAATACTCACCCGGCGTGAGTACTTGTTGCACATGGTTGTAGCCCGCAATGCCAAGCTGCTCACGCAATTGCGCGATATTTAGTTTTTCTTTGCGTTTGAGAAAAAACGTATAAGCGGCGAGATGTTCAACGGGTGGCAGCGGATACAGCGCGGTAGTCAGTGGCACGATTACGATGTCGCAAGCGTTGCTGCGGATGTGATGCAGCGTCGCCAAGCGTTCAGAAATTAAATCCTGATGCGGCGAAAAATTATCGTACGGCAGCGTCTCCCAATCGGGCAATAAATGCACGCGTAAAGTGGGTGCAAAAAATGGGATTTCTTCCCGCAAGCGTTGCGCCTCCAGCGCATTCGCAGCGATGACCACCAGCGGTGATTTTTGCAAAGCTAATTGCGCTAACGCCAGCGCGTCGGACGAGCCATTTAGATTGCTATAACGGGGGGTTGGGTGATGGGAAGAAAACAGCATGAACACAGCAAGGCGATGCGAAAAGGGCGCGCATTATATCGCGCTGATGCAAGCCACAGCGCGTTGATTAGCGCGAATGGCTTACACAAGAATTGTAGCTGTTCGCACTCAAACTTTTTCTAGCAACTCGGTGAGTAAAGCTGCCGATTGTGTGGGGGTTGCCAAGGTTGCGCCACTAATCCAAAACACGTCTTCGGCGCGGCTGCCTAGGGTGTTGATTTTGGCTCGATGTAAACGCACTTGATGTTGGTCAAAAATTTGTGCGATGCGCGCTAATAATCCGGGGCGATCACCGCCTATGAAAGACAGCATAAACAAGCCATGACTAGCGTTTTCCAGATTGACTTTGTTGCCTATTGGGAAGTGTTTGAGCTGGCGATTGACGCGCCCGCTGGCGGTAACGTGTATCGCTTTGCCAAGTTGGATTTCTTGCGCGAGTTCAAATTCGATGTACGCCATGATGTCGCGATACGAAGTGTTGCCAGCAACGGCTTGCATAATCTGAAAACTATTCAGCGCGTAACCGTGGCGCGTGGTGTGAATTTTTGCTTCGACGATGGTGTAATTCATGCGCGCAAAGAAATCGCAAATACGCGCAAACAGCGCGCGCTGGTCGGTGCAATACACCAGCACTTGCAAACCTTCGCCAACACGGCTCAGACGAGCTTTGACTATCGGCTGCGGGGCATTGGTTTGAAACGCCAGCAAGCGCGTGTGCCAAGCGATTTCTTGTGCTTCATGGTCGAGAAAATAACTGTCTTCAAGCTGCGCCCAGAACAGTTGATAAGTCGTGGCGGGCAGCGCGTATAAATTGAGCGTGGCGGCGGCATCAGCGCGTATTTCGCCCAAACGATCGGCAACTTTTCCGTCGCTTAAATAACGCCGCGTGCGCAAAAATAAATCTTCCATCAGCTTGGCTTTCCAAGCATTCCAAACTTTCGGACTGGTGCCCTGCACATCGGCGACGGTGAGTAAATACAGCGCGACTAAATAGCGATCATTTTTGATTTTTGCGGCGAAATTGGCGATGACATCGGGGTCGGAAATATCTTGTTTTTGCGCGGTCGCGGACAGGTTCAAATGTTGCTCAACGAGCCACACCACCAGCTCGCTATCGTCGCGACTTAAGCCGTGTTGTTTGCAAAATTGGCGCGCATCTTTTTTACCGAGTTGGGCGTGATCGCCGCCGCGACCTTTAGCAATGTCATGGAATAAACCTGCCACAAATAACACTTCGGGACGCGCGTAAGCGTTGATGAGTTGGCTGCACAGCGGGTGTTCGTGCGCGAATTCTGCCACGGCAAAACGGCGCAGATTACGCACCACCATGAGGATATGTTCATCCACGGTATAGACGTGAAATAAATCATGCTGCATCTGCCCGACGATGCGTCCGAAAGCGGGCAAATACGCGCCCAAAATGCCGTATTGATTCATGCGCCGCAGGGCGTGCAACACGCCTTGCGGCTGACGCAAAATTGCCATGAAGTTGCTGCGATTGAGCGGGTCGCGTCGAAATTCCGCGCCGATTTGGCTGGGTGCGCGCCACACTGCGCGCAAAGTTTTAGCGGTGAGATCGGTGAGTTCGCGGTGTTTTTCCAGCAGCAAAAATAATTCAAAAATCGCGGCGGGCGTGTGTTCAAACAAATGTTCGTCGCGTATATCCAGCAACGTGCCGACCACGCTGAATCGCTCGTTGAGCGGGTGGCGCAAGGGGGTGCTACGGAATAAATAATCGTGCAGATTTTGCAGCACGATGGTGTTGAATTGGCGCACCGCACGGCGCGTTTGGTAATAGCGTTGCATCAAATGCTCCGAGGCACGGCGATGTGCCGATGCTTCGATGCCCAGTTGTTCGGCGAGTGGCGTTTGAAAATCGAACAGCAATCTGTCCTCGCGACGCTTAGCCAAATAATGCAAACGCGAGCGATAATTTTTCAGCAGATTGTCATGTTTGGCGATTTGCCTCGCCTCGCCAGCACTTATCAAGCCTGACTTTGCCAGCTCTTGCCAGCTAGTGCCCAAGCCCGCTGCGCGGCTTATCCACATCACAGTTTGCAAATCGCGCAAACCGCCAGGACTTTCTTTGAGATTGGGTTCGAGATTGAAATCCGCATCGACGAAACGCGCGTGACGTTGCTGCTGTTCGTTTAGTTTTGCGGTAAAAAAATCGCAGGGAATAAGCTGGGTTTGGGTGGCGATTTGCAGTGCATCAAAAAGTTTTTCCGCACCGCAAATCAAGCGTGCTTCGAGCAAATTAGTTTGTACGGTAATGTCGTGCGATTCACTCACGCACTCGTCTATGGTGCGTATGCTGTGACCGACTTCCAGCCCTATATCCCAAAGTTGCGTGACCAGTGCAGAGAGTTTTTCTTGTAGTGCTGCATCGGCCGTTTGGTTCAGCAAAATCAGTAAATCAATGTCGGATTTAGGCGCAAGTTCAGCTCGTCCATAACCGCCCACTGCGACCAGCGCGATGTTGGCAGGCAAGGCGATCGCTTCCCAAACTCGGCGCAGATATTGGTCGATTAAACGGCTGTGCGCACCGAGCTGGCGCGCCACTGAACCATGCAGCAAAAATTTTTGCTCAAGCGCGGCGCGGTCACGACGCAGTTCGTCGCGCACTGCTGCGATTGGATTAGCCAAAGTTGGCAGCGGGGCAACCATCTGAAACGGTCAGCACTTCGTAGCCTGTGTCGGTTACTAAAATGGTGTGTTCATATTGCGCCGACAAGCTGTGATCTTTGGTCACCACGGTCCAGCCATCACCTAATTGTTTGATGTCTTTTTTGCCCGCGTTAATCATCGGTTCGATGGTGAAAATCATGCCAGATTCGAGTTTTAAGCCCGTTTTGGGACGACCGTAATGCAGCACTTGTGGCTCTTCGTGAAACTTTGCGCCGATGCCGTGTCCGCAGAATTCGCGCACCACACTAAAGCCCAGCGGCTCAACAAAACTTTGTATTGCAAAGCCAACATCGCCCAGATACGAACCCGCCTTAACGGTGCGGATGCCGCGCCACATGGATTGATAAGTAATCTCGCATAAACGCTTCGCTTGTATGGACGGCTCACCCACATAAAACATACGGCTGCTGTCACCGTGGTAACCGTCTTTAATTACCGTGATGTCGAGATTGATGATGTCGCCATTCTTCAAAATTTTATCGCTCGGTACGCCGTGGCAAATTTGATGATTGACTGATGCGCAGATTGATTTTGGATAAGGCTTGTGTCCGCCCGGCGCGTAGTTGAGCGGCGCAGGGATGCCTTTTTGCACATCGACGATTAAGTCGTGGCAGAGCTTGTCGAGTTCATTGGTGGTGACACCTGCTTTGACGAAGGGCTCGATATAGTCCAATACTTCGCTGGTTAAGCGTCCCGCGACGCGCATTTTTGCAATTTCAGATGCAGATTTAATAGAGACTGACATGGTAAATGTGACCGTATAGCACGTTAAAAAAGGGCGCGAGAATATCACGCGAATCTAGTTGATGAAAATTGTCATTCAGCACTACACTGCGCGCTGCGCAAATTGCGTGAGCTGCAAAATTCTTAAAATTACCTTTGGAGTAGCCATGAAAAAATCACTAATGATTATTTTGTTATTGTCTGAAAGCGTGAATGTTTACGCGGTGGATGCAGGTGCCGTATTGGGTGGCGCATTGGGCGGCGGCGCGGGTGCGGCGGTCGGTCATAACATGGGCGGACGTAACGGCGCGATTATTGGTGGTGCGCTCGGTGGTGCGGCAGGTGCTGCGGTTGGCTCTCACAACAATGCACAAGCGCAACCTGTGCAACAAGACCGCCGTGGTCGTGATGAAGAAGAAGATGATGATGAACATCATCACCATCACGACCACGAACATAAACATGGTCACGATGACTAGCGCGGTTGTTAATTAAGTTTTTAAGGAGAGCAATATGAAAAAATTAAGTTTAGTAGCGGTGCTGTTGTTGAGTGCGTGCGTGAATGACCCGCAAATGGGCAGCACCGTAGGCGGCGCAATTGGTGGCGGTACAGGTGCGGCGATAGGCTACGGCTTGGGCGGTCAAGATGGCGCGATTTTGGGTGGCGCATTGGGCGGTGCAACTGGAGCGGCGGTCGGCAATAACCGCAGTAATCGCGGCAATAACAACCAAGGCAATAACCAAGGCGATTATCGTAACGGTTCAAATCAACGCGACAATCAAGACTACCGTGATGAACGCCGTAGTCGTGACCATGGTGATGGTGAAGATCGCCACCACCGTCATGAGCATGACAGCGAAGACGATTAGTCTGGATTGATAGGCTCAAATTATTTTTTGAGTGTGTAAGTGAAAGAGGCATAGCAATTCGTTGCTGTGCCTCTTTGTCTTAGTGTGATTTTAGAAAGCCAACATGAGCCAACCCGTTTACGACGAATCATCTTTCAAAGTGTTGCGTGGACTCGACCCTGTGCGACAGCGTCCAGGCATGTACACCAATTTGGAAAGTCCCACCCATCTCATCGCCGAGGTGGTTGATAACGCCTGCGATGAAGCGTTGGCGGGTTATGCCAAAAGCATTGCGGTGACAGCGTTTGAGGATGGTTCGATTGCGGTGTTGGACGACGGGCGCGGCATTCCCGTCGGGCTGCATCCTGAAGAAGGTGTGTCGGTCGTCGAGGTGGCATTTACCGTGCTGCATTCGGGCGGCAAGTTCGATAAAGAATCGGACGGCGCGTATAAATTTTCGGGTGGGCTGCATGGCGTGGGCGTGGCAGTGACCAACGCGCTGTCGCATAAAGTTGAGGTAACGGTGTGTCGCGATGGCGGCGAATACTTCATTCGATTTTTGGATGGCGTGGCCGAAAAACCGCTGGTGCAAATTGGCACTTGCCCAAAAAAACGCAGCAGTACCTTGGTGCGCGCTTGGCCGAATGGCAAGTATTTCGATACGCCGAATGTAGTGATGGCCGAATTGGAACGCTCGTTGCGTTCGAAAGCGGTGTTGTTGCCTGGCGTGCAAGTGAGCTTGCTGACTATGAAGACGGGTGTAACGCAAACTTGGACGTATCCCGATGGCTTGCGCGGCTATTTAACGCAAGCCTTGGGCGAACAAGAATTGGCCGTGCCGATTTTTCATGGCGAAAAATTTGTCGCGAAAGGCAGCGACAGCGGCTACGCGGCGGGCGAGGGCGCGGCTTGGGCGTTCACTTGGACGGAAGAAGGCGCGCTGACGCGTGAGTCGTATGTCAATTTGATTCCTACGCTGAACGGCGGCACGCACGATGCGGGCTTGCGCGACGGGGTTTTTACGGCGGTGAAAAGTTTTATCGAGATGCACGGCTTAACGCCTAAAGGGGTGAAGCTGGTGTCGGACGATGTATTTTCGCGCGTCAGTTTGGTGCTCTCTGCCAAGGTGCTCGACCCGCAATTTCAAGGACAAACCAAAGATAAATTAGTGTCGCGCGACGCACTCAAATTAGTCGCGCTGATGATTACCGATCCTTTGTTGTTGTGGCTTAACGAGCATATTGAGTACGGCAAAAAAATTGCCGAAATCACCATCCGCCAAGCGCAAAGTCGGATGCGTTCCGCGCAAAAAGTAGAGAAGAAAAAAGGTTCTAGTGTGGCAGTGTTGCCAGGCAAATTAACCGATTGCGCCAGTTCGGATGCGACGCGCAATGAGTTGTTTTTAGTTGAAGGTGATTCGGCGGGCGGCTCGGCGAAGCAAGGTCGTAACAAAGAATTTCAAGCGATTTTGCCTCTGCGTGGCAAGGTGCTCAATACGTGGGAAGTCGATCGGGATCGCTTATTTGCCAACGCCGAAGTGCACGACATTGCGGTCGCTATCGGCATCGACCCGCATGACATGAATGATTCGATAGACCTTGCTGTGATGCGTTACGCCAGCGTTTACATCATGGCGGATGCGGACGTGGACGGCTCGCATATTTCGACTTTACTACTCACTTTATTCTTCAAACATTTTCCGCAGGTGGTCGCGGCGGGACGCATTTTGGTGGCACAGCCGCCGTTGTTTCGCGTCGATGTACCCGCCGTTGGCAAGAAGCCCATGCGCAAAATTTACGCGCTGAATGCGGCGGAATTAGCGGGCATCGAAGATCGCTTGCGCGGTGAAAAAATTCGTGAAGGGGCGTGGTCGGTATCGCGCTTCAAAGGCTTGGGCGAAATGAATGCGCTGCAATTATGGGAGACCACTATGAACCCCGACACGCGGCGCGCGCTGCGCGTGCAGTTTGATGCCGCGAGCTTTACGGACACGCAGCAAATGATGACCATGTTGATGGGCAAACAAGAGTCGGGCACGCGCCGCGCTTGGCTGGAATTTCACGGTAACGAGGTAAATGTTGATGTCTAATCTTCCCGAACAGGTTGTAGGTGAACTCGATTTAGACGAGCTGAATGATGCGCCGCTGGTTGAGGCGGTGGCCGCTGCGGGCGGGGGTAAAAATGCTGCGCGGGTGTTTAGTGCGCTACTGCCGCCGCCCGATGGCGATGTTGTGCCGCTGGCGCAATACGCTGAACGTGCGTATTTGGAATATGCCGTGTCGGTGGTCAAAGGGCGCGCGCTGCCTGATGTGTGCGATGGGCAAAAACCCGTGCAACGGCGCATTTTGTATGCGATGCGCGAGATGGGCTTAACGGCAAATAGTCGCCATGTGAAATCGGCGCGGGTGGTCGGCGAAGTGTTGGGTAAATTTCATCCGCACGGTGACTCGTCCGCCTATGAAGCGATGGTGCGCTTGGCGCAAAGTTTTTCACTGCGTTATCCGCTGGTGGATGGACAAGGCAACTTCGGTTCACGCGATGGCGATAACGCGGCGGCGATGCGTTATACGGAAAGTCGCTTAACGCCGATTGCCGAATTACTGCTGTCCGAAATCAATATGGGCACGGTCGATTTCGAGCCTAATTACGACGGCGCATTTAACGAACCCGCCTTGTTGCCCGCGCGTTTGCCGATGCTGCTATTGAACGGCGCGTCAGGCATTGCGGTGGGCATGGCGACCGAAATTCCCTCGCACAATTTGCGTGAAGTCGGCGCGGCCGCCGCAGCGGTGGTGCGCCATCCTGACATTAGTGCGGACGAATTATTGGCGCAGGTGTTAGGCCCTGATTTGCCCGGTGGCGGACAGATTATTTCGTCGCCAGCCGAGATACGCGAGTGTTATCGCACGGGGCGCGGCTCGTTAAAAATGCGGGCGCGTTGGCATGTTGAAGAGCTGGCGCGCGGGCAGTGGCAAGTGGTGATTGATGAATTGCCGCACGGTGTTTCGACTAAAAAAATCCTCGAAGAAATCGAAGATTTAACCAATCCTAAAGTGCGCGCTAATAAAAAATCCTTGTCACCCGATCAAGTACAAAACAAGGCGTTGATGTTGTCGATGCTGGATAAAGTCGCGGATGAATCGGATAAAGATCAGGCGATACGTTTGGTGTTAGAGCCCAAATCTAGCCGCTTGGCGGTGGACGACATGATGGCGGTGCTGCTCGCGCACACCAGCTTGGAATGCTCGCTGTCATTGAACATGGTGATGATAGGTTTGGATGGTCGGCCTCAGCAAAAACCGTTGGCGACGATTTTGCGTGAATGGGCGCAGTTCCGCGTGGCAACGGTATTTAGACGCGTAACGCATCGTTTGGCACAGGTCAATGAGCGCATCCACATTTTAGAAGGACGCATGATTGTCTATCTGAATGTCGATGAAGTAATCAAGTTAATCCGCGAATCGGACGAGCCGAAAGCGGCGTTGATGGCGCGCTTTGCGTTGTCTGAACGCCAAGCCGAAGACATTTTAGAAATTCGTTTGCGTCAATTGGCGCGCTTGGAAGGCATCAAAATCGAGCGTGAATTAAGCGCGCTTAAAGACGAGCGCAGTAAGTTAGAAAAATTATTAGCCAGCGACAAAGCCTTACGCAGCTTGGTAGCGAACGAGATTGATGCGGATGTGAAAACCTTTGGCGATGAGCGTCGCACCTTGATTGAGGAAGCGAGCCGCACCGTGTTGAGCGTAGCCGTGGTGGATGAAGCCGTGACGGTGATTGTTTCCAATAAACATTGGGTGCGCACGCGCTTGGGACACGGTCAAGATTTGAGCGCGTTGGCGTTCAAGGATGGCGACGGTTTGTGGGCGAGTTTTGAATGTCGCAGCACTGATCAGTGCATCGTGATGTGTAGCAATGGTCGGGTGTGCAGCGTGCCTGTCTCGGCGTTACCAGGTGGACGCGGCGACGGCGTGCCGCTGACGACTTTAATTGAGTTGGCAGCAGGCGCGCGCATCGTGCAAGTGCTGTGCGGCAATGCCAGTCAGTCGGTGTTGTGGGCAACCGCAGCGGGCTATGGCTTTAGTTGTACTTTGGGCGATATGGTGGGGCGTAATAAGGCGGGTAAACAATTTATTAGCGTCGAAAAAGAAGCGATTTTGCCGCCCGTGTTGTTTACGCCCAGCGACACTGCATTGGTATGCGCTGCCTCTAAGCAAGGCCGCTTATTAGTGTTCTCGTTATTGGAATTAAAAACCTTGAGCGGCGGCGGCAAAGGCGTGATTGTGTTGGGCTTGAGCGAGGGCGATGAACTCGCTGCCGTAACGGTGATTGATGCGCCCAGCTTGCACATCACGATAATGGCCGCAGCTCGCGAACAAGTGATTAAGCTGGTCGGCGAGGTGTTGCAAAGTTATTTTGGTAAACGCGCGCGCGGCGGCAAGGTCATTTCACTAAAAGCCAATGTGCGCGTGTTGAGCATGACAGGGCAAAACTAAGGAGTACGACATGACACTCATTAAACAACAAGATTTCATCGACAGCGTCGCCGACGCGTTGCAATTTATTTCTTACTATCACCCTAAAGATTTTATCGAGCATCTCGCGCACGCTTACGCACTCGAACAATCGCCCGCCGCAAAAGATGCGATGGCGCAAATTCTCACCAATTCGCGTATGTGCGCCGAAGGACATCGCCCCATTTGTCAGGACACCGGCATCGTAGTGGCGTTCGTTAAAGTCGGCATGAATGTGCGCTGGGAGGCTGCGTTGGACGTGGTTGAAATGGTCAACGCGGGCGTGCGTAAAGCCTATTTGCAACCTGACAATGTGTTGCGCGCCTCGATTGTTGCCGACCCCGCTGGCAAGCGTAAAAACACTGGTGATAACACGCCTGCGGTGGTGCATATTGAGTTGGTGCAAGGCGATAAAGTGGACGTGCATATCGCGGCAAAAGGCGGCGGTTCGGAAAATAAAGCAGTGATGGAAATGCTCAATCCGGGCGATGACATTGTTGAGTGGGTGTTGCAGCGCGTGCCTGAAATGGGTGCGGGTTGGTGTCCGCCAGGGATGCTGGGTATCGGCATCGGCGGCACGGCAGAAAAGGCCGTGTTGCTGGCGAAACAAGCCTTGATGGAGCCGATGGATATGCTCGAACTTAAAATCCGTGGCGCACAAACGCGTACTGAAGAATTACGCATCGAGTTGTATGACAAAATCAATGCGCTAGGCATCGGTGCGCAAGGTTTGGGCGGCTTAACCACCGTGATGGACATCAAAATTCTTGATTACCCCACGCACGCCGCCTCCAAACCCATCGCAATTATTCCTAATTGCGCCGCGACGCGTCATGTCCATTTTGAGTTGGATGGCAGTGGTGTGGCGACTTTCACACCGCCAAAAATTACTGATTATCCCGATGTGCATTGGCAGCCCGCGCCCAATGCGCGCCGCGTGAACCTCGATACAGTTACTCGTGACGACATCAAACAGTGGCAACCAGGCGAGACTTTGTTGCTCTCAGGTAAATTGCTGACTGGGCGCGATGCCGCGCACAAACGCATCGTCGATATGTTGAGCAAAGGCGAAAAACTGCCTGTCGATTTCAGCGGACGTTTCATCTACTACGTAGGTCCTGTTGATCCTGTGCGCGACGAAGTAGTCGGCCCAGCGGGCCCTACGACGGCGACCCGCATGGATAAATTTACCGAGACCCTACTGGCCGAGACTGGGCTCATCGGCATGATTGGCAAAGCCGAACGCGGCACAGCTGGCATCGCAGCCATCAAGAAACATCAAGCGGTGTACCTCATGGCGGTGGGCGGCGCGGCCTATCTGGTGTCCAAGGCCATCAAGCAGTCACGGGTGCTGGCGTTTGCTGATTTGGGCATGGAGGCGATCTACGAGTTCGAGGTGGAGGATATGCCCGTGACGGTGGCGGTGGACACGCAGGGCAGGTCGGTGCATGAAACAGGGCCAGCGCAATGGCAGGGGCGGATTGCAGCGATTAAGGTGAAGGTGGTTTAATCAACATCCTTTTAATAGGCGTAATTTATCTGAATCTAAGTTACCTAAAGAAGCGGTAGAGCTTATGGAAAGAGTAAAATCTTTTGGCGAAGTAAGGTGGTATAGATAAATTATTTCTGGCTACACACAAAAATGCGGCGGATTCAACTCTGAAGTGCAACGCAGGCTCGTTCTTTAACGTAGCTTAATTGCACCCCGAAGAATACTTCATGTGGCGACCTAAATCCCAGCACTTTACGCGGGCGA
>JAVHRN010000041.1:0-3157 GCA_036171695.1 Gallionella sp.
CGGACTCTTAATCCGTTTGTCGCAGGTTCGATCCCCGCACGACCCACCATATAAATTAAGCCTCGCACCGATGCGGGGCTTTTTTATTTGTTGGCCGAACAATTTAATCTTAACGTTGTAATTTTGTATCATTTAGCAAAATTTTTAACCACTTAGGTAGAAAATGCTTGCGCAAAATTAGCGAGTTACGGTAAGTTTCGCCTTCGCAAAAAATTGCGGCGTTACTAAAACAAAAATAACCACAGATACACACTATGAAAATCATAATAAGTGCGGCTCAGGGGTTATTTTGCAAAACAAACATCGTAAGAATTTAGGTTTAACACCGCATATTGTCAGCGCAGAGCCGCGCACGGCTATCAGCCAAACGATTACCCAGACCATTGTTCAATCGGTTAGCAGCTCTTCCCCTCAGCGCATTACGCAATCCATCACCCAATCGTTTCAAGGCTCCGAAGCAAGGCAAACCATTGAGCAAACGGTCTGTCCTGCGCAAGAGCCTAGCGTTATCCAAACTGTTACTCAATCATTTGACGAGGACGAGCAACAGCCTGTCGAACAAAGCATCGTGCAAGAAATCGTTGGGCAAGATGATGCAAATCCCACCGCCCCTTGCGCTGAAATTAAGCAAACCGTAACGCAAAATATCGGTGCATTGATTAGCCAGTCGATAAAACAGTCTGTAGTGTTTGCTACCTTGTTAGCAGCGCAAACTAGCTGTTTGGGACTTGCGCAAGCGCAAGACTTGGCCGATTTTTCTTTAGCGCAATTGCTCGATACACGCGTTTCATCGGCTGCCAAATATGAACAAGACAGCCGCAATGCGCCCGCTGCGGTGCAGGTGATTACCGCAGCGCAAATTGCGCAGCATGGCTGGACGACATTGGCGCAAGCCTTAAATAGTTTGCCCGGGATGTATGGCAGCAACGATCGTTTGTACGACTATCAAGGCGCGCGCGGCTTGGCGATTGCGGGTGATTACAACACGCGCTTGCTGTTGCTGATTGACGGGCAACGCAACAACGACAACGTGTACGGACAAGCCTTGCTAGGCACGGAAGGCTGGCTGGATATGAGCGTGATTGAGCGCGTTGAATATATTCCAGGACCCGGTTCGGCCTTGTATGGCTCGAATGCCATGGTGGGCACGATTAACGTCATTACCAAGCAGGCGTGCGGCAATCCACAACGGCAACTTGCTGCGCGCGTTAGCAATGGCGGACTGTTGGGCATTCATGCGCTGGCGGCGCACCGTCACGGCGAGACTGGCTTATTGTTGCAATACTCGCAACAGCAGCAAGCGGGGCGGTCGCAAACGTATCTCAATCCGCAAAATTTATTGGTGCGCCGCGAT
Organism: Gallionella sp.; assembly: GCA_036171695.1. Lineage (GTDB taxonomy): Bacteria > Pseudomonadota > Gammaproteobacteria > Burkholderiales > Gallionellaceae > Gallionella. The sequence goes on from JAVHRN010000041.1 coordinate 1,355, forward strand.
GGCTCGGTGGCGAGTGATGGTGTGGCGCAGGGCTTAGATTTTTCGACTAATCAGCAGGCTTTGGTACGGCTTGATCACGATGAATGGCAGCTCAAGCTAATCGCCCACGAGCGCGCCATCACCCCGTCTTCCGCGCCTTTTATGACCGTGTTTGACGACCCTAGCGTGCGCGTTACCGACGGTGGTCATCAGCTTAGTTTGAGTCAGCAACACGAGCTTAGCTCTAGCAGCAGCGTATATGCAGCAATGAGCTATACCGATTTTCACTATCGCACGAGCTTGCCATACTTTTTGTTACCGCTTGGCTATTACCGCGCTTATGACGATACACAAGGTCAAGTGATACAAGGTGAGGCGAATGTGCAACTGCAAGCGGGTAACCATCATTTGCTCACAGGCGTGGAACTCAGCCAAGACTTGCTGGCGCGTCAGCAGCTATCGTTTTCGGTGAATCCCGCCGCATTAGGTACTGCGAACGTGAATATCAATCCATTAAGTCGGCGCAGTGCGGCTTTTCTTCAGGATGAATGGCAAGTCCAGCCCGCCTTTGCCTTGCACTTAGGCATACGGGGCGACGCAGCGAGTGACGAGCCGCTGCGCTTGAGTCCGCGCGCGGGCTTGGTGTGGCAAATAGATTCCGCATGGACGAGTAAATTGTTGCTCGCCCGCGCCTATCGCGCCCCCTCTGCCTATGAAAAATTATTTGGCGATGGCATCAATGTATTGAGCAATGCAAAGCTACAGGCTGAAACACTAGACAGCCGCGAACTGGTGTTGGCTTGGCGCAGCAGCCCCGCACAAAACTGGCAGATGTCGCTGTTTGACAATCAACTGCGCAACGTGATTCAGCAAGTGGATGTGAATGGGTTGGGACAGTTGCAATTTCAAAACCAAGCGCAAGCATATCGGCAAGGGCTAGAACTTGGCTGGCAGATGCAAGCGAGTGATGAGGCGCATTGGTCAGCCAGCTTGGCGCACAACCGCACTCCGCATACCCCTAGTCTCACCGATAACACACCGCAATACCTTGCCAAAACCAGCTACAGCACCCGCGTTTGGGATGACGCAACCCTCACCAGCGAGCTGCAATTTATTTCCCCCCGCCATTATCAATGGCGTACCACGACACAAACCTTGCCCAGTGCGACGGTGTTGAATAGCACGCTTAATTTCCACAATCTGTTTTGGCGTGAGTTACACGCGCAGTTACGCATAGATAATTTATTGAATCGCCGAACGGCACAGCCCGCCTCGGCAGAAATGTTGACCCCCAATGTGCCCCAACCGTTACGCACCCTTAGTCTTAAAATTGATTATGCTTTTTAAGAAATTGTCACTTGCTACCTTGATGTTATTGCTACACGAGGTTGGTCACGCCGAAGGCATGGCTAACAAGAGCGCGCTGCAAGCTGCGTTTACCTACAACTTTGCCGCTTATACACAATGGCCAGCGTTGCCGACGGAGCATTTTAATTTTTGCGTGTGGCAAGCTCCCTTGGTTTATCAAGCGTTACAAGAATTGCCGCCGCGCCGCTTAAAAGACTTGCCAGTAACTTATGTGGCAGCCAATCAGCTTGCGCAATTAAAAAACTGTCAGGTGGTGTATGTCGGCGAGGAGGCGCATGGCGACTTAGCCAACATCCATAAAACGGTCGGCGAGCAAGCCTTGCTAATCGTAACGGATGAAGAGGACGGCGAAGTGCCGCCCTATGCCAGCATCATTTTGCATGAACAAAATCAACGTTTGACGTTTAGCATCAATCGCAGTGCCGCACAGGCTGCGCATCTAAAAATAAGTGCCGA
>JAVHRN010000042.1:0-14251 GCA_036171695.1 Gallionella sp.
TGTAATATATCTGTCATAAAAATCGGTGTGCCTAGTGTAAAATGCACTGTTTTTTGACATAAACTCGGCGGAAAGTCGTCAACAGTAACTAATTTAGAGTCCTGGATTTGATGATCGCCAATATTACCACTGCCTTTGCCGGGATTAGAGCATGCTTGCGGTTGCGCCCCTTTGATGTTACCGAGCCGGACGGTCGCGCAAAGGAGCGTCACAGGCGCATACTTTTATCCAGTGCCGCTTCCTTAGCTGCCAAGATCATCGCAATCGGTACTTTGTTGATTTCTACGCCGCTGACCCTGCACTATCTGGGGGTTGAGCGTTTCGGGCTATGGATGACGATCAGTTCCTTGCTAGTCGTGGCAGGATTTGCGGATATGGGTATAGGCAACGGCTTGCTTAACGTTATCGCAGAAGCCAACGGGCGTGATGACAGAGAAATGGCCAAGCGTGCCGTTTCAAGCAGTGTCGTGTTGCTTTCCATCATAGGCCTGATTGTGGCACTGGGCTTTGCGCTAGTCTACCCAATGCTGGACTGGGCGCATCTATTGAGCATATCCGATCAGAAGGCTGCTCTGGAAGCGGGAGAGGCAATAGCTGTGCTGGTGGCTTGTCTGGCCGCTGGCCTTCCGCTGATGACAGCACAAAGAGTGCAAGCGGGTTATCAGGATGGTTTTCAGGCCAGTTTATGGCAGGCCATCGGCAGTGTCTTTATGTTGGCCGGTATTTTGTCTGCGATCTACCTGCAAGCCGGTTTGCCCTGGCTGGTGCTGGCAGCGGCAGGTGGCCCTGCTGTTGCGATGCTGATGAACTGGATACACCAGTTTTTTTTCGTCAGGCGCTGGCTATTGCCTAGCCTGAGCAGTATTGAGTGGGGAATGGCCAAGCGTATTGCCAAGCTCGGTGTGCTCTGGGCGTGGTTTCAGTTGATGGGTTTTGTCGGTACTTCTGCGGACAATCTGATCATCTCGCATTATTTTGGTGCTGAAGCTGTGGGTAGTTACGCCGTTATGTCCAGACTGCTTTCCGGTCTGCTGATTGCTCAGATGTTATCGGCTTCGCTGTGGCCTGCTTTTGCTGAGGCGCTTGAACGCGGGGACATGGATTGGGTGCGCAAGACTTTTAGTCGTGCAGTGGCATTGTTTTCTGCCTACGGCTTGGTTAGCGCACTGGTTATGGGGGTGGCCAGCTTCTGGATTGTGCGGGTATGGGTAGGGCCTGAGATGGTGCCGTCACCATCGATGGCGATGGGTTTTGCACTTTGGGGATTCATCACTAATTTTTTTGCGGCAATCGCAGCTTTGATGGCGAATAATCGCCTGATCAAGAAGTTGGCATGGTTGACATCAATAGGGGCATTGTCTTCACTTGTTCTGAAGCTGTTGTTAGCACCAGTCCTTGGTGTGGAAGGGATTATTTGGGCTACATCGCTGGGTTATGGTCTGGTGTGTATTCCAGGAATCTTGATTGCATACAATGCGATCAAACCAACCGGATTCGAGGAAGTGAGTGTTAATGTGGAGAATAATTTGGGAAGTGTCAATCAAGCATGAGTTCAGTGATGTGTCCTATCTGTCAGCAAAATGACCACAAGTTCTGGGGGAGGCGCAATGGATACGAGCTTTACCAGTGCCAGGCGTGTTCGCATAAATTTGCCGATTTGAAAAATCTGGAAATGTCGCGAGTTGATCCGGATCAATTTCGTGAAGAGTTCACTCACGGCCTGATGTCCAGCGACGTTCAATACTACGAGCATTTGGCGGTAGGTGAGGGCGTTGGCAGGGCGACGGCGGTCACTGTCGAGCATATCCTCGATCTCTGCCGTAACAATGGCGTGGAATTTTCGGGTGGCTGGCTGGATGTGGGCTGCGGGTCAGGGTTGTTGCTGTCTCAAGTGCAAGATGCAGGTTTTGTGGCACAGGGCATCGAGCCGGGCGGATGGGGGCAAATTGCGGCTGAAAGAAAAGGGTTGAAGGTTGTTCAAGGCTTTTTGGGAAATGATACCTTTCCGCAGCGTTTTAATGTGGTTTCGGCCACGGATGTGGTAGAGCACCTTCCTGATCCCGTTGATTTTTTGGGCCTGATAGCGGGATATGTTGAATCGGGAGGTCATATAGTCATTACCATTCCATTTGCGGATTCGCCGGAAGCAAAATGGAGGGGCGCGCGATGGGATATGGTGGAGCCGCCGACCCATAGTCAGTTCTTTTCCATGTGTAGCCTGAAGCTGGCGCTGAAAATGGCGGGCTTGGAAATCGTAGACAGCAGGCAATACAATATTCGAAATTTGCGCGGCTTGTCACGATACCGTTTCATGCGGCGTATCCTTGATGCGTTGATGCCGGGGCCACAGCTAGTGTGTCTGATTAAAAAGATTGATCAGTTGCCGTAAAACAGAATTTAATTTTAATTATTTTTAATTTGGGAAAATGGACAAAAAGTTATTGCAGGCGTATTTGAAGAGTCCGAAACCGCGCCTTGAGATCGTAAGGGATTTCTGCCGTGGCAAGGTCGTCCTGGATATAGGCTGTGTGCACCACGATATCGAAAATGCGGACAACAAGACATGGCTGCACAAGGCCGTGGTGGAGGTGTCGGCGGATACGCTGGGTGTCGATTATCTGGAGGCGGAAGTCGATGCGCTGGTAAAGCGCGGCTACAAAATGGTGGCGGGCGACGTCAATAAACCGCTGGCAATAGATCGCCAGTTTGACGTCATCGTGGTAGGTAATTTGATCGAGCACTTATCCAATTTCGAAGGCTTGCTGGACAATATTCGCCGCCTGCTCAAGCCGGATGGCGTGGTGTTGATTTCAACCGCCAACCCGTTCTTCAGGGAGCAGTATTTCTATAGCGCGCTCAAGAATGACATCATTGTCAATCCCGAGCACACTTGCTGGATAGACCCGGTCACACTCGATCAGTTGTGCAGCCGTTTTGGTTTGGAGACCAGTGAGGTTCGCTGGGTTAAAGAAAAATGGCCGTTGTCAGCCACCATTTTTAATGGTGAGCGCCAAACGATTGATACCTTTACGGGCTTATGGCATTTTCACCGTCCCCCTACACTCGTCGAGGGGCTTGTTTCGCAGTGTCTCGCGATGTTGTATAAGCTGCCGTTGCAGCCAGAGCGTCAATTGCGCGTCCAGAAGCGCTATGGAGGCAACATTGGGAGATATCTCTATCTTAGAATGAAGGGGCTGTTTGTCGATGCATGGTGGTGGTTGCGGTGTGCCGTTATTCCAACCAGCGACATCAATCAACATGAGCTTTATGTCTCGGTTCTCAGGCTTGATGGTGGACAAAACGCTAATGGGATGAAAAATAAAGAGGTGAATGTGCATGGCTAACAAGTTATCAAAAGCGGTTTATCGCACGCTGTCCGGTTTGCAGTCCGCGTGGTATGCCCGTTATCAGGCGAAATTTGGCAAGGACATTTCCTTTTCCGAGGCCGCTGCAAGTTTTCCGGGGCGGAATGATCTGCATGCCTATATGCATCATCATTTTAATAATCTGTGTCCTGAAGTGCTTCGCGCGCATCGCAACTACTTCAAACAGAACGGTCGTGGTTTCGGTGAAAATGCGTTTCATGCCATGTGGTTCATGCTGCTGCGCGAGTTCAAGCCGCAGCAATGTCTGGAAATTGGCGTTTATCGTGGCCAGGTCATTTCTCTCTGGGCGCTGATCGCACGCACTCTTGATTTTGATTGCAAGGTGCACGGCATTTCGCCTTTTACTCCGGCGGGTGATGAGGTGAGTGTCTACATGGAGAAGATGGATTATTTTGAGGATACGTTGCAGCATCACCGCCATTTCAGCTTGCCGGAACCTGAGCTGTTACGCGCCTATTCAACCGATCCTGAGGCACTGGCGTATATTCGTTCGCGTCGCTGGGATATGATCTATATTGATGGCAATCACGATTATGATGTGGCACTGGCAGATTATGAAGTTTGCAAGGAAAATCTTGCCGAGGGTGGGTTGCTGATAATGGATGATTCCAGCCTGTATACCGATTATGTGCCATTGCGATTTTCTTTTGCCGGACATCCCGGGCCATCCCGTGTCGTTCAGGAACGCGCACTGAAGGAGCTCCGTTTTTTGGGCGGTGTCGGCCACAACAACGTATTCATGAAATGCTGAGATGAGTGAGCGTGCGATGACATCCTCTCCTGTCGTGCGGGTTGTTCCGTTGCAGCCACACTGCTTTGCCTTCGGTGGTTTCGAGTTGCAAATGATGGGCGCGATGGAGGCAGCCAGATCGGTCGGTGCGAATGTGTCCCATCTGGATTTCTGGTCGAAAGACGCATCGTTTGATGTGCTGCATTTGTGGGGACTGTCTGCGCAGCATAGCCAGACTGCACACTGGGCGCATTTGGCGGGCAAAAAAGTGCTGGTCAGCGCACTGGTCAATTATCCCGGATGGAAGCAGCGGCTGCGTCTGATTGCATCCTGGTTGCTGGGTCCGGCGCGGGTGCGCAAGCAGATGCTGTCATGGGTCGATGGTGTGACTGTCGTCAATGAACAGCAGAAAAACTATCTTGCCTATTCGATAGGCTACCCTGCGGATAAAATTTTTGTCATCCCCAATATTGTTGATGAGATATTTTTTACCAAAGATGAGGGCAACAGTAATTTTGATGTGGGGCTGGAAGATTATGTCATCTGTACCGGGAATATATGTGCACGCAAAAATCAGTTGTCGTTGGCTCGGGCATGCAAGCAGATTGGTGTGCCTTTACTGATTGTTGGTGACGTACTGCTTGGCGAGGAGAGCTACGGCAAGGCGCTGGTTGATGAAATCAGCGGATGTCCTGACATACGCTGGATAAAGGGGTTGGCGCCGGCTTCCGAAGAATTGGCTTCGGCTTATAAAAGGGCCGCCGTGTTTGCACTTCCAAGTTATAGCGAACAGCAACCTATTTCGGCATTGGAGGCCGCAGCTGCGCGCAAGCCCCTGCTGCTGGCGGATCGCGCCTATGCCAAACAGGAGTTCTATGCCAATGCTGCCTTGGTGAATCCTGACTCTGTCAGCTCTATTGCTGAAACATTGCGCAAAGTGCTTGATACCCCTGAGCGTTATATTCCACCTGAAAAATCCATTGAAAAATGTCGTTTTCGTATGGTGGGTGAAAGTTATGCGACCGTCTACGCGCAGCTGACGGTGGCTGCGCGGACTGTTACCGGGAAGCAACAATTAGTCGGGGATAGAAAGAACAGTATTTCCAAAACTTTCCGGTATGGGTTGTCGTCGGGACAGGTAAAAAAACTGATCAGAAACAGGGTCGGAAGAATGATCGCCAGAAAGCCTTGGATGTTTTTTCCTGTTTTCAGCCGCATCGACGAATACCGGGAATTGCTGGTTCAGCCCGATACGGATATTGTTTTTGAAGGTTTTCCCAGGTCAGGGAATACCTTTGCAGTCGTTGCTTTCGAAAGTGTGCAAAAAGGTAATATCAAGATTGCGCATCACCTTCATGCTCAAGCTCAGGTGTTCCGTGCTGTCGAAATGGGTCTTCCGGTATGTCTGCTTATCAGACAACCCGTTGATGCAATGAAATCCCTTATGGTCAGAGAGCCAGACCTGTTGTCATCAACCATACTTAAGGGGTATTTGGAGTTTTATTCCGACCTTTTTTGTGTAAAGGACAAGTTGTTGATTGCCACCTTCGATGAGATCACGGCTGATTTTGGCAAGGTGATTGAGCGCATAAACCAGAGATTCGAAAAACAGTACAACCGTTTTGAACATACTCCGGAAAGCATCGAAGCTATTTTCAGGAAAATCAAGGAAATAAATGACAGGGTCGATGCCGGAAGTTTCATGACCATTGCTATCCCAAACAAAAACAAGAATGTGCTGAAGAGCAGGTTGGTTCTGAATGATCGTGATTTATTACTGCTTGAGCAGGCTACTGAAATTTATCGCGTGTATTGCGAGAGTCGAGGGTAAGCATGCTTTGGAGATTGCCATCTTAACGGAATGAAAAAATGTGCCGCTATCATGACAGATAAGCAGTTGCTGTTGCCTGCGCTTCAGGAGGGCGGGCGGCGTCTTGGGGGGGTGGAAAAAAAATCCAGACCCGGTAAACCCCTCGTCACCATCATAACCGCGACCTTCAATGCTTCGGAGGGTTTGCCTGACACAATCAGGTCTATTCGCGAACAAACCTACGAGAACATCGAATGGATCGTCATAGACGGTCAATCCACCGATGCTTCAGTTGAGCTAATCAGGCAGAACGAAGATAGGATTGATTATTGGCTGAGTGAGGCGGATAAGGGAATTTACGATGCGTGGAACAAGGGTCTGTCACAGGCGCGCGGTGATTGGATCGCCTTTCTAGGGGCAGGGGATAGCTATTGCCCGGATGCGATAAGCCGCTACATGAATGCCATCGCACAATCATCAGTTTTTCCTGAATTTGTGAGTTCGCGTGTACGACTGGTGAATAGTGACGGAGCAGAACTGAGAATATGGGGAACGCATTTTGATTGGGGCGCATTCAGAAAATACATGAGCGTTGCGCATGTGGGTGCTCTGCATCATAGGTGTCTTTTTGAAAAATATGGTGATTTCGATATAACTTACGCATCTGCAGCGGATTATGAATTTTTAATGAGGTGCGGCGCTACGCTTAAAACCAAGTTTTTGGATGTAGTGACGGTTGACATGTTAGTTGGCGGTGTCAGCAACAGTTACCAGGGTGTACATGAGACTTATTTGATTCAGGAACGATATGGTGCCGGTATTTCTGCAAAATTTAGATATATTCTTGCTTGCCTGAAGTGCTTTGTCCGGCCGTTATTGCGTGGCTACTAAATTCACTGTTCTGATATTGAGTAAAGGTCGCTGAATGTTATCGCTATGGTTTTTTGTCAATACGCTGCTTTGGTCAATCAATATCGAGATAGGCGGTTTGAAACTTGGACTGAATGTCGTCATTCTTTCGATTTTCGGTGTGATCTGGTTCGGAAAAAGGTGGATAGGCGCAAATCAGTTCATTAGTCGCTATTCTGTAAAAGTGCTTTCAGGTTTTACTTTTTTTATTCTGATCTCATGGATGGTAGCCAATACAGGCATTTGCACAGACAAATTGCATAAGTTCATTTTTACCGCGCCTCTTTTTTTGGCGCTGGTGTTTTTGGGCTTGGAGATAGGCTGGAGAGCAAACGAAGAGGATTGGCTGAAGCTCCAGAATATAGCCGGGTGGATATTGCTTGCCGCATTTGCAGGGTTTGTTGTCGAATTTCTGCTGCCAGGCTGGTTTCCGAATGGTGCAAAATACCGCGTCAATGGGGCATATTCAGGAATATTCAATGAGCCGAGCCACGTTGCCTTTTCTTTATTTCCAAGCATCATCATTCTGCTGCTGGCCGATAACAAAGGTTTGCGGCGACTGGGAGTACTGGCATTGCTGAGCCTTGTCCTGTTTTCCCGTTCGTCTACACTACTTGTGCTCATCATGGTCTGGATATTGTATCGGGTCATTGCCAGGCGACAAATTGTCAAAGGCGCGATGGCCGTTATGGGCGTGGGTTTATTGGTGATGCTGCTGAGCGCAGTGGATTACAGCACCTTCGTCGAGCCAACTCTAAATAGAATCAACGGGATTATCGCTGGGCATGGAAGCACGGATAACGTTTCCAGTTTGGTTTATTTACAAGGATGGGAGGATGCCAGGGCCAATCTTTTGCGAACCTATGGGATGGGACTTGGGTTCAATATGATGGGATGTTCTCCTCTGCCCGATGTGCCAGCACGTGAAGTACTGTTAAGCGGTGCCGGGCTTTACCTCAATAGCGAGGATGGTTCATTCTTGTTCAGCAAATTGGTTTCCGAAACCGGCCTGATAGGTGTTGCTACCCTGGTTGCAGTTGCTGGTTGGTTTATCAGGATTGAGTCTGCAATCCATAGAAGTCGGCTTGACAGCAGCAGCTATGCCATCAGGGTGCAGGCAGCGTTGATATTTCTGTTTCTGATCGCAACTTTTCTGCGTGGCGGTAGTTATTTTAATGCGGGTATGTTGCTTTGGCTGGTGGCTGCTTCAGCCTCAGTTAAGTGGTATAAGATTCGCGTGGCAGAGAAAGGTGAGCCGTAATTGCGCATAATCGTACTCAATGATCACGGCAATATTAATGGCGGTGCAGCTCAGGTTGCGCTTGCCAGCGTTAACGGATTGTCCGCTGCCGGGATGGATGTCACTTTCGTTTCTAGCGTCGCACCCGTTGATTTATCTATCGATAAAAGTCTTGTCAAAGTCGTCAATTTCGAATTGAACGATCTCATGGGGGATCCATCCAGACTTCACGCTGCGCTCAGCGGTCTATGGAATAAGCAAAGCGCGGTGAAGTTTGCGGTGCTGCTCGATAATTTCGATCCCCATGATACCGTTATCCATTTGCATACTTGGGTGAAGTCCTTGTCTTCCAGTGTCGTGCGTGAAGCTGTCAGGAGAGGCTTCAGGATCGTTTGCACGTTGCACGACTATTTTTCAATCTGTCCGAATGGCGGTCTATACAATTTTCAACAACACAAGTTGTGCGAATTGGTGCCGATGTCCTTGTCGTGTATGGCAAGTCATTGCGATGTGCGCGGCTATGGTCAGAAAGTGTGGCGAGTTGCGCGACAAGTGGTACAAAACAAGTTCGGTCATATGCCAGGAGGTGTTTTTTGTTTTATTTCAGTTTCAGATTATTCGGAGTCGATACTGAGAACTTGGCTGCCTGCTTCGGCATTTTTTTACCGCGTCAGGAATCCGATTGATATTGGTAAATTTCCGCCGTCAAAAGTGAGCGAAAATACAGTTTTCACATTTATTGGCCGCTTGTCACCCGAAAAGGGGGCTGTGCTATTTGCATCAGCAGCACGCTTGGCTGGCGTGAAGGCTGTTTTTGTCGGTTGTGGTGAAGAGGAAGTGTCAATTCGGGTCGAGAATCCCGATGCGGAATTGCTAGGCTGGCAAGATCGAGTGGGTGTAATTTGTGCCATTCGATCGAGTCGCGCACTTGTATTTCCCTCCTTGCTGCATGAAACACAGGGAATGGTTGTGTCGGAGGCTGCTGCGCTGGGCGTTCCAGCGATTGTGCCGGATGCCTGTGCGGCAAGTGATGCAATTATCGACGGTGAAACTGGATTGATTTTTAGAGCTGGCGATCAAGATGATTTGGCGGAAAAAATGATGTTGTTGAAGAACGATGCAGTGCTGTCAGCACGTATGGGATTGAGTGCTTATGAAAGGTATTGGAATGCGCCATGCTCAATAGAAAATCACGTGAAAGAGTTGATAGTTTGTTATACGAAGATTTTACAGGCAAGGTCGTGAACGAATGAAAATTGCTATTGTGCATGAATGGTTGGTGAACTATGCAGGTTCCGAACGGGTGCTGGAACAGATGCTGGCGTGTTATCCCGATGCGGATATTTTTAGCGTTGTTGATTTTTTGCCTGCTGATCAGCGCGGGTTTGTTCAAAATAAATCTATTTCAACTACGTTTATCCAGCGACTGCCTTTTGCCAGATACATGTATCGGAACTATCTGCCGCTTATGCCGTTGGCCATCGAGCAACTCGATTTATCAGCTTATGATCTGGTGATTTCGAGTTCTCATGCCGTTGCCAAGGGGGTTTTGACCGGGCCAGATCAATTGCATTTATGCATGTGTTATTCCCCGATACGATACGCGTGGGATTTGCAGTCGCAGTATCTTAAGGAGTCAGGTCTGGATAACGGTTTTAAGGGTTGGCTCGTGAAATGGATGCTGCACAAAATTCGCATCTGGGATACAAGAACCACTAACGGCGTTGATGAGTTTATTGCGATTTCACATTTTATATCGCGGCGAATCTGGAAATTCTACCGTCGTGAATCGACAATAATTTATCCTCCGGTTGATACCCAAGCTTTTCACTGCAACAGTGAAAAGGGTGAGTTTTATTTCACAGCATCCAGAATGGTGCCTTACAAGAAGATCGATTTGATCGTTGATGCTTTTAGTGCGATGCCTGACAAGAGTCTGATCGTAATCGGTGAAGGTCCGGATTTTGAAAAAATAAAGTCCAAGGCGGGGTCGAATGTCAAACTTCTCGGTTACCAGTCATTCGAGGTGTTGCGAGATCATATGCAGCGTGCGCGGGCTTTTGTCTTTGCGGCTGAAGAGGATTTTGGCATTGCGCCGCTGGAGGCGCAGGCTTGTGGGACGCCTGTGATAGCTTTTGGTAAGGGTGGTGCGATGGAGACGATTCGAGGCTTGGATAGTGAGTCGCCAACCGGGGTGTTTTTCATGGAACAGACACCTGAATCAATCCGGCAAGCGGTGCAACAGTTTGAGCTGAATGCGGATCGCATTCATCCGGATGCTTGTCGTTCCAATGCGATGAGATTTGGGCCGGAACGTTTTCTCTGCGAGTTTCGCGATTTCGTTGAGAGTTCCTGGGCGCGTTTCCATGAAAAAATTATGTCGTCCGGCAGGTGAAATTCTATGCATGCATCAGTAAATAAAAAGAGAGCGTTGATATGTGGCATCGGCGGGCAGGATGGTGCGTATTTAACTCAACTTTTGTTGGGCAAGGGGTATGAAGTATGGGGTACTTCCCGTGACGCACAAATGTCCACATTTAATAATTTGCAATTGCTCGGCATTAAGTCGCGAGTAAAGTATTTGTCGATGGCACCCAATGATTTTCGTAGTGTGTTGTCTGCCTTGGTACGAAGTGAACCCGATGAAGTTTATTTTTTGGCAGCCCAGAGTTCAGTCGGACTTTCATTTGAACAACCTGCGGAAACGTTGGAGAGTATTGGTTCGGGTACACTGAACTTGTTGGAAGCTTTGAGGTTTATAGGGAGACCTATCAAGTTTTATCATGCCAGTTCCAGCGAGTGCTTTGGTGACCTGTGCCATTTTGCAGCAACAGAAGATACGCCATTTCGCCCCCGTAGTCCCTATGCTGTTGCGAAATCTTCGGCGCATTGGCTTGTTACTACTTATCGTGATGCCTATGGGTTGTTTGCTTGCAATGGGATTTTATTTAATCATGAATCACACTTTCGCCCGTCTCGTTTTGTTACGCAGAAGATTATTTCGACGGCGCGTCGTATTGCCGATGGCTCCGGCGATAGACTGTCACTTGGCAGACTGGATATTGTCCGTGATTGGGGGTGGGCACCTGAATACGTGGATGCAATGTGGCGGATGATGCAAACAGATCAGCCAGATGATTATGTTATCGCAACTGGCGAATCAAATTCCCTGCAGGATTTTGTTGCAGAGGCCTTTGAAATCGTTGGCCTCGATTGGCGGGAATATGTGGATTCTGATCATACACTGTTCAGGCCATCTGAAATTGCTTGGAGTCAGGGGAACCCGGAAAAAGCATCTAGTCAACTCGGTTGGCGTGCGGCTAAACATATGAAAGAAGTTATTGCGCTCATGATGAACGATAGCGTTTGTGGTTATGGGCAAAAATGAGCGGCGGGGATCAATATGAAATGGATAGTCGAGGGTTGAGCGTGAAATTGTTTCAGTTTGTGGCTGATGCCATTGCTTTTATCCTGGCCTTCGTATTTGCGAATTTATTGTTCCGCCTCTTCGATAATGGCAACAACGCGTTGGGAGACGTGTCACAAACTCTGGAGCAAACCAGAGTTTGGCTATACAGCATAACGGCTGTTGTGACTATGGCGTGGATCCACGGTGTTTACCGTCATTACATGCTGCGTAAGCCCTACTGGACAGAAGTTCGAGAACTGCTGGTGCTGGCGTTTTATGTGGCGATACTTGATGCCACCTTCATGTATCTGGCTAAATTCTCCTTTTCAAGGATAACGTGGGCGATGAACTGGGCACTGTTGTTACCCTTCATCCTGGTGTTGCGCTTTGTCATCAGACGGATACTTGACAGCATGGGTCTTTGGTGTCGCCCATACATCGTGATTGGCTGCGGAGAAAATGCTGGCGAGGCAATTGCGGCGATTTGTGATGATCGCTGGATGGGGTACGAATGTATCGCGGCGCTATGTCTTCCATCATGCCAAACTAATAAGTGTTTTGGACCTATTCCGCTCGAGCCTTTGGAGCAAGACATAGATGTATTTATGAAGCGCTGGACAGGTGTAGATATCTTTGTCGCAGTAGAGGAGGAAGAGTGGGGGGCGGTTCGGACGATAGTCGATCAGCTGGTACTTCGTGTACCCAACCTGTATATCATTCCGCCACTCCGAGGTTTGCCTTTGCTGGGCGCTGACGTTTCACATTTCTTTCGTCATGAGGTGTTGTTGTTGCGGTTAAGGAATAATCTTGGCCGCAGGGTACACCAGTACATTAAACGTGCATCCGACATTGTACTAGTGTTGCTCGGTTCGATATTCTTGTGTCCATTGCTATCGATCATAGCCTTGATGGTGTGGAGAAGTGGCAGCTCAATTATCTTTGCACATAATCGTGTCGGGCAATATGGTGATATCTTTAAATGTTACAAATTCAGAACGATGGTGCCTGACGCACAGCAGATACTGCATGATCTGCTACTGGTAGATGCCGTGGCACGTGCCGAATGGGAAAAGGATTTTAAACTTTCCAATGATCCTCGTGTGACCCCTCTGGGGTTGTTTTTGAGAAAGACCAGTCTTGATGAGTTGCCCCAGTTGTGGAATGTTTTCATAGGTGATATGAGTCTGGTTGGACCCAGGCCGGTCGTCGAGAGCGAATTGAGTCGTTATGGTGAACATCAGAAATATTACCTTGAAGCCAAGCCTGGCATAACGGGTTTGTGGCAGGTAAGCGGGCGCAGTGATACCGATTATCCGACAAGGGTCGCACTGGATGTCTGGTATGTGAAAAATTGGAGTCTGTGGTATGACTTGGTAATTTTGCTCAAGACTTTTAAAGTGGTGCTGGTGCGCAAAGGTGCCTGTTAGGTTTGTTTAGTATTGTGACGATAGTTGTATTCTGAGGGAGAGATTTTGAAAGTTCTTGTAACCGGTGGGGCGGGCTATATCGGCTCGCATATGGTTAAGTTGTTGGTGGCTCGCGGGCATGATGTGGTGACACTGGACGATTTGTCGACGGGCTATCGGGATGCTGTTGTGGCGGGCGAGTTCGTACATGGCAGCCTGCATGACGAAACCGATCTGGATGAACTGTTTTCATCGAATAATTTTGATGCAGTGATTCACTTTGCGGGTTATATCGTGGTTAGCGAATCCGTTCGGGATCCGGGAAAATATTATCGCAATACTGTAGTAACGACGCTTAATTTGCTTGATGCCATGCAGAAGCACGGTGTCAATAAACTTGTTTTCTCTTCCACAGCAGCCATCTTCGGTGTGCCAGAGTATGTTCCCATCGATGAGGGACATCCTGCCGCACCAATCAATTCTTATGGAATGGCAAAGTTGATGGTGGAGAAGGTGTTGCATGACTACGGGCGTGCGTACGGGTTTCGTTCGGTTGCATTGCGCTATTTCAATGCTGCAGGAGCCGATCCTGATGGTGAACTGGGTGAGAGGCATGATCCAGAGACGCATCTTATTCCACTAGCATTGCGTTCAATCAAGGACGGTGGAATAAAATTGACGATTTTTGGCACTGATTATGATACCCCGGATGGTACCTGCATTCGTGATTACATTCACATAGTTGATTTGTGTGAAGCGCATCTGTTGGCTGTACAGCACTTGATTTCTGGAGGAGAAAGTCGCACCTACAATCTCGGCAATGGGCAAGGATATTCAGTGAAGGAGGTCATCCAGATGGTTGAACGCGTGTCTGGAAAAAACGTACCCTTGACGTTTGGTCCACGTCGAGCGGGCGACCCGCCCAGTTTGGTGGCTGATTCCTCGAAGATTAAAAAAGACTGGGGATGGTCGCCCAGATTTGGCGATCTTGAACAGATCGTAACGCATGCCTGGCAATTTGAAAACAGGGTGACACAGGGTGACACGGTGTTGATATTCTGATTTTTAGTTTGCAAACATTTGTTTTTTTGATGTTAATTCTTAAGTGCGTGGGTTTTTTATGTGATTTCGGGAGGTTGCATAAAAACATATTGCATAAAGTCTCTCAATCAGGATAATCTCAGGTCAGCATTGGAGGGTTCTGGTGAATGCAATCAAAATCATTATTATGAGGTCTGAATCATGAAAAAATTAGGCGCGTTGTTGTTGGTTTTGGTATTGGCCGCTTCCGGTAGTGTGATTGCCGCTGGCGAAGTAGTTGGTGGAACAACGGGTGGAACTACTGGTGGTACTGTAGGTGG
>JAVHRN010000042.1:14351-15561 GCA_036171695.1 Gallionella sp.
GGTGGAACTACTGGTGGTACTGTAGGTGGTGGTGTTGGTGGAGCAGGTGCTGTCGGTGGTGGTATCGGCGGGCTCGGTACTTTGGGCATTGTTGGCGGTGTGGCCGCTATTGGCGTTGTTGGTGCACTCGTTTCCGGTGGGAATAATACTGTTAATACAGTTACAGTTACACAATAGGGCAGTCGCTGATTTGCTGTTTTTAGAAAAGTCTCTTCGGGGACTTTTCTTTTGTGGCCTTTTTGTTTGAGTCACCAGTTCAGTCAGGCGAGTCGTCTGATTTGTCTGCCATTAATTAAAGTTTGAAATCCGTTCTGATCAATTCTATTTTTCGCAGAGGCAGATACAGCAGGGCAGCAAGCGGATTGTTGTCCCTGTCTGCCTCTTTACCTTCGGTCATGGCGAAGCTGTCGCCAATCGGTGTCAATCGGGTGACTCGATCGCGGCGTGACAGGCAATGTTCAGAATAGCCGCTTTGTCAGGTATTTTGCTGCTGTTGGGCGGTCTTTACGGTTGCACGGCTGAGCCAACCTTGAAGGCAGCTATGGATGTCTATCGGGTGACTGTTCAGCAGGGCCAGTCAACTGCCAAGCTGAATCCGAATTTAAAATATTTGCGCGTCATGGTGGACGGTCGCGAGATTTTTATGGCATTGGGGTATGTGGACGGGACGACTGATGGTCCAGTGCAGGTTTGGTACAGTGCCAGCGGCGATGTGCTGCGTTTGCTCGATGGGCGGGTCGTGGGAGCCACCTTGAAGACGGATGCGAGTTGGTTGGACGTCACTTTTTCGCATCTGCCACGCTGGAAGGCGATCGCTGGTCCAGTCGCCTTCGAGCGTTCACGGGATGTGAGTCCGGGGTATCGCTACGGCATCAGGGAAAAGATGCTGATCCGGCCTGTTGCAATTCCCGATGACACATTGCTCAAACGCGTTCCGCCCTCTTCACTTGTTTGGTTCGAAGAAGTCGTACAGGGAGATACGAGCGCACCTCCCGCGCGTTACGCGGTCGAATTCGAGCCGGGCGGAATGCATCAAGTCGTTTATGCCGAACAATGTCTGTCAGCTGAATTTTGCTTTTCCTGGCAAGATTGGCCGTCTCCCGGCAAGGTGGCGCATTGAATTCAAAAAGCCATTGCTTGTTGCTGCCTTTGCACCGCCTGTTGACGGTGCTGATATTTATCGCATTGTCGGTTCAGCAGGCAAACGCGG
>JAVHRN010000043.1:0-3131 GCA_036171695.1 Gallionella sp.
CGATTGTGTTTGAGCAACAAGCAGCAAAATGCCCTATCGGCGTGTCCGAAATTACACACCCTTGGCGGAAGTTAAAACTAGGCAAAGCAGCTCACGCTGTAACGGCGTAACAAAAAACGACCCAGCGGACATTTCTATTTGGCGTTGACATGCACAGGCAATGAGTCAGCCTAGAGAACCGCGAACTTAGAAAAAAGGACTCTGCTAATTTTGGGCTGCGAGCCAAGCAATCAATGCGTCTTGTGCTGCATGACCTTGCGCGGCGCGCGGATGATTGATGATAAACACCATGAGCCATTGTTTACCGCTGTGCGTATCAACATAACCTGCGATGGATTTAACGCCATCTAGCGTGCCTGTTTTGAGGTGCGCATGTCCAGTTAATGAACAGTTTTTGAAACGTTTTTTCACCGTGCCATCTATACCCAAAATCGGCAGCGAGGCTTGCAGTTCAGCGGAATAAGGACTGTTTGCAGCGTATTGCAACAGTTGCGCTAAATGCTCTGGACTGATGCGCTCGCGCCGCGATAAACCCGCGCCATTTTCCAGCACCAGCTCTGGGAAATTTAAGCCTTGCTGCGCCAACCATTGCTGCACTACCAGTGCGCTGCGAGCTGGGCTAGCGGGTTCGCCCGTTTGTGCCGACAAAGTTAAAAATAAATGCCGCGCCATGATGTTGTTAGAAAATTTATTGATGTCACGGATGACTTCAGCAACAGGCGTTGAGGTGTGCGTCGCAAAAAGTTGTGCATCGCGCGACACGCCACCAGCGCGCACTTTGCCTTGTACGCTGCCGCCCAATTCTTGCCACAAAGCTGTGAACGCCGCAACAAAGTATTGTTCATGCGGCAGCAGCGAAAAATAATCTTCCACTTCACCACAGTCAGAGGCAATCTCACCTTGCAGCACAATCGTGTGCCCCTCTAAATGCGCGCTATACGCGTCATTGGGATGGCAGGCTAATTTGCTCGAAGTGCGCACGCGATTTTGTACTGTGTAGCCCGCCAACTGCGGCTCTAGCAACGCCGTTGTAGTTTCCCCATTGGGAATGAAGCGCAAGTGCAGCGCATTAAAGTTGAGCAACAAAGCATTCGGACCAACGTTGTAGGCGCGCGTTGGATCGTTATCAAACTCAGCAGGATCGTGTGTCAGCGTGGCAAAATACGTGCTATCCAACACCACATCGCCGCGAATCTCGCGCAAGCCGCGCTGGCGCAATTCCAACAGCCACAACCAAAATTGTTCGATGGTCAGCTTAGGGTCGCCATAGCCTTTGAATACCAAATTACCTTGCAACACGCCATTAGCTAGCTTGCCATCCAAATATGCCTCGGTCTTCCAACGATACGCGGGGGTAAGGCTATCCAGCGCGCTGATGGTGGTGAGTAGTTTCATGGTGGAAGCAGGGTTCATGGCGCGCGCGCCATTGATGGCGAGCAACGGTGCGGTAGCGTGTTGTTCTTGCACCCAAACGCCCACACTTGCAACGGGAATGCCCGCACGCTTGAGCGCGTCTTGCACGCTATCGGGTAAGGCTTGCGGTGCGGCATGTGCGGCGAAGCTGCTCAACAGCAGCGCGGTAATGAGAATTTTTTTCATTATTATTTAGCTGAGTTGTTGCACGAGATCCAAAGTTTGCGCGACTAAAAACTCTATTTCTGATTTAGAAATTACATACGGCGGCATGAAATAAATCGTGTTGCCAATAGGACGCAACAACAGCTCATTTGCTAATCCCAGTTGATGGCAACGCTGTGCAAAATCTGGATGCGGGCTAGTGACTTCAAACGCCCAAATCATGCCCGTGTTGCGCCAATTTTTGACCGCAGGATGGTCACGCAAAGGTTGGGCAATTTTGTTCAAATACGCGGCGGTGTGGCGATTCGCGTTGACTACGTCATCTTGCGCAAAAATATCCAAGGTCGCCAGCGCGGCCCGACACGCCAAGGGATTACCCGTATAAGAATGCGAATGTAAAAAGCCACGCGCGGTTTCATCCGCATAAAACGCGGCGTAAATAGCATCGGTGGTCATCACCACCGACAAGGGCAAGTAACCGCCAGTAATGCCTTTGGATAAACATAAAAAATCAGGCGTAATGGCCGCCTGCTCACACGCAAATAGCGTTCCCGTGCGCCCCATCCCGACCGCAATTTCGTCGGCGATTAAATGCACGCCGTATTGCGTACAGAGCGTGCGTGCGCGCGTCAAATAAACTGGGTGATACATCGACATGCCAGCCGCGCCTTGCACCAGTGGTTCAACAATCAAGGCGGCTAGTTCGTGATGATGTTGCTGCAAATGTAATTCCAGTGCATCCACACAGCGCAGCGCAAACTGCTCAGCAGTTTCGCCTGCTGCGGCATCGCGGCTATCGGGACTAACCACGGTGGCCTGCTGACGAATCAATGGCCCATACGCATCGCGGAAAATAGCAACATCGGTAACCGACAACGCGCCCAAAGTCTCGCCGTGATAGCTATTTTTCAAGCTGATGAATTGCGTTTTATTGGGCTGATGACTGTTGCGCCAAAAATGCGCGCTCATTTTCAGTGCAATTTCTATTGCCGCCGCGCCGTCCGAAGCATAGCTGCAATGCCCCAATCCACGCGGAGCGAGTGCGCGCAAGCGTTCCGATAATTGCACCACTGGTTCATGGGTAAAACCCGCCAACATAACGTGTTCGAGCGTGTTGAGTTGCTCAATCAAAGCGGCATTGATGCGCGTATTACTATGCCCAAATAAATTCACCCACCAGGAACTCACCGCATCCAAATAGCGGTTGTCATCATAATCGTACAACCACACGCCCTTGCCACGCGCAATCGGCAACAACGGGTATTGTTGGTAATGTTTCATTTGTGAACACGGATGCCAAACAGCAGAAAGGCTGCGCGCGAGGAGTGCGGAATTGCTGGAAGTAGGTAAATTCATAACTCGAAATGATAACGGCTTTTAATCCTTACGCGCTGACTTCATTCAGTGAAAGAAGGCTGAGGCTTTTTTTAAGATGGCGTTATCCGACTTCAGTTGGCGGTTCTCGTTCTCCAGTTGGCGTATCCGTTGCAGCTCGACCGTGAGCGGTTTACCGATGCCAGGCTTGCCTTGTTGCTCGGCGCGGTATTGTTCAA
>JAVHRN010000044.1:0-59553 GCA_036171695.1 Gallionella sp.
CACCAGCGGACATTTCTATTTGGCAGAAAGCGGACATTACTACTTGGGGCTAACAGATAAGCCGCGCGGCGGTTGCCCAAGCGAGGCTAACAAGGTAATATCCCCGCCCTTTCGTTTTTGCAATGCTTGTTATTGTGCGGCGCGTGCCGCCTTTATTTTGCTCAAACACTTTAGATTTCGTGAATTTACTGGAGTAATGCCGTGAGCAATTCTTCTTTGCCGATGCAGCAAGGTTTGTACGATCCAAGACAAGAGCACGATGCCTGTGGCGTGGGTTTTGTCGCTCATATTAAAGGCAAAAAAAGCCATGACATGGTCAGCCAAGGGCTGAAGATTTTAGAAAATCTGACGCATCGCGGCGCGGTGGGTGCCGACCCATTAGCAGGTGATGGCGCGGGGATTTTGTTGCAACTGCCAGACGCATTTTTGCGCGCGCAATGCGCGACACTAAAAGTTGAATTGCCCGCAGTGGGCAGCTACGGTGTGGCGATGGTATTTTTGCCTCGTGATGCCGCAGCACGCGCGGCGTGCGAACAGGTTATCGCGGCAAAAATTGCTGAAGAAGGTCAATCATTGTTGGCTTGGCGCGACGTGCCAGTGGACAGCAGCATTTTGGGCGAAAGCGTGAAATTGGTTGAGCCTTGTGTACGTCAAGTGTTTATCGCCAAGGGTGCAAACTGCGCCGATCAAGATGCTTTTGAACGCAAGCTGTTTGTCATTCGTAAGACTATGGAACACGCCATTCGTGGTTTGGCAAACGCACAAGGCAAAGGTTTTTATTGCCCGTCGCTGTCGTCACGCACCATTGTTTACAAAGGTATGTTGTTGGCTGATCAAGTCGGCAAGTATTACCTCGATTTGCAAGACCCCACCCTGATTAGTGCGCTCGCGCTGGTGCATCAACGTTTCTCCACCAACACCTTCCCGACCTGGGATTTGGCGCATCCGTTCCGCATGATTGCGCACAACGGTGAAATCAATACCGTGCGCGGCAACGTCAACTGGATGGCGGCACGTCATGCCGCGATGTCGTCGCCGTTGTTGGGTGAAGATTTAGAGAAGCTGTGGCCGCTGATCGTCGATGGTCAGTCCGATTCAGCTTGTTTCGATAACGCTTTAGAGCTGCTGGTGGCGGGTGGTTATTCGCTGCCGCACGCGATGATGATTTTGATTCCCGAAGCATGGGCGGGTAATCCGCTGATGGATGAAGAGCGTCGTGCGTTCTACGAATATCACGCTGCGCTGATGGAGCCGTGGGACGGCCCTGCCGCCGTAGCGTTCACCGATGGTCGCATGATAGGCGCGACGCTGGATCGTAACGGTCTGCGTCCTGCGCGCTATCTGATTACCGATGACGATATGGTGTTGCTGGCATCCGAGATGGGTGTGCTGCCGATTCCTGCTAGCAAGGTGGTTAAAAAATGGCGTTTGCAACCAGGCAAAATGTTCCTCATCAATATGGACGAAGGTCGCATCGTTGATGATAGCGAGCTGAAAAATAAAATTGCGACCGCCAAACCGTACCGTCAATGGTTAGAAAATTCGCGTTATTTCTTGGGCGATATGCCGAGCGTGGATGCACCGCAAAAATTAAATGCGTCGTTGTTGGATACCCAGCAAGCGTTTGGCTATTCGCAAGAAGATTTGAAATTCATCTTGGCTCCTATGGTGGCGGCGGGTGAAGAGCCAACTGGCTCGATGGGAACGGATGCTGCGTTGGCGGTGTTGTCGAATAAAAATCGTTCCTTCTACGATTATTTCCAACAGTTGTTTGCACAAGTAACCAATCCGCCGATTGATCCAATTCGCGAAGAAATCGTGATGTCGCTGACTTCGTTTATCGGGCCCAAACCTAATTTGTTGGGGCTGAACGAAGTTAATCCGACTTTGCGTTTGGAAGTGCATCAGCCCGTATTGTCGAATGAAGATATTGCTAAATTGCGCAATATCGCCAGCTTGACCGAGCAGCAATACCGCAGTTTGGTATTGGATATGACCTATCCCGCCGAGCTCGGTGCAGCAGGGTGTGCCGCTGCGGTAACAGCCTTGTGTGCCGCAGCCGATCAGGCTGTAGCCGATGGTTACAACGTGCTGATTTTGTCGGATCGTGCCATGAGTGCGGAACGCGTCGCGATTCCTGCGCTGGTTGCAACTTCTAAGGTGCATTTGCATTTGGTGCGCGCGGGTTTGCGTACCAGCACGGGCTTGGTAGTCGATACAGGTTCAGCGCGTGAAGTTCACCACTTCGCTTTGTTAGCAGGTTATGGCGCAGAAGCCGTGTGCCCTTGGTTGGCGTTTGAGACCATTATGGCGATGAAGTTGCCCGCCAAGGTTGATGCGAAAGAAGCCAAGAAACGCTTTATCAAAGCCATCAACAAAGGCTTGATGAAAGTCATGTCCAAGATGGGGATTTCGACGTATCAATCGTATTGTGGTGCGCAAATTTTTGAAGCCATCGGTTTGAACGCAAGTTTTGTAGAGCAGTTCTTTACTGGCACAGCTACGCAAATCGAAGGTATTGGTTTGAGCGAAGTGGCGGAAGAAACCGTGCGTACCCATCGCAACGCCTTCGGCAACGACCCCGTGTTGGCAACGATGTTGGAAGCGGGTGGCGAATATGCTTACCGCGTGCGTGGCGAAGAACATATGTGGACACCCGACTCCATCGCCAAATTGCAGAACGCGACGCGTACCAACAATGCAGCTAGCTACAAGGAATACGCCAAGCTCATCAACGATCAAAGCACTAAGCTGAAAACGCTGCGCGGTCTGTTTGAAATTAAATCAGTCGGCGCGGCAGTGCCGTTGGCTGAAGTTGATTCTGCTAAAGAAATCGTCAAGCGTTTCGTTACGGGCGCGATGTCGTTGGGTTCGATTTCTACCGAAGCTCACACCACCTTGGCGATTGCCATGAACCGTATTGGCGGCAAGTCCAACACGGGCGAAGGCGGCGAAGATGCGGCGCGTTTCAAGGCCTTCAAAGGTGGTGAGATGCTGTCCGACATCATCGGCAAGAGCCGTATCGAAGCCGACCGTCAGATGCTGCCCGGCGATTCTTTGCGCTCACGCATTAAGCAAGTTGCTTCAGGACGTTTTGGCGTGACAGCGGAATATCTGGCGAGTGCTGATCAGATTCAAATCAAGATGGCGCAAGGCGCGAAGCCCGGTGAAGGCGGTCAGTTACCGGGCGGCAAAGTGTCCGAGTACATCGCCAAGTTGCGCTTCTCGGTGCCTGGCGTGGGCTTGATTTCGCCGCCTCCGCATCACGATATTTATTCGATTGAGGACTTGGCGCAGCTGATTCACGACTTGAAAAATGCCAACCCAACTGCATCAATTTCGGTGAAATTAGTTTCCGAAGTAGGCGTAGGTACGGTGGCGGCGGGTGTGTCTAAAGCCAAAGCCGATCACATTGTGGTGTCAGGTTTTGACGGCGGTACGGGTGCATCGCCTGTGTCTTCGATTAAGCACGCGGGGACACCGTGGGAATTAGGTCTGGCAGAAGCGCAGCAAACACTGGTGCTGAACCAGTTGCGCGGTCGTGTTGCGCTGCAAGTTGATGGTCAGTTAAAAACAGGCCGCGACGTGTTAATTGGTGCGTTGCTGGGTGCGGACGAGTTCGGTTTTGCTACCGCGCCGTTGGTGGTGGAAGGCTGCATCATGATGCGCAAATGCCATCTCAACACCTGCCCAGTTGGTGTTGCCACACAAGATCCTGCACTGCGTAAAAAATTCACAGGTCAACCTGAACATGTGGTCAATTACTTCTTTTTTGTTGCTGAAGAAGTGCGTGAATTGATGGCGCAAATGGGTATTCGCAAGTTCGATGAGTTGATTGGTCGTAGCGATTTGCTCGATGTGAAAAACGGCATCGCGCATTGGAAGTCGCAAGGTTTGGATTTCTCCAAAGTGTTCCATCAATCTACCCAGCCTGCCAGTGTGTCGCGCCGTCATAACAGCGGTCAAGATCACGAGTTGGAAAAGGCGTTGGACAACAGTTTGATTGCGCAAGCGCAAATCGCGTTGAACGATAAAAAACCTGTGGTTATTGAAAGCCGCATCACCAACGTGAACCGCACCGTCGGCACGATGCTGTCGCACCAAGTAGCGAAACGTTACGGTCAAGCGGGCTTGGCGGACGACACCATCCAAGTGAATTTCACAGGGACAGCGGGGCAAAGTTTTGGCGCGTTTTTGGCTAAAGGGATTTCCTTTAGCTTGCGCGGCGAAGGTAACGACTATGTCGCGAAAGGCTTGTGCGGCGGGCGTATTGCCATCATGCCGTCGCTCGATGCGAAGCTGGTGTCGCATGAAAACATTATTGCGGGCAATACGCTGATGTATGGCGCAACGTCGGGCGAGTGTTATTTCAACGGCGTAGTGGGCGAGCGTTTCGCAGTGCGTAACTCTGGCGCGATTGCGGTGGTCGAAGGTTTGGGCGATCACGGTTGCGAATACATGACCGGCGGTTTAGTGGTGGTGCTAGGACAAACTGGGCGCAACTTCGCAGCGGGCATGTCGGGCGGCGTGGCGTTCGTGTTGGATGAAGACGGTCAGTTTGAACAGCGTTGCAACTTGGCGATGGTCGCGCTCGAAGCGGTACCAGAAGAAGCGGCGGCGAGCGAAACAGGCGAAGTCGAATCACACGGTCGCGTGCATTTCAATCATTTGAATCGTGCCGACGAAGCGGTATTGCGCAGCAAAATTGAAAAGCATTTGCGCTATACCAACAGCGCGCGCGCTAAGCAAATTTTGGATAACTGGTCGGCGTTCTTGCCTAAATTCGTCAAGGTGATGCCGACTGAATATCGTCGCGCGTTACAAGAAATGGCCGCAACACAAGCTAAACAATTGGAGGCTGCATAATGGGTAAGCCCACAGGTTTCATGGAGTTTGAGCGTCTGGCAGAAGCCAATTTGCCCGTCGCCGAACGCGTTAAAAATTATCAAGAATTCGTGCTGCATTTGTCCGACGAGCAAGCAACTACGCAAGGCGCGCGCTGCATGGATTGCGGTATTCCGTTTTGCACCAGCGGTTGCCCCGTGAACAACATCATTCCTGATTGGAATGATTTGGTGTATCGCGGCGATTGGCAAAACGCTTTAACGGTTTTGCATTCCACTAATAATTTTCCTGAGTTCACGGGGCGTTTGTGTCCCGCACCTTGTGAAGCCGCATGTACCCTGAACATCAATAACGATGCGGTCGGTATCAAGTCGATTGAGCATGCGATTATTGATAAGGGTTGGGAAAACGGTTGGGTTGTACCGCATGTTGCAGCACAAAAAACGGGTAAAAAAATCGCGATTGTTGGTAGCGGACCTGCGGGGTTGGCAGCGGCGCAACAACTGGCGCGCGCAGGGCATGACGTGACTGTGTTTGAAAAAAATAGTCGCATTGGTGGCTTGATGCGCTACGGCATTCCTGATTTCAAGATGGAAAAATTCCACATTGACCGTCGCATTAAACAAATGGAAGCCGAGGGCGTGACCTTCAAGACCTCGGTGTTTGTGGGTACGGATGGCGACATCGGCGTGGCCAATATGGCGACTAGCACGATCACCCCCGCGCAGTTGGATAAAGATTTCGATGCGGTGATTTTGGCGGGTGGCGCAGAAACCCCGCGCGACTTGCCTGTTGCAGGGCGTGAATTGAGCGGCATTTATCCTGCGATGAATTTCTTGCCACAACAAAATCGCGTCAATGCGGGCGATGTTTTACCTGAGCAAATTAAAGCGACAGGCAAGCATGTGGTGGTGATTGGCGGCGGCGATACTGGCTCGGATTGTGTCGGCACATCGAACCGTCACGGTGCGGCATCCATCACGCAATTTGAAGTGATGCCACGTCCTCCCGAAAAGGAAAACAAATCTTTGGTATGGCCGAATTGGCCGCTGAAAATGCGCACTTCCAGTTCGCATGAAGAAGGTGCGAATCGCGATTGGTCAGTTTCGACTAAAGCGTTTTTGGGCAGCAACGGCAAAGTGGAAAAACTGTTGTGCGTACGCGTCGAATTCAAAGACGGCAAGATGGTCGAAGTGGCAGGCAGCGAGTTTGAAATCAAAGCTGACTTGGTGTTATTTGCGATGGGTTTTGTGTCACCCGTGCAAAAAATCTTGGACGCGTTTGGGGTCGAAAAAGATGCGCGTAACAACATCAAAGCCAGCACCGAAGGCGCACGCGCTTACTCCACCAGCAAAGCTAAAGTATTCGCTGCAGGCGACATGCGTCGCGGTCAATCATTGATTGTCTGGGCAATCCGCGAAGGTCGCCAATGCGCCCGCGCAGTGGATGAATTCTTGATGGGTTCATCGGTATTGCCACGCTAACAAAAAACTTTTTTGTCCGCAGATTACGCAGATTTGCACAGATTAAAAGCAAGCAAAAAATCTGCGTGAATCTTTGTAATCAGTGGACAAACTTCTACTAGGAAAACCATGAACTTCAAACTTAAAAACGACACTTTCCTGCGCGCCTTATTGCGTCAACCCACCGAATACACCCCTTTGTGGATGATGCGTCAAGCAGGTCGTTTTTTGCCTGAATATCGCGCCACTCGACAACGCGCGGGCAGCTTTTTGGGCTTGTGCAAAAACCCTGATTTCGCCACCGAAGTTACCCTGCAACCTGTCGATCGTTTTCCTCTCGATGCGGCGATTTTGTTCTCCGATATTTTGACCGTGCCCGATGCGATGGGCTTGGGGTTGTACTTCTCTGATGGCGAAGGTCCTAAGTTTGAACGTCCGTTGCGCACCGAGGCGCAAATCATGGCATTGCGTCCTGCCGATGTTGACAAAGACTTACGTTACGTCACCGACGCGGTGAGCCAAATTCGCAAATCTTTGGATGGACGCATTCCGCTGATTGGATTTTCGGGCAGCCCGTTCACACTGTCTTGCTACATGGTTGAAGGCGGCAGCAGTGATGATTACGCCAAGGTGAAAACCTTGATGTACAACGATCCTAAGCTGATGCACCACATTCTCGAAGTGACCACACTATCGGTCATCAATTATTTGAACGCGCAAATCGAAGCAGGCGCACAAGCCGTAATGATTTTCGACTCATGGGGCGGCGTGTTGTCCCACGCGGCGTTCCACGAATTTTCTTTGGCTTACACCCAGCGCATTATCGCGGGGCTGATTAAAGAAAAAGACGGCGTGCGCATTCCTAACATCGTCTTCACCAAAGGCGGCGGCTTGTGGGTTGACGGCATTGCCAACACAGGTTGCGATGCGATTGGTTTGGACTGGACGATAGACATCGGCGTGGCGCGACAAAAAGTTGGCCACAAAGTCGCCCTGCAAGGCAACCTCGATCCCGCCGTATTGTTTGCCGCGCCAAGCGCGATTGAACGAGAAGTCGAAAAAGTATTGAGCAGCTACGGTTTCGGCAGTGGTCATGTGTTCAACTTGGGTCACGGCATCTCGCAACACACCAACCCCGAACACGTCGGCGCAATGGTGGATGCGGTACACGAACTAAGCCGTAAATATCATTAAGGGCATCTCGTAAAACTCAAATCTCATCACGATGCGTTGTTGCTCACAAAAAATTACTCCTTACATAGTTTGTCTATGTGTCGTCGTAATTTTTTGTTCGCGCCTAGCCTCGTTTCGATATTTAAATTTTTCGAGACACCCTTGAATAACTAAAAGCCGCAGAAAATATCCTGCGGCTTTTTTGCTTTCAAAGCATCAATTTTGATAGGGCTCACTAATGACCGCGCTAAAACCTATAGGCAAAACACTTGCTGAATTTCAGCCGCTACAGCCTGCTGAGCAAAAATTATTAGTGGCTTGTCGAGCGGGGGAGATTGCGGAAATTTCAGCGCAGCGACCCACTGAGGCTACGCCCGACAACACCGTGCGCGCGGCATTTTTGCGCTTTATGTTATTAGGTGGCGATGAGCGTGCACCAGTGCATGAAAAAGGCGTGCAGCTTCAGGGTGCTTGGGTCGGGGATGAGTTAGATATGAGGGGCGCGACTATTCTTACCGATGTATGGCTTCGTTACTGCACTTTTGTGGAGGCTCTTATTTTTAGAGATGCATCAGTTAAAGGCTCACTAGCACTATCGGATAGCAAGCTCGCTGAGTTGGCAGGAGACGGCTTTTTTTGCAAAGGCGATTTATTTCTGGAGCGTGTCGGTATTTCTAAGGTAGTACGCTTGTTGGGTGCGCAGATTGGTGGTGATTTAACTTGCAGCGGTGCATCGTTTGATAATGGGGGAGTTATAGATAGATCTGTGATTAAGGGCTGTGTCTTTTTTCAGGATAAATTTATCGCCACGGGTGAAGTTCGCTTAGTTAGCGTTCAGATTGGTGGAGACCTAACTTGCAAAAGTGCATCGTTTGATGGGGGCGAAAGTGATGCGCTTGTAATAGATAAAGCGGCAATTAAGGGCAGTGTATTTTTTAAGGATGAATTTATCGCCACGGGTGAAGTTCGGTTACATATAGCACAAATTGCTGGGAACTTGAATTGTCAAGATGCCACGCTTAAAGGTGGAAATGGGTTCGCACTAACAGGCGATGGAATGTGCGTCCAAGGCGCATTGTTTTTTCGCAATCTTAAGCTTGTTGAGGGTGATATTTCGCTATCAAGTGCCCATGTAGGGCGATTGGTAGATGACAAAGAAATTTGGGGTGGCACGTTAGTGTTGGATGGCTTTGTTTACGACAGTATTGCAGGTGGCGCGCCAACCGATGCCGCAACAAGAATTGCGTGGCTGGATAAACAAAGCGCCGCACATGCAGGACTAGATAAAAAAGGTGCGGAATTTACGCCTCAACCTTGGCGGCAACTTATCAAAGTATTGCGCGAAATGGGTCATGCAGAAGATGCGCGGCAGGTGTCTATTGCATTTGAACAGCGTTTGCGCGCAGCCAATTTAATCGGACAAACACCCAAAGATTGGAATAGGTTTCGCGCATGGTCTTATCGCAAAATTAGTCGAACAGGGCATCGTTTGTTTGGTGTCTTGACCGGCTATGGTTATCGCCCTTTACGGTTGCTGGCATGGATGGTGGGCGTGTGGTTGTTTTGTGCTGTGCTGTATTGGTGCGCCGCTGTGCAGGGAGTGTTCGCTCCTTCTGACCCCTTGGTGTTTCAAAATGAAAAATATGAAGTTTGCGCACCGAGTTATGTTGCGCCAGCCAGTGCCGTTGTCTCCCCCATAAAGGGCGCGGGCAATTGGTATCTATGTGCCGCCTTGCCTGAGGAGTATTCAGGCTTTAGCCCGTTGGCATATTCGCTAGATGTGATTTTGCCGTTGGTCAATTTGCAGCAAGAAAGTAGTTGGTCGCCGCTAATTCCCACGCCTAATAAAACTTGGTACAAAGAACTTTTCACTTTTGAAGGTGGCAAGCATTGGACGCGTTTATTGGTGTGGTTTGAAATTTTGTTTGGCTGGGTAGCCAGCTTGTTGTTGGTCGCGGTAGTGTCAGGTTTAACCAAACGGCGCGAAGAATAAAACAGATGCCCATCGCCCGCGTCGCCCTCGATGTTCCCCTTGCCACTTTGTTTGATTACACGGTGGATGAGGCTATGGACGTGGTGGTCGGGCAGCGCGTGATGGTGCCGTTTGGCACGCGGCAGATGCTCGGCGTGGTGATGGAGTGTGTCGCTACTACTGCGCTGGATGCGGCAAAAATAAAACCGCTTACGCGCGCTTTGCATGATTGCGCGCCCTTGTCGGCTGAGCTGTTGCGACTGTTGAATTTTTGCAGCGAGTATTACCGTTATCCGATAGGTCAAACCGTGTTGCCCGCGCTGCCGACGCGCTTGCGTTCCGATGAACCGATTGTCGTGAAACCCATCGTGAGCTATCGCTTGAGCGCGCAAGGCGCGGCGTTAGATTTGAGTGCATTGCCTAAAAATAAAAAAGTGCAGCTGCGCATCTTGACGTTGCTTGCGCAGCGCGCCCATACGCGGGCGGAATTGAAGGCGGTGGCGACGACCGCGCGTGCGGCGTTACAGCTGCTAGTGGGTGAGGGATGGGTGGAGGAGTTTGCAGTTTTTACCCCCACCCTAACCCTCCCCCTGACAGGGGGAGGGAATAATTTTCATGTGTTTAACAACGCGCACACCTTAACCGCCGAGCAGCAAGTCGCAGTGGATACGGTGATGCAGGCGCAAAACTTTCAGTGTTTTCTGCTGCATGGCATTACCGGTAGCGGCAAAACTGAGGTGTATGTGCATCTGATGCACCATGCTTTGCAGTCGGGCGGGCAGGTGTTGTTGCTCGTGCCAGAAATCAACCTCACGCCGCAGTTGGAAGACTATTTTCATAGTCGCTTTCCCGATGTGGACATCACCAGTTTGCATAGCGGCTTGAATGAAAAAGCGCGCTTAGAAAATTGGCTGCAAGCGCAACACGGCACGGCGAGAATTATTTTAGGCACGCGTTTGTC
Source organism: Gallionella sp. (assembly GCA_036171695.1). Lineage (GTDB taxonomy): Bacteria > Pseudomonadota > Gammaproteobacteria > Burkholderiales > Gallionellaceae > Gallionella. The sequence continues at coordinate 10,415 of JAVHRN010000044.1, forward strand.
GGTGTTCGCGGAGCTGCCCAAACTTGCACTGATTATTGTCGATGAAGAACACGACGCGTCGTTCAAACAGCAAGATGGCTTGCGTTATTCGGCGCGCGATGTGGCGATTTTTCGCGCAAGTCAGCGCGGAGTACCTATCGTGCTAGGCTCGGCTACGCCTAGCTTAGAGAGCTTTCACAATGCGCAAACGGGGCGTTATCAAATGCTCACTTTGCAGCAGCGCGCTAATGCCAGTGCGCGCCTGCCGACGGTGCGTTGCATTCATACCAAACAAAATTTAATGCACGACGGCATCAGCGAAATTTTGCTGCGCGAGATTGAATTGCGCATCGCGCGCGGCGAGCAAAGTTTGCTGTTTCTCAATCGTCGCGGTTATGCGCCCGTGTTGATGTGCGGGGGTTGTGGCTGGTTATCAGCTTGCAAAAACTGCGCAGGAAAAATGGTGCTGCATCTGCACGATCAACGCCTGCGTTGTCACCATTGCGGCTACCAAATTCGCCCGCCTAAAGTGTGTCCTGACTGCGCCAGCAATGATTTGCATCCGATCGGTAGTGGCACACAACGCGTCGAAGAAATTGTGCAAGCACGCTTTCCTCAAGCGCGAATTTTGCGCGTCGATCGCGACAGCACGCGCAACAAACGCGCTTGGCAAACCATGCGTGAACAGATTCATGCCAACGCGGTGGACATTTTGATTGGCACGCAAATGTTGGCGAAGGGACACGATTTTCCTGCGCTGACTTTGGTCGGCGTGCTCAATCCCGATAGCGCGTTGTACAGCAGTGATTTTCGTTCGACTGAAAAATTATATGCACAGTTAGCGCAAGTGTCGGGGCGGGCAGGGCGCGCCGATAAAGCGGGCGAAGTGATTATTCAAACCGAGTTTCCTGATCATCCTTTGTATCGCGCTTTGCAACGTCACGACTTCAACGGCTTTGCCGCCCAACAGCTTGCCGAGCGTAATCTGGCGGGCTTTCCACCGTTTCATTTTCAAGCGGTTTTGCGTGCTGAAGGCAAAAATGAGGGCGAGGTTTATGCGTACTTGAATCAAGCGCGCACAGCGGCACTAGCATTGGCTCACCCAGTCGAAGTGTTAGGCGTAGTGCCTGCTGCATTGGCACGTCGCGCCAATCATGTGCGCGCGCATTTGCTGATACAAGCGACTACCCGTCGCGCGTTGCAACTTTTTTTACGCGACTGGCAGGTTGATTTAGATGCCATTCCGCACAGCAAATTGCGCTGCGCGCTGGACATCGACCCGCTGGAGTTTTAGAGTGCCCCTCCTAAAAAAATCCAACCTTCGTTGCGATGCGTTGTTGCTCACCCCCAGCTACAACGCCTGAGGACAAGCAAAAAATCACTCCTTACATAGCATCCCTATGCTGCGTCGTAATTTTTTGTTCGCGCCTAGCCTCGCTTAGAAGGTTGAATTTTTAGCTCGTCGTCAAACCCACCAAGGAAATCACATGGCTATCCACCGTTATTACACGCTGACGTTGAGCGAAAAGTTGCTCTATACCTCGTTCTTGTTGCTGGTGGGGTTGGGATATTTAATGGCGACGGCGTATTTGTATGTCACGCACGAAATGAATGACAACAAGCCTGGTTTGTCGGTGGCGGACGTGGCGAATAGTTATTACGGCAATCGCAGCGGCACGCGTTTGGAGGCAGCGATACGCGGGCCGATGTCAGGTTTTATCGAAGAGGATGATCGCGGTACGGTGGTGGCTTGGCTGAAAGATGGCGCGCCAGAGCAAAATTTTGACAGCGACATCAAACCAATTTTAAGCAAGACTTGTTTGAATTGTCATGTGGCGAGTTCGGGGCAAAATTTGCCTGATTTTTCCAGCTACGCGGGGCTGCATAAATATGCCGAAGTCGATACTGGCATGTCGATGGCGAGCTTGTTGAAACTGTCGCATATTCATTTATTTGGCATCAGCATTTTGCTGTTTATCCTCGGCTTTATTTTTATTCAAAGCGAAGTCAATGTGCACTTCAAACGCTTTCTCGTCGTGTCGCCGATGATTGCGGTGTTCGTTGATGTGCTGTCTTGGTTTTTAACCAAGTGGGATGCGCATTACGCGATGGTGGTGATCGTTGCGGGCGCGGTGTTGGGCTTTTCGATGGCGGCGCAAATTTTAATTTCGCTGTATCAAATCTGGCTGCTCAAAGCACCTGCTAATCCTGATTTACATCCGCCTTTGAAATGATAGACGCGCTGATAAAAATCGTCGGCAGCGACCATGTTTTAACAGGTGCGGATGCGCAAGCGTATTGCCAAGATTGGCGCGGACGCTATGCAGGTACAGCCTTGGCGGTGGTATTCCCGCAGCGTACTGAGCAAGTCGCTGCTGTAGTGCAACTGTGTGCAGCAAAAAATATCAGCATCGTGCCGCAAGGCGGCAACACCAGTTTGTGCGGCGGCAGTGTGCCCTTGCCTGACGGCGCACAAGTGGTGGTGAACGTGTCACGGCTGAATCAAATTCGCGAATTAGACGCGCTCAATTACACCGTGACCGTTGAAGCAGGTTGCAAATTGGCGACTTTGTACGCTGCCGCTGATGCCGCCAATCGCTTGTTCCCATTGGGCTTGACGGCTATCGCAGCGCACTGCGAAATCGGTGGCAATCTTTCTACCAATGCGGGTGGCATCGGCGTGTTGCGTTACGGCAATATGCGCGATTTAGTGTTGGGCGTGGAAGTGGTGCTGCCTGACGGGCGCATCTGGCATGGCTTGCGCAGCTTGCGCAAAGACAATACTGGCTACGACCTCAAACATTTATTTATCGGTGCGGAAGGCACACTAGGCATTGTTACTGCCGCCGTACTGAAGTTATTTCCGCGTCCTAAAGCCGTCGCACATGGCTGCATCGCAGTGCGTGATCCCGCCACGGCGGTGGCGTTGTTGGCGCATTTACGCGCGAGCTGCGGCGACAATATCAGCAGCTTTGAAATCATCTCGCGCAGTTGTTTGGATCTGGTGTTTAAGCATATTCCCGACACGCACGAACCATTTACACAGCCTTATGAATGGGTGGTTTTAACGCAGCTAGCACATGTGCTGGACACGCCTTTAGACGCGCCGTTGCGCGCCGCCTTAGCCAGTTTTTCGGGCGAAATTTTGGCGACGCAAGTTACTGCGGACAAGGCGCAAAGCGAACGCTGGTGGACGTTGCGCCGCAACATCAGCGAAGCGCAAAAGCGTGAGGGCATCAGCATCAAACACGATGTGGCGGTGCCGATTTCACGCGTGGCGGAATTTATCGCCCGCGCCAATAAAAGTTTGCGTGAGCAATATGCCGAGAGCCGCATCGTCGCGTTTGGGCATATCGGTGACGGCAACATTCATTACAACATTTCGCACCGCGATGCCTTGCAAAATCAGGCTTTCATCGCCACGCATGAAGCCGCAATCAATCATTGCGTGTATGAAATTGTTGCCGAATTAACTGGCAGTATCAGTGCCGAACATGGCTTAGGGCAACTCAAGCGCGATGAAATTCATCATTACAAAAGCGCGCTGGAGTTGGAGTTGATGCAGCGCATTAAGGCCACGCTAGATCCCGCTGGCTTAATGAATCCAAGTAAATTTATTTAGTCTGGCGGGGGTTTGGTAATCGGCCACAACCCTTGTGTACATTAGCTTGCTATGGTTTTTTGTGGGCAATTTTTTGCCCCTCACAAAACTTAAATCTGCTACATTGCGCTGCCTGCTAAAAATCTTTTTTTATTTAGTAGCGCGCCACTTTTATCTTGCAACTTAAATCCTCAGGAGAAACGACATGACAGTCAAAACTGCCACGACGCATTGCATGACTAAAGAAGAAAAGAAAGTGATTTTCGCTTCTTCTTTAGGCACTGTTTTTGAATGGTATGACTTCTATTTATACGGCTCACTCGCAGCCGTTATCAGCAAACAATTCTTCTCAGGCGTAAACGAAACCACGGGTTTTATTTTCGCGTTGATGGCGTTTGCCGCAGGCTTTGCCGTGCGTCCATTTGGTGCGGTGGTGTTTGGTCGCTTAGGCGACATGATTGGCCGTAAATACACTTTCCTGATTACGATTTTGATTATGGGTTTATCGACTTTCGTGGTCGGTTTATTGCCTAGTTACGCGAGCATTGGTGTCGCCGCACCGATTATTTTGGTGTGCTTACGCTTGCTGCAAGGCTTGGCGTTGGGCGGCGAATACGGTGGCGCGGCAACGTATGTGGCGGAACATGCACCGCACAATCGGCGCGGCGAATACACCGCTTGGATACAAACTACTGCGACACTCGGTTTGTTCTTGTCGCTGATTGTGATTTTGTTGGCGCGTAATTTTACGGGTGCCGATTTTGATGTGTGGGGCTGGCGCATTCCGTTCGTTGTGTCGATTGCACTGTTAGGCGTGTCGCTGTGGATACGTTTATCGCTGAGCGAATCTCCTGCCTTTCTCAAGATGAAAGCAGAAGGTACATCTTCTAAAGCCCCTGTGACGGAATCTTTCGGGCAATGGAAAAATCTTAAATTCGTCATCATCGCCTTGTTCGGTTTGACTATGGGGCAAGCGGTGGTGTGGTACACAGGGCAGTTCTACGCTTTGTTCTTTATGACCAAAGTACTGACAGTTGATGCACAAACCGCGAATTTATTGATTGCCGCCTCGCTGATTATTGCTACGCCGTTCTTTATCGTGTTCGGTAAGTTGTCCGATAAAATCGGTCGCAAACCCATCATCATGGCGGGTTGCTTAATCGCCGCATTGACCTACTTCCCGATCTTCCAAGCGTTGACGCATTACGCCAATCCCGCTTTGGAAGCCGCGCAAGCTAGTGCACCGATACGCGTGGTCGCTGACCCTGCAACGTGTAGCTTCCAGTTCGATCCAGTCGGCAAAGCCAAGTTCTTAAGCTCCTGCGATATTGCTAAAGGCGCATTGGTTAAAAAAGGGATTTCTTACGATAACGAAGCCGCACCAGCAGGCACAGTGGCAAGCGTTAAAGTCGGCGAAACTGTCGTGCCAAGTTTTGAAGGTGCGGGCTTAGATAAGGATGCGATGAAGGCACAAAGTGCTGCCTTTGCAACGGCTTTAGGTGGCGCAATTAAAACCGCTGGCTATCCTGAAAAAGCCGACCCGAATAGCATCAATCACGCCATGGTGTTGCTATTGCTAGTGATTTTGGTGATTTATGTGACCATGGTTTATGGGCCGATTGCGGCGATGCTAGTGGAATTCTTCCCCACTCGGATTCGCTACACTTCTATGTCGCTGCCATACCACATTGGTAACGGCTGGTTCGGTGGATTCTTACCGACCGTGGCGTTTGCGATGGTGGCGTGGAAAGGCGATATTTACTACGGTCTGTGGTATCCCGTCACGTTTGCGCTGATTACTTTTGTGGTCGGTATGTTGTTTGTTAAAGAAACCAAACATCGCGACATTCACACTTACGATCACTAGCCTTAACGCTGTTGGTTGGAAGTAAAAAAAGCCCCGCTGATTAACCAGCGGGGCTTTTTTACGCCTACACAAGGCTTAAAAATTTAAGGTTGCTTACGCAGCGCGATTGCCATCTGTCGCATCTCTTCGTCTTTCAACGTGTCGTTGATTTCGCGTACCACACTGCGTATATCAACTTTGCTTTCGTCATGCTTAAAGCGTCCTGTCAGCACACTGTCCACATTCAATTCGCTGCGCTGGTACAGCGACCAAATCTCGTTGCCGTAATCGGTGGCGTTTAGCTCTGGTGCAAATTGTCCGAAGTAACGGGCGAGATTTTCCACGTCGCGTAGCAGCATTTTTTTGGCTTGATTATTCGCTGCTGCGTCGATGGCTTGTGGTAAGTCGATGATGACGGGGCCGTCGCTATCGACCAGCACGTTGTACTCAGACAAGTCGCCATGCACGATGCCCGCGCATAACATGCGCACCACTTGGCGTATCAGTTGTTGGTGATAGGCGCGTGAGGTTTCAGCATTTAACGTGAGGTCGTTGAGACGTGGCGCAGCGTTGCCGTCTGCATCGGTGACGAGCTCCATTAGCAACACGCCTTCGTGAAAGTTGTACGGGCGGGGTACGCGCACGCCAGCGGCGGCAAGCTGATAGAGCGCATCGACCTCGGCGTTTTGCCAAGCTTGTTCTTGCGCTTTACGACCGTAATTCGTGCCCTTTTCCATCGCCCGTGCGCGGCGCGAATTTTTCACTTTGCGTCCTTCGGTGTAGTCGGTGCTTTGATGAAAACTGCGCTTGTCGGCTTCTTTGTAAACCTTGGCGCAGCGAATCTCCGTCCCGCAGCGCACCACATATACAGTAGCTTCTTTGCCGCTCATTAGTTGACGCATCACTTCATCGACTAAGCCGTCTTCAACTAGCGGCAAGATTCTTGGTGGTGTTTTCATGCGCTTAAAATTTCTCGTGTGATTGCAAATATCGCCACGTCGCAAGCGGCAATTTTGCCAGCGCGACGCGGCCGATACGGATGCGTTTGAGTGCGACAACTTGCAGCCCAACGGTCATACACGCATGGCTAATTTGCCCTGCCAGCAAGCCTTTTAGCGCGAAACGCAGCTTGGTCTCGTTTTGCCAACTGACCTTGATAGGCGCAAGCGCACGACCGTTAAATTTCAAACCGTGGTTAAGCAAGCGCAAGCCTTCTGCCGACAAGGTGCCCGCCACTTCGACGATGTATTCCTGTTCAATCAGCGCGGCATCGTCGTTTAGCTTGCGTGCCACGCGCCAATCTTGCGTTGCCACGACCAAGCCGCTGGCGTTGCGTTCTAAGGGCAAACAGGCAGTCAAATGCGCGCGGTGTTGTTTGAGCAAACGAATTCCCGACACATCTTGCGCAGTGCGCGTCTCCGCGTTAATCGGCAAATCAGGGGCTGCGGCGGCTTGATGCACTAACAGGGTGATCGGCTCTTGCGGCTGAGCAACCGCATCGGGATGTAACTCGACCAATTCCTCAGCCACCATAAATTGCGGTTCTTCAACCACCACGCCCGCGACGCTAACCCAGCCGCCCGTAATCAACAGCTCCGCCTCGCGACGTGAGCAAGCGGTCATTTCAACCAGGCGTTTGGCGAGACGGATGGGTTCGGTCATAGATATAAATGTGGCGAATTTACGAAGTAGTGAGGGGGCTCTAGAAATCTTATCAATAAAAAAGCCCGATACTTGCGTATCGGGCTTTTCAACATCAATTAGCTATTACGCTGCTTGGATGTTTGATGCTTGTTTACCCTTAGGACCTTGAGTAACTTCGAAAGTTACTTTTTGGCCTTCTTTGAGTGATTTGAAACCGTTCATGTTGATCGCTGAGAAATGCGCGAACAAATCTTCGCTACCATCATCAGGAGTTACAAAACCGAAACCTTTTGCATCATTGAACCATTTAACTGTACCAGCTGCCATGTGACTACTTCCTTATAAAAAAACGGGAACATTCCCGCAGAATATTTGAATCTAAGATTGCTCATGGCAAAACCAGGACTGCAAACACTTTGAATCAAATACCAAGCGGCTTTATACGCGTAGTGAATTAGTATCGTCAAGCAAATTTTTTACGAGATGCAATTTATTTTTATCACTGCCAAAAAATTCAACTCAAAATCGCAATTAAGGCGTAACGCGCCAACTTGCCTATCGCCATAAACAGCGCAGCTTGCCACCAACTTAAACGCAGCCAACCCGCTGCTAAACACAGCGCGTCACCTAATAACGGAGTCCACGCCAACAGTAATACAGGTGTGCCGTAACGCTGCACTTGGTCGATGTGCTTGAGCGATTTATTCGCTGGCAACATGCGCCCCATCGCAAACGAAATCATCCCGCCGATGGTATTGCCCAGCGTGGCGACCAGCACGGCTAAATAGAGTGTGTCGGGATAACTTTTTAGCAGTGCGAATAGCACCAGTTCCGAGCCACCTGGCAACAGCGTTGCACCGAGCAAGCTGCTCAAGAATAGTGAAATAAGGCTGGCTGATTCGGTCATCTTGGGAGGATTAAAGGCGGGCAGCGAGAACCGTCACGGGCAACAAAAAGGGCGTAATTATTTACGCCCTCATTAGCTCCAATTACGGTAATGCAGTTAAAACTTAAGCGCGCCAAAAATCTTTTTCGCTAGATTGCCTGTGGCTTCCAGCGGGTTGGCGCGGATAGATTTTTCTTGCTCGGCAATCATCACAAATAAACCGTCCAAGGCTTTTTGCGTTACGTAGTTTTCTAAGTTAGCGTTCTTCGCATCTACTAAACCCAGCTGCACACCTTTGCCCGCGAACTGGTCGTATTTTTGCGCGAGTTGCACCTTTTGCATGGCGTTCACGACGATGGGTTGGAACTTGCTACCCAATGCGGTTTCAGTGTTTTTGCGAAAGTATTGCGTGGCGGAATCATCGCCGCCTAACAAAATATTTTTCGCATCGCTCACCGTCATGTTTTTGACCGCTCCCACCAACAAGGCTTTCGCTTCGGGGGCTGCCGCTTCCGCTGCGCGATTCATGCTCAATTGCAATTCGTCGGCATATTTACCCATGCCCAAACGACGTAAGCCACCATCAATTTTTTGTAAATTTTCAGGCAGGGGAATGCGCACCTTGGCGTTGCCAAAATAACCATCTGGTTTCGCCAAACTCGCCACCGCCGTTTGCGCGCCTTGCGTGAGAGCTTGCTTCAAGCTGGTGATTTGATCCTGCTGGCTAAAATTTGCCAGCGGATTGCCAGATGGCTGACCGTTAGGCGCAGCTTGCGCGGGTGCGGCTTGTGGAATGGCTTGTTGTAATTGACCTTTGAGGTCGTTCAAGTTGAACGCATAAGCCGATGTCGCGCACAGTAGCGCGAGTAAAACGGTAGATTTTTTCAGCATAGTGATTACCTCGTTGATGAATGTTTGCGAGCTGCCCGTTTAGCGTTTTTTCGGCGGCATGATGTCGGTAATCGTGCCTTCCGCCATTTCGGCGGCGAAGCACAGCGTTTCCGACAAGGTTGGATGCGCATGGATGGTCAGACCGATGTCTTCCATATCCGCACCCATTTCCAATGCCATTACCGCTTCGGCAATCAGTTCGCCCGCATTCACGCCGACGATAGACGCGCCCAAGATGCGGCGGGTGGTCGGGTCGAGCAGAATTTTTGTTGCGCCTTCGGTGCGTCCGACCGCGCCCGCGCGACCCGATGCCACCCAAGGGAAACTGGCTTTTTCGTATGCGATGTTATCAATCTTGGCTTGCGTTTCGGTCAGTCCCATCCAAGCAATTTCTGGGTCGGTGTAGGCCACTGAAGGAATCGTCATCGGCTCGAAGAATGCTTTGTGTCCCGCGCAATTTTCCGCCGCCACTTTGCCTTCATGCACGGCTTTATGCGCCAGCATCGGATCGCCCACGATGTCGCCGATGGCAAAAATATGCGGCACGTTGGTGCGTTGTTGTTTATCGACTGGAATAAAGCCGCGTTCATTCACGATCAGCCCCGCCGCTTCTGCTGCAATTTCGCGACCATTGGGACGACGACCCACCGCCATCAGCACGCGGTCATACAGTTGCGGCTCAGGAGCTTGTTCGCCCTCGAAGGTGACGCGCAAACCTTCTGCCAAGGCTTCGATTTTGGTGACTTTGGTTTTGAGATAAATCGCTTCATAGCGTTTTGCGATGCGCGTGTGCAAGGGCTTAACCATATCTTTATCGGCACCTGGCATCAGGCCATCGGCGAGTTCCACCACCGAAATTTTTGTGCCTAACGCGTCATATACGGTCGCCATTTCCAAGCCAATAATGCCGCCGCCGATGACCAACATACGCTTGGGCACGTCTTGCAATTTGAGCGCGCCGGTCGAATCAATGATGCGTGCATCGTCGTAAGGAAAGCCGGGGATGCGTGCCACGCTAGAACCCGCCGCCACAATTGCTTGCTCAAAGCGGATAACTTTTTCCCCTTCGGCGGTTTGCACGGACAAGGTATTGGCCGAAGTGAATTTCGCCACGCCTTGCACCACTTGCACTTTGCGTTGTTTCGCCAGCCCCGCCAGTCCCGCAGTTGATTTGCTAATCACGCTTTCTTTCCAAGCGCGAATCGCGTTGATGTCGATGGCGGGTGCGCCAAACGCCACGCCGTGATGCGACACTTCTTCTGCTTCGGTAATCACTTTTGCCACATGCAGCAAGGCTTTGGAAGGAATACAACCGACGTTCAAACACACGCCGCCCAATGAGGCGTGCTTTTCAATCAGCACCACTTGCTTGCCCAAATCGGCCGCGCGGAAAGCGGCGGTATAGCCGCCAGGCCCTGCGCCTAGCACCACAACTTCGGCTTGGATGTCTGAGGAGGTGGGATTAACGATGCGGGGCGTGGGATTCGGGATTAAGGATTCAGGATTCAGGGATGCAACAGGAATAGCGGGGGCTGCGATTTTTGCTGAATCCTGAATCTTTGCTCCTGAATCCTGTGCTGCTTCCAACATTAAAATCAACGAACCTTCAGAAACTTTATCGCCGATTTTAACTTTCAGTTCTTTCACCACACCCGCAAATGGCGCGGGAACTTCCATCGCAGCTTTGTCGGTTTCTAGTGTGAGCAAAGATTGTTCAGCCGCGACGGTGTCGCCGACTTTGACGAATAATTCGATGACTGCCACGTCTTTGAAATCGCCAATGGCGGGGACTTTAACTTCAATAATTGAACTCATATTTTCTCCATGATGTAGCTGCTTATTGTTCCCTCCCCCTTCTAGGGAGGAGGGTTCGGGTGCGAACGTTGACTAACCGTGCATCACCCCCATCCTAGCCTTCCCCCTAGCAGGGGAAGGAATGTTTGCCTAACTTCTAATTTGCCCGCTACCCAGCACGATATATTTTTGTGAGGTTAAGCCTTCCAAACCAACGGGGCCACGCGCGTGGATTTTGTCGGTGGAAATACCAATCTCCGCGCCTAAGCCATATTCAAAGCCGTCGGCAAAACGCGTTGAGGCGTTCACCATCACGCTGCTGGAATCGACCTCGCGCAAAAAGCGCATCGCCTTGGTGTAATTTTCCGTAATGATGCTGTCGGTGTGTTGCGAGCTGTAAGTGTTGATGTGGTCTATTGCCTCATCCAAATTGGCGACCACACGAATACTCAAAATCGGCGCGAGATATTCGGTGCGCCAGTCCTCTTCAGTAGCAATTTTCATGGCAGGAATGAGCTCACGCGCTGCTGCGTCGCCGCGCAGTTCCACGCCTTTATCCACATAAATTTTGCACAGTTTAGGCAGCACTTGCGCAGCAACTTTTTCATGTACCAGCAAGGTTTCCATCGCGTTGCATACGCCATAGCGATGCGTCTTGGCATTGTCGGCAACGACGATGGCTTTATTGATGTCGGCCTCCTCGTCGATATAAACATGGCAGATGCCATCCAAGTGTTTGATGACAGGAACTTTCGCCTCAGCACTAATGCGCGCAATCAAACTTTTGCCGCCGCGCGGCACGATGACATCGACATATTCTTGCATGGTGATGAGCTCGCCCACCGCCGCGCGATCGGTGGTGTTAATCACTTGCACCGCCGTTTCAGGCAGTCCCGCCGCGCGCAAACCCGCATGTACGCAGGCGGCAATGGCTTGATTGGAATGAATCGCCTCCGAGCCGCCCCGCAAAATTGCCGCGTTGCCCGACTTCAAACACAAGCCTGCGGCATCGGCGGTTACGTCAGGACGCGACTCGTAAATGATGCCGATTACGCCTAGCGGTACGCGCATTTTGCCCACTTGAATGCCCGACGGGCGATAGCTCAAATCGCTAATTGCGCCGATTAAGTCAGGCAACGCCGCCAGTTGTTGCAAGCCTTGCGCAATCTCGTTAATGGTTTTTTCGTCCAGAGTTAAGCGGTCTAACGATGCGGCATCTAAACCATTCGTTTTGGCATTGGCTAAATCTTTCGCATTCTCAGCAATAAGCTGTGCGCGACCAGAAAAAATCGCATCAGCGATGGCGAGCAGCGCGCGGTTTTTAGTCGCGCTGTCCGCCATTGCCATCAGGCGCGACGCGGCGCGCGCGTTGACACCGACTTGCTGCATATAAGATTTAATCGAACTCATGGAAGTACGTTTTTGGCAAAGCGCGCATTTTACCTCAAGTGCTAGAATGCGCGCCCTCGAAAAAACCGCGTGCTGTCATGTCCGACATCCTGAATAAAATCCTCGCCGTTAAGGCACAAGAAGTTGCTGCCGCTAAATTACAAAAGCCACTGGCGGCGATGCGTTTAGATGCGCTGCAAGCCGCACCGACACGCGAGTTTGTCGGCGCGATACGCGCCAAAATTGCCGCTGGCAAAGCTGCCGTGATTGCCGAAATTAAAAAAGCCAGTCCCAGTAAAGGCATTATTCGCGCCGATTTTAATCCCGCTGCAATCGCGGCAAGCTATGCCGCACATGGTGCAGCGTGTTTGTCCGTGTTGACCGACGAGCAGTTTTTTCAGGGCAGTGCGGCGTATTTGCAACAGGCGCGTGCGGCGTGTGAATTGCCCGTGTTGCGCAAAGATTTTATCGTCGATGAATATCAAATTTACCAAGCGCGCGCGATGGGTGCGGATGCAATTTTGCTGATTGCCGCAGCTTTGTTATTAGACGAAATGAAAGCCTTGGAAGCGGTTGCGCAACAGCTCGGCATGGCGGTGCTAGTCGAGGTGCATAACGCTGCGGAACTGCAAGTCGCGCTGCAACTTAGCACGCCGCTGATTGGCATCAATAATCGCAATCTGCGTACCTTTGACGTGAGCTTGCAGACCACGCTAGATTTATTGGCAAGTGTTCCCGCTGACCGCATCGTCGTCACCGAAAGCGGCATTTTCACCGCTGCCGATGTGCAAACTATGCGCGCTCAAAATGTGCAAACATTTCTAGTCGGCGAAGCGTTTATGCGTGCAGAAAATCCTGGTGTAGAGCTGGCGCGGGTATTTAGCTAATCTTCTGACAGCAAGCCTCTACGCACCAGTTCAGCAATCATTCTGTCACCCGTTTTTATCATTTGCGCCACAAATTGATGCCCGCTGCGTAAGGCATTTTCTAGAATGGCGGCATCTTCAACGTACTCGTGCACCATCTGATTTCTGAGGCTGCGCATGATGAGCCACTGCTCTGCGGAGACAATCAAACCTAAGCGTTCAGCTCGATCCAAGTTGTCCATCACGGATGCGGTTTTTTCACCTAGCGCGCTCAACAAGGCGGGTAATAATTTGTCGCCTAAGGTGTCTTGCAAGCGGCTAAATCTGCCCACAAAAGCCTCGACGCGCTCGGCCAAATCGACATCCGTTTCGAGATTGGCAAAACTTTTAATTGCTGTCGTGCCAGTAAAAAGTCGTTGGTCGGTGTTGGCGAGATGGCGTGATTCTTTGGCGATGACGCGCGCTAGAAATTGCAAACGCGCCGCCAGTTTAGCGTCGATATTCATAGTACTTGTCCTTCTTGGAAGGCGATGTCGTGTATTGGTAAATGCAGCAAATTTGGCGCGCTTAACAACACATCCACTTTGCGTCCGTGCATCACACGCGAGACTTTTGCGGAAATTTGCGCGGCTAACAAGGCGGGATTTTCGACGGGCGCGCTGAACGCCACCAGCAAATCCAAATCGCCTCCGCGCGCTGCATCATCCAAACGCGAACCGAATACGCGCACGCTTAACGACGCGCTAGCGGTCTGCTGCACAATGTCGCGGATGGCTAAAATTTGCGGGGAAGTAAGTCGCATGGGAGCGGTCTTGACGGTTGAGGTGAAGATGCTATTGGAATTTGGAGCGGGTGAAGGGGATCGAACCCTCGTATGCAGCTTGGGAAGCTGCCGTTCTACCATTGAACTACACCCGCGTGTAAAATGCGGCGCGCATTCTAACACGGACATCTCTTGTAGTGATTACCTTAACCATTAACGGCGCAAGCCAAACATTCCCTGCGACTCTAAACATTGCCGAACTTATCGCGCACTTAGGCTATACCGGCAAACGCATCGCACTAGAACGCAACGGCGAAATCGTGCCGCGCAGCACTTATGCGCAGGTGTCATTAGCCGACGGCGATCAGCTTGAAGTCGTGGTTGCAGTGGGCGGCGGCTGAGTGACGGATTAAAAAATTTTGCTCGAATAGACCCTAACAGTTGGTCGGATAGCACGGCTTATCCGATTGCCCTCTTCAAATCTCAATCCTGAAAAATATGAACGACACTTTAGTTATCGCGGGTAAAACTTATCAATCTCGCTTGCTGGTTGGCACGGGGAAATACCAAGACTTCACCGAAACGCGCGCGGCACTCGATGCTAGCGGTGCAGAAATTGTGACCGTCGCCATCCGTCGCACCAACCTCGGCCAAAACGTCAACGAGCCAAATTTGCTCGATGCTGTGCCGATGTCGAAATTCACTTATTTGCCCAATACCGCAGGCTGTTACACCGCTGAGGATGCGGTGCGTACCTTGCGTTTAGCGCGCGAATTATTAGACGGTCATGCCTTGGTGAAACTCGAAGTGTTGGGCGATCCGCAATCGTTATATCCCAATGTCATCGAAACCCTAGCTGCCGCGAAAACCTTGGTAGCAGAAGGCTTTCAAGTGATGGTCTATACCTCGGACGATCCGATTATCGCTAAGCAATTAGAAGACATCGGCTGCGTCGCCATCATGCCGTTGGCATCTTTAATCGGTTCGGGTATGGGCATTTTGAATCCGTGGAATCTGCAACTCATCATGGATCGAGTGAGCGTTCCCGTTATCGTCGATGCGGGCGTGGGTACAGCATCGGACGCAGCGATTGCGATGGAGCTGGGCTGCGCAGGGGTATTGATGAACACCGCGATTGCGGGTGCCAAAAATCCTGTCTTAATGGCGAGTGCCATGAACAAAGCGGTGCAAGCGGGACGCGAGGCATTCCTTGCTGGGCGGATGCCGAAAAAATTGTATAGCGCGAGTCCTAGCTCACCGACCAGCGGCATGATTGCAAAAGCCTAAACCACGCCGCACGTCAATTACCTTAAATGTCTAGTTATTAAAAGTCACTTACTGCGTGGCTGGCGCATTTAAAATGGCGCGTTTTTTATTTAGTTAATTTAACCAACAGGGAGTCCCACCATGAAAAAAATTCTGCAATTAAGTATTACGACATTAGCCTTGGCATGCGCCCAAGCCTACGCGCAAGACGGCACATTTGACCCGCGCGCACTAGCGATGGGCGGTACAGGTGTGACTACCTCGGACAATAGCAATGCGGCGTTTCACAACGCGGCGATGTTGGCATCGAGTAAGCAAAACGATCGTTTTTCTGTTGAAATGCCTATCGTTGCGTTGCGCGTGCTCGACCCACAAAGTTTGCAAAATGACACCACAACATTGAGCAATAATTCAACGGCATTGACGAATGCTTTGACTGCTTTCAATGCTGCACCAAATGCCGTAAATGCGGGTGTTGCGAGCACTGCATTAACAAACTTCAATACCAGCTTGCTCGCAGTCAACGCCAAGACGCTCTCTGGCAATGCGCTGGCGGGCATGGTGTTGTCGATTCCTAGCAACCGTTATGCCTTCTCTTTATATGTGGATGGTCGCGCTGAACTAGGTGCGCAATTTAATTACGATGCAAATGATCAAGCCACCATGAATACCTTGGCGGCTAACTTGACCACGTGTTCGAATGGCGGTGCATGTGCTGCACCAGCTAATGTAGTTGGTGGGAAAATCACCAATTTAGCTTCAACCATGTCCGTGCGCGGCGTAATCGCTAAAGACATCGGCATCGCCGCTGCGCGTCACTTCGATAATTTCTACGATTTGGATATTGGTATCGTGCCGAAATTTACCCAGTACAGCACTTACGATGTTAAGCAAGGCGCGCAAGGCAACAACAAAATTTCTTTGACGCAAGGCAAAAAAGATTTCAGCGCGTTCAGCATGGATGTGGGCGCGGCTAAGACCTTTCAGCGCGCCGCCGACACCCAAATTAAAGCGGGCTTGGCGATTAAAAATCTGATTCCGAACAGTGGCACAACGATTTTGAGTAATCGCATCGAGGCTAAACCTTTGGCGACCGTGGGCGTGAGTTACGAAACACCAAAAACCAGCTCTGGCATTGATTTGGATTTAACACCTAACAAAGCGTTGTTGACGGGCTTTAGCAAAGACGCGCAGTACGTGCGTTTGGGTGCGGAGTTTGACGCGTGGCGTTGGGCGCAAATTCGCGTGGGTTATCGCCATGACATCAAAGGCAATTACCCTGGTTTACCTTCGATTGGTTTCGGCTTGTCGCCATTTGGTATCCATGCCGATTTGTCGGTTGCGGCTGCCAGCAAAAAAGAAGTGGCGGTCAGTCTGCAAACTGGTTTCCGTTTCTAAGCAAGCGGCATTCAGCGCGCAGACAGGTTAAAATTAGCCCATCTGCGACATCAACAACGGCGGGCTTTCCCGCCGTTGTTATTTTTGGAACGAGCTTTGGAAATTGCTATGAATGAACTCACGAAACTCCCTCCCTCCAACCCTGATGAAACAACTAGCCATTCGACTAAGCCCGCAAGCGGGCAAGTCGCTGGTTATCTCCCAGCGGGCGAGGCGGCACACGAATCGCTACGCGACGGGCAAGTTAATCGCCATATCCGCAGTTTTGTGCGTCGCCAAGGCCGCTTGTCGGTGGCGCAACATCGCGCCGTCGATACCTTGTTGCCACGCTTTGGTCTTGCGTATGCCGCGCAGCCGCTCGATTTGACGGCGGTATTTGCGCGCACTGCACCGAAAATTTTGGAGATTGGTTTCGGCATGGGCGACAGCACCGCGACCATTGCTTTGGACAATCCTGGCAAGGATTATTTGTGTTTAGAAGTGCATACGCCCGGCGTGGGCAACCTGCTTAAACTGATTGATGCGCAAGGCATCGCTAACATTCGCATCATCCAACACGACGCAGTCGAAGTGATGCGCGACATGCTGGTGGACGGCGCGCTAGATGGCGTACATATTTTCTTTCCCGACCCGTGGCACAAGGCGCGCCACAACAAACGTCGCTTGATTCAAACGCCTTTTATCGCCGCCTTGGTGCAAAAAATAAAAGTTGGCGGCTACATTCATGTCGCGACCGATTGGCAAAACTATGCCGAGCAAGTGCTGCAAGTTTTGAGTGACGAGCCATTGCTGAAAAACACCGTTGCCGACTATGCGCCGCGTCCCGACTATCGCCCGCTGACTAAGTTTGAAAAGCGCGGTTTGAATCTAGGGCATGGGGTGTGGGATTTAGTGTTCACGCGCGTTTAGGGCGTCTCGCAAAATCCAAATTTCATTGTGATGCCGAGATACCCGTTAATTTCAGCAAGGAGTTCTTATGTCTAACTTAACCCGCCGCGACTTTCGCACCCTCGCCCTTGCTGCTTTAGGCGGGGCGTTGGAGTTTTACGATTTCATCATTTTTGTGTTTTTTGCAGCGGTCATTGGCAAGTTATTTTTTCCCGCCGATATGCCCGAATGGCTACGCCAACTGCAAACCTTTGGCATCTTCGCGGCGGGCTATTTGGCGCGCCCGTTGGGCGGCATGGTCATGGCGCATTTTGGTGATTTATTGGGGCGCAAAAAAATGTTCACCCTGAGCATTTTGTTGATGTCCGTGCCGACTTTCACGATAGGTTTGTTGCCGACTTATGCGGTGATTGGCATTTGGGCACCGATTTTATTATTGGCGATGCGCGTGATGCAGGGCGCAGCCATTGGCGGCGAAGTGCCAGGCGCGTGGGTATTTGTCGCCGAGCATGTGCCGCCGCGTCAGGTGGGCTTTGCTTGCGGCACATTGACGGCAGGATTAACGGGCGGAATTTTGTTGGGTTCATTGGTGGCAACGGCAGTTAATCGCGCTTATAGCCCCGCTGAATTGTTGAGTGAAGGTTGGCGCGTGCCGTTTCTGATTGGCGGATTATTTGGCTTTGTGTCGGTGTGGCTGCGTCAATATCTACACGAAACGCCCGTGTTCCAAGCCCTGCAAGCGCGGGCGGCTTTAGCGCAAGAGCTGCCGTTAAAGCAAGTGCTGCGCGCGCATCGCCCCGCCATCGTGTTGACCATGTTGCTCACTTGGCTGCTCTCGGCGGCGATCGTGGTGATGATATTGATGACCCCGACCTTGCTGCAAAAGCTCTACGCCATTCCCGCTGCGACCGCTTTGCAAGCCAACAGCGTGGCGATTGTATTTTTGAGTATTGGCTGCGTGGTGTTTGGTGCGCTGGCAGATCGCTTCGGCGCAGGACGGGTATTGATGCTGGGCTGCGTGATGTTGGGCGTTACTTCTTGGTTGCTCTATCAACAAATGCGCATCGCCCCTGACAACCTTTACGCGCTGTACGCCGTGTGCGGATTTTTTGTCGGGGTCATCGGCATCGTGCCGAGCGTTGCGGTGCAAGCCTTCCCAGCGGTCGTGAGATTTTCTGGCTTGTCGTTTTCTTACAATGTCGCCTACGCGATTTTTGGCGGACTCACGCCGATTTTAATCAGCCTTGCCTTGCCGCTAGATTCGCTCGCGCCCGCGCACTATGTGGCGGTGTTGAGTGTGCTCGGCGTGGGAATTGGGGCGGTGTTGTGGCGGAGAGAGAGCCTCCGTTAAATTTCAATGCTTACAACATTGAGGCGTAAATTTGGTGCAACGTTCGCCATGTGAAAAATATCGGGAGTTTTATTTAGGTAAGCCTAAATGAATCAACAGCGCGTCCTCAACTAAGCGCATATCGGCTTTCGTCAAGACACCTAGCTTGGTTTGCAAACGCGATTTGTCCGCCGCCATAATTTGATCGCACATCGCCTTACCTTGCGCGCCAGCCAGCGTAATTAAGGCTTCGCCAGGATAAACGCGGCTGACGTTGCTGGTCAGCGGAATCACCACTACGCGCGCTAAGTTACGATTCGCCGCATCGTTGCTAATCACCACAGCGGGACGCGTTTTGCGGATTTCACTCCCTAGTGACGGGTCGAACTCAACCCACCATACTTCAGCGCGTTTCATTACGCATATCTCCCGCCAACGCGTTGCACCATTCACTCGCATCGGCTTCACGCGCTTGGTCTTGCGCCATGGCGCGATAGCCGTTTTCGAGTGCTGAACCTAACACATGGGGTTTGAGCAAATCCTCAATAAATTTACTCATGCGGCGTTTACCGATAGTGCGATACAAGCCGTCATACACCTCTTCTGTGAGGCTAATGGTCATTCGTTTGTGCATTAAAATCTCCTTAAGCGTTGTACGTATTGCACACTATAGCACGCGTAAAACGGATGCGGTTCAAAAGTCGTTAAATAGAGCATCGTTTGATGCTAAAATTTATGCTTATAAACACTTTGTGAATGAGGAGCAAAAAATGCGTACTACGCTTGCACTGGACGATGACTTACTGGAAAAAGCGTTTGCCTTGACGGGTGGACTGGATAAAACCGCCTTAGTGCGAGAAGCTCTGAAGGCTTTAATTCAACGCGAAAGTGCCAAACGCTTAGCTTTGCTGGGCGGTACAGAGCCCAACTTAATTGCCGTGCCGCGTCGCCAAGCCAAGCGGGCATGATTTTGGTTGATACCTCGGTCTGGATCGACCACTTACGCCAAGGCGACGCAACGCTCGCGCATTTACTGGCAGAGGGACAGGTGGTCACGCACGAGGTGGTTATCGGCGAGTTGGCATTAGGAAATTTGAAAAATCGCCCCGCTGTATTAGGTGCTTTGCAAAACCTAGCGCAACTCAATCCTGCTAGTGCGGCAGAGACCTTGCGGTTCATCGAAACTCAATCGTTGTTCGGCAAAGGCATCGGTTACGTTGATGCAGGGCTATTAGCCGCGCTACGCTTGAATCCTGGGGTGTTGCTATGGACGCGCGAAAAACGCTTATTGATTGAAAGTACTCGGCTAGGTTTAAGTGCGCGCATCGTTCATTAACGTGAGCGAGTCATAATGTGCCTTCATAGCACTGAAAATTGCTAAAACCAGTGCAATCATTTAATCTGCTGCGTCACGTTAGGGGAATTGCTATGACCACCATCGCTTTTGATACATTAAAATTTGTTAAGACGCTTGAAGCCAGTGGTTTTGAAGCTAAACAGGCCGAAGCGATTGCAACCGCTTATCGAGATGCGTCAACCGAGCAAGAGTTACTGACGAAAAAAGATTTACAGTTAGAGCTCGCCCCCATCAAAACCGAGTTGCAAGTTCTAAAATGGATGACGGGTTTAGTGATGGGCGGAATTTTTGCTTTAGTAATGAAGACTTTCTTCTAAAAAATTAAATTGCCACGAACCCCTCTTTGGAGGGGTTTTTTATTGGCGCAAGCGTGAACGCCCCAACTAACTAATCCGCTAATCGTCTATACCGTTTGTTGCAAAAAAACCACACTGTATAAAATTAATTTCACACGATTTTGCAAATTTCTATAAATTGCGCACCAGTTCTAGCAGGGAGGTTCTGTTGGTGCTGTAGATAAACCAAGCAACACATAAACTTTTTTAATTTCGAGGATTTCAAAATGAAGAAAATTGTTCTCTCACTGGCAGGCGTTATGGCTGCTGTGGCATTTGCTCCTGAAGCATCTGCTGTTCCAGTTTTCGCACGTCAAACAGGCATGGCTTGTTCAGCTTGTCACTTCCAGCATTTCCCATTGTTGAATGGCTTCGGTCGCGCATTCAAATCAGCGGGTTTCACCATGATGGGCGCACAAGGTAAAGTTGAAGGCGAACATTTGGATATTCCTGATCGTTTGAACATGGGCGTGTTGACCACAACACGTTACGAAACTGTTTCAGGTACACCTAACGCAACTCGCTACACCGTACCTTCATTTGGCGGCGAAACTGCTATTTTCTTGGGTGGTCGTATTTCTGAATTCGCTGGTTTCTTGACTGAAATCGCGGGTGCTGCAAAATTGGCAATGTTGTTCCCAGTGGCTGACGCACGCGTTGGTTTTGTTGCTCACACCAGCGGTGGTCAAGGCGTAGCGTACAGCTTTGAAACACAAAACACGGGTGCGGCAAACACGCACAAAACAGCGTTCTACAATGGCTCTGCAACTGGTAACGGCGGCGCGGGTAACCATGTCAACGTAACCTCAGCTTCGCAATATTTAGGCACTAATACTGCTGCAACAGGTATCTCTTTGGTTGCGAACAACAGCATGGGCTTTATCAATATTGGTAAATTTGCTCCTGCTGGTGGTTCACCTTTGACTCCTGGCGCAGGTGCTGGCGCATTGCCAGCAACTTACGTTCGTGTTGCAGCAAACATGGACTTGGCTGGCTTTGACGCTGGTTTTGGTATCCAAAACTTCAGCGGCTTCACAGGTAATGTTGGCGAAGAAATGAAAGCAACAATCATCGATGCACAGTTACAAGGTGAAGTTGCTGAAATGCCAGCAGGGTTCTACGCATCTTACGGTCGCGCTCCCGTTGCTACAGCAGGTAATGTAAACGTGTTTAATAGTCGTGGTGGAGCAGCCGCAGTTAATGGAACTGTAGATCCTGCAGGTGCTGTGATTGCTGGTACCGCTGCTGTTCCGGCAACTAGTGGTGCTAAAGCGCGTACTTCATTGAACTTGGTGGGTGAAATCGGTGTGATTCCTCATATCTCAACTGTTATCGTAGGTGTACGTTTTGCGCAAACAGGAGCTGCTGTTAATGGCAGCGATAAGGGTTTGATGTTAGGTGCAACTTACGAGTTGGCACAAAACATCGAATTGTCTTTGACACACACACGTAACTCAGGCTCAGCTTGGGCGGATGTAGCAGGTCTTGCACCAGCAGGCAAAACAGAAACTGGCTTGATGATGGAAGCATTGTTCTAAGAACAGGCAACTTTCAACTCGCGTAAGGTGGTGCTAGCGTAAGCAAACTCCATCTCACAACAGGGGTAAATCAAACAGGGCAGACTTCGGTCTGCCCTGTTTTTTGCGCTTGTGGCATGGCTTGCTATCAGTAACAATGTCGCCTCTCAAAAAGAGGTTGCTATGAAACTCAAATTTAATCGTGAAGTACGCAAATCTATCGCCGATGAGCTTAAAAAGGTATCCACGTTTGGTGGGATTGGATTAGGTGTTTTAGGATATTCTCTTAATGCCCCCGTGCTGTTATTAGGGGCGTTTTTCTGGTGGATTGCATGTCAAATTATTGCAACTTTGTTGCTTGCTATGGAGGATGAATCATGAACTTAGAAACTGCGGCACTTATTGGTATGGGGGCGGTTCTGCTATTTGGCTTGCTGGCGTTATTACTGGCCTTCAACGCAGACCATGAAAAAAAATCTAATCATGAACAAGGACGGCATGCGTAAGGTATTTTTTGCATCCGCCTATATGAACCGACTTGCGACCAAGCAGGATGTTTCTCGCTTGGAGCTAAAGCTGACTGAGCATGACGGTGAGTTCAAGCTGATTAAGTGAATGATGCGATTGTTACTCGGTGGGGGCGCAGCCTTAATTTTGACGGCGTTTTTTTAGTACGTAGTCGTCTTAAATCAAACAGGGGGAGACTTAGTTCTCCCCTGTTTTTTGTGCTTGCTGATTGGGTGCTAAATTAAACATAGGGGGAGATTACGATTTCCCCTTTTTTATTTGACAACTTCGACAGGCCGCCTGTATAAATCGAAGCGCATTGTCAGCGTCGAAGTGCACAACCTTTTACTTACTCTGGGAGCAAACATGAAAAAGATTATTACGGTCATTTCTTTAGTTTTGGCTTTACCAACCGCCGCTTTGGCGGGGCAAGATAACGTCGGCGGTTGCGGCGTGGGTTCGATGGTATTCAAAGGTCAGTCAGGGGTTGCGCCGCAAGTGTTGGCGGTGACCACCAATGGCTCTTCGGGCAACCAAACCTTTGGTATTTCGACAGGCACGTTAGGGTGTACGCAAGATGGTACGGTGCGTTCGTCAATGAAAACCGCGCTGTTTATTGAAACTAACAAACAACAACTGGCGCGCGATATGTCGGTGGGTAGTGGTGAAACACTGGCTTCTTTGTCGCACTTAATCGGTATCGAAGCACAAGACCAAGCCGCGTTTAACCGTGTTGCTAAAGACAATATGGCGAGCATTTTCAGCTCGGACAACGTGGCAACCGAGCAAGTAGTGGCTTCACTGCGCGCCGCGTTAGCTGCTGATACACAGTTGTCGCATTATCAAACCGCGTTGTAATTTTTTAGCGGTTTAACTAAACCCCAGTGGTTGGACTACTGGGGTTTTTTATATCTCCACGTTGATATGCGTTCACTTCTAATTTTGTTTTTTTGCTGCTTGGCATTTGCTGCGCAGGCGGTTGTGGATACGATTTATCTTGCCGAGTTGCAAGCGCAGTCACGGCAAATGAAGCTGGCGCAGCGGGTCGAGTGGCGCAAATTATTGCACTATGTGCCGCGCGTATTTGCGGCGGGCGAGCAAGGCTTGGTTGATAGCCCACATTTTTATTTAGCCACCAATGGCAAGCGTGATGCGCAAGCCGAGCTGGACGCGACCTTGGCGAGCTTTTATGCCGACACGCTGGAAAACAATGAAATGCAGCATCCGCAATGTGCGTTTGTGGCGCGTTACGCTTGGCTGAACAGCCAGTTGAAGTTTGCCGCCGCACGTTTGCCGCCGCGCACTTGCCCGCGCTTTGAGCAGTGGCGCGCTACCTTAAACCCCGCTGGGCTGACCTTAATTTTTGCCTCGGCGTATTTGAATAGCCCGTCCTCGAT
Organism: Gallionella sp.; assembly: GCA_036171695.1. Lineage (GTDB taxonomy): Bacteria > Pseudomonadota > Gammaproteobacteria > Burkholderiales > Gallionellaceae > Gallionella. The sequence goes on from JAVHRN010000044.1 coordinate 34,069, forward strand.
GTACGGTCACACTTTGCTGCGCGTGGATGCCAAAGATCAAGATGAGCACACGCGTTTGTTGGCGTATGCGGTAAATTTTGCGGCGAATACTAATGAGACAAATGGACTGACGTTTGCCGTGAATGGCTTGTTTGGCGGCTATGCGGGGGCGTTTGCGATGTTGCCGTATTACGCCAAAGTGCGCGAATACAGCGATGCGGAAAATCGCGACATTTGGGAATATCGCTTGAATCTAAGTGATGCCGAACTTAACCGCGTGTTGATGCACGCCTGGGAATTGGGGCCGCATTATTTCGATTATTTTTTCTTCGATGAAAACTGTGCATACCATTTATTAGGCTTGCTGCAAGTGGCGCGCCCAGAGTTCGCTTTTACCGATGCGTTTCGTTGGGGAGCGATTCCCGCCGATACGGTGCGCGCGATTATTGGTTATGCAAATTTAGCTCAGCCGCCGGTCTATCGTCCCGCGCAAGCCAGCGTGTTGCGCCAGCAATTAGCGGCGATGAATGCTGATGAGCGGGCGCAGGTAGCGCGGATTAGTCAGGGCGAATGGCAGCAGGCAGCGTTAGACAATCTCAGTTTGGCGCGGCGTGCCGCCGTGTTGGAAACCAGCTTGGATTATGTTAATTATCGTCGTGCCAGCGGTAAGCAAGATGTGGTCGATGCGGGCAACTGGGCGCGGCAATTACAAATGCAGCGCAGTCGTTTAGATTTTATTACGCCTGTGTTAGCGCGCCCTGCGCCGCGTACGCAGCCTGTGTTAGGACACGCTTCATCGCGGCTGAGTATGGCGGCAGGGCAGCGCAATCAACAGGCATTTCAACAGCTAGCAGCGCGCGCCACTTATCACGATTTACTCGACCCAGACGCGGGCTTTGTGCGCGGCGCTGGCATTGAGTTCTTTAGTGTGGCGGTGCGCCACGACGCGGCAGCGACGCGGGTTGAGCGGCTGATGCCTGTCAGCATTGTGTCGCTCGCGCCACGCGATGAATTTTTCAGTGCGCCATCTTGGCAGATTGCGGGCGGTTGGCAACGCGTCAAAGCCATTGGCGGAGGTGAGCCGCTCGCCTTGCTATTGGATGGCGGACTGGGCGGTGCGTGGAGCAATCAAGCCAATAGTGTGTTGAGTTACAGCTTGCTGAATGTGAGCGCGCGTCGTCATGGCGATTTGCAATACGGGTACGCGCTGGGGCTGGGTGCGAGTGTGGGCAGCTATGTCGATGTGACTGCAATCTGGCGCGCCCATCCGTATGCGCAAGTGATGCGTTATGCGGCGGGGCAGCAAGACACGCAGTGGCGCGTTGGACTCCAGCAAAATATCGCCTTGCAGCGTGATTTAGCGGTACGCGTCGAGCTGTTACAGCAACGCGAATTACATCGGTTGAGCCATACCGCGAGTGCGGCTGTGCTGGTGTATTTCTAACATGCGCAGCCTGATAATAATTTTGCTGTTGCTGGCTTTAAGCGGTTGCACGCAGGTGTTTTTTCAGCCGCATCACCAGCTGGTCAACACGCCGACGCAGTTTGGCATCGCCTTCCAAAATGAATATCTCACCGCAGCAGATGGCACAGAGCTGAATGCTTGGTTTATGCCCGCTGTGGGTGCACCACGCGGCACGATTTTGTTTTTGCATGGCAACGCGGAAAACATCAGCACGCATTTTCGCAGCGTCGCTTGGCTACCTGCAGCGGGTTATAACGTGTTGGCGTTGGACTATCGCGGCTATGGCGCATCGGCTGGCGTGCCGACTTTGGCGGGCGTGCAGCAAGACATCGACGCAGCGATGCGACATTTATTGGTGCAGCACAACGCGCAACAGGTGGTCATCATGGGGCAGAGTTTAGGCGGTGCGCTGGCGATTTTTTATAGCGCGCATAGTCGGTATCGCGAGCAGATACGCGCGCTGGTGAGCGATAGCGCATTTAGTGATTACCGCACGGTGGCGCGCGAAGGTTTGGCAAAATTTTGGCCGACTTGGCCGCTGCAATGGTTGCCTTGGCTGGCGATAGATAACGACTACGCGCCGCTAGATGTCGTGGCAAAAATCAGTCCGATTCCCTTGCTGATTATTCACGGTACGCATGACAGCGTAGTCAACAGCTATCACGCGCAACGCTTGTACGCCGCAGCCCAACTACCGAAGCAACTGTTACTGGTGGACAGCGAGCATATTCAAGCCTTGAATATGCCAGCCGTGCGCCAACAGCTATTAGAATTTTTACAGCGCAGCACGCCAATAACGCCATAAGTCACCAGTGAATCGGGCATAATTCGGCACAATTATTTTGCTAGGAGCGGTTCATGTTCAAGAAATTATTTCGTACCAAAGCGGTGCTGGACGATGCGCAGCACGGCACTGAACTCAACAAATGTTTGACCGCAACCGACCTGACTTTATTGGGTATCGGCGCGATTATCGGTACGGGGATTTTCGTCTTGACGGGGATTGCTGCCGCGCATCAGGCAGGACCTGCGGTCGTGTTGTCCTTCGTTATATCAGGCATCGCGTGTGCGTTTGCGGCGTTGGCGTATGCCGAATTAGCGGCGGCAGTAGGTGGCTGCGGCAGCGCGTATGGATACAGCTATGTTGCCTTGGGCGAGGTGGTGGCTTGGATAATAGGTTGGATTTTGCTGTTGGAATATAGCGTGTCGGTGGCAGCGGTGGCGAATGGTTGGTCGGGCTACTTTAACAACGCGCTGACGGCGATGGGCATGTCCTTGCCCGATATGTTGACCAAATCGCCCGCCTTAGGCGGCATCATCAACTTGCCCGCTGCGTCGATTATTTTGTTGCTGATGGGGATGCTGATTGCAGGGGTGAAGCAAAGCGCGCAACTCAATACCGCGATGGTGTTTATCAAAGTGTTGGCGATTATTATTTTTATTGGCATTGCGGTGTTCAACGTAAATCCTGAAAACTGGCATCCATTTATGCCATTTGGTTGGTTTAATACTTTGCCCGATGGTTCGACTACGGGCGTGCTGGCGGGGGCATCCTTGGTGTTCTTTGCTTATGTCGGCTTTGATGCGGTTTCAACCGCCGTGGAAGAGGCAAAAAATCCACAACGCGATGTACCAATAGGCATCATTGCCTCATTGGTTTTTTGCACCGTGATTTACATTATCGTGTCGGGTTTGTTGACGGGCATCGTGCCTTACGGCGAGCTGGGTGTGTCGTCTCCTGTTGCACATGCGCTGCAATTACTGGGCTACAACTGGGCTTCTGCTTTGGTTGCCACTGGCGTGATTGCGGGGCTGACCACGGTGATGCTGGTGTTGTATTACGCATTAACGCGCATCATTTTGTCGATGTCGCGAGATGGTCTGGTTTCGCCTTTCCTATCCAAAGTCAATGCTAAAACGCACACCCCCGTGCGCGTGATTGTCATCGTTGGCATCATCATGTCTTTAGCGGCGGGCTTGTTCCCCTTGGGCGTGTTGGCCGAGCTGGTAAATATCGGTACCTTGGCGGCGTTTGTGTTGGTGTGTTTAGGCGTAATCGTATTGCGTATTCGTATGCCAAATTTGCCGCGCCCCTTCAAAAATCCTTTTAATCCACTATTCCCCGTGTTGGGCATGATTTCTTGTGGTGGGCTGATGGCATTCTTACCCGCACAAACTTGGCTACGTTTTAGTGTGTGGTTGGCAATTGGTTTGATTTTTTACTTCACTTATTCGATACGCCACAGCAAGCTGGCGAAAGCCGCGTCCATAAAATCCACGAAGACGGTTTAAGGTTGCAGCTTGCTCGGCTAATTTTTGGTGGCTGGATTGTCTGGTGCAAAGCGCAGTAACAAGCGAGCGGCAATCAGCCCGTTGACGATGCCAAACACCAGCGCGGCGGCCGCGAAAATTGGGATGAGATAGGCGATTCCATCATGTGGTATCAACCATACATAAACGAGGCCGAGCTGCCCTGCGATATGCGCAAAGGCGGCGAGGATGCTGTGACTGACCGCACCAAAAGCGCGCTTAGGTAAATGTTGCGCGATAGCCAAGACCGCTAGGCTAGACAGTGCTCCCGCCAAGCCGAGAAAAAATCCGGGGGTTAAAAAGTTACCAAATAACAAACTCCCTGCGACTACGCGCAACAGTGACACCCACGCTGCCACGCGCCAGCCAAATCGCTGCAACACAATCAAAGTCACGATATTTGCTAAGCCTGGTTTTACGCCGGGCAAGGGCGAAGGAATCGCATTCTCAATCAGCGTCAACCCCAATGCCACCGCCGCCATACGCGCGACGTGATGATCTTGGGCATCGGGATGCAAAATTCTAAAACTAGGATTCGGGAGGCTGGAGGCGGGAGGCAGGGCATCACTCTGCTCAGGATGCAACTGCGTAGTGGAATCGCGAATCGCGAATCGCGAATCCTGCATTCGAAATCCTGCATCCTGCATCCCGCATCCCACATCCTGCTGGTCAGTAATTAAGGCTGTCATATTTTTTGTCGCGCCCCACTAATTCGACGCTGACTTGGTTGGGCAAGCACAGGGCGATTTCACCTGCTTGTTGCAACCAGCCTTGGCGCACGCAGTATTGTCTGGGGCTAGGGTCGGAACTGATGCGCGCGCGATGCGCTTCGATGCGGATGATGCTGATGCCTAAGTGTCCTGGCACGCTGATTTGTTGGTCTTTAGCTAAGCTCACTTCTTGAAAAATTTTGCCACCGCTGCGAATGATGGCGCGTTCTGCCGCCGCGCCTGTCCAAATTTTTAGGCTCAAAAAAACCACGCCGATTGCGGCGCAAATAATGAGCAAAATATCGCCGACTTTGAGGTGTTGCATGAGCGGTAGTTAGGCGGGTAATTCGCGATGGCGGATCAACACCTGTTGCGTTGCAGCAAAATGCTGCGCCAATTTTTCGACCAGATACACCGAGCGGTGTTGCCCACCCGTGCAACCAATCGCGACCGTGAAATAACTGCGATTATCGGCAATAAAATTAGGTAGCCAACGCGTGATAAACGCCTGAATATCGTTCGCCATCGCTTGCGCATCGGGGGTGTCATCTAAGAATTCGATGACGGGTAAATCGCGCCCCGTCAGGGCTTGCAAGGCAGGGTTGTAATGTGGATTGGGCAAGCAGCGCACATCAAAAACAAAATCAGCATCGAGCGGAATGCCGTGCTTAAAACCGAACGACTCAAACAATAAAGTGATGTTGGCGTGATCTAAGGCGACAAATTTTTTAATCCAGGCGCGTAAAGCGTTGGCGGAAAGTTCGCTGGTGTCGATGCGATGGCCGATGTCGTTGATGTTGACTAACAAATCACGTTCTAATTGCACGCATTCAGGCAGGGTCAGCACGCCATTATTGAGCGGATGCAAGCGGCGGCTTTCGGAAAAGCGTTTCACTAAAGTATCGCTTTGCGCATCCAGAAAAATCACATGTACTTGCACGCCACGCGCTTTGAGTTCCTCCAACAACTGTGGCACTTGCTGCACGCTATTGGCACTGCGCACGTCAATGCTCACCGCGATTTTGCTGTAGCCAGAGGTGTGTAAATGCGCCACTAAAGTGGAGAGTAATTCAGCGGGTAAATTGTCCACGCAGTAGTAGCCGCTATCTTCTAACACCTTGAGTGCGACGCTTTTGCCTGAACCCGACAGCCCGCTGATTAAGAATAATTGCATGTCAGCGCGCCATTATTTGTTCGTGGCGCGTGACGAATTCGTCCATGCTGTTAATGCCGCGCTGTTGCAACACAAAATTGCGCGCCGCCGCTTCGACCAATACCGCCAAGTTGCGCCCCGCCACCACCGGAATGTTCACCGTGCTAATGTTTACGCCCAAAATTTCTTGTTGCAAATCGTTGCTGGGTAATCTATCTACTTGCGATAAATCGCCGCCTACGGGACGTTGCAAATGCACGATGAGTTTGAGGCTTTTTTTGCGGCGCACAGCGGTCTCGCCGAACATGGTGCGGATGTTCAACATACCTAAGCCGCGCACTTCGAGAAAATCGCGCAACAGCTCAGGGCAGCGGCCTTCTAGCGTGTCGGGCGCGATGCGATGCAGTTCCACAATGTCATCTGCCACCAAGCCGTTGCCGCGCGTAATCAGCTCTAAACCTAGCTCGCTTTTACCCACCGCGCTCTCGCCAGTAATCATTACGCCTACGCCCAGCACATCGAGAAATACGCCGTGACGTGTGGTCGAATCGGCTAACTCTTTGGCTAAATAATGGCGAATCAGCCACATCAAATGCACGCTAGGTTTAGGCGAGGCAAATAGTGGAATATCCGAATCTTGAGCGAAGGCTAATAGCGCAGGCGGAATCTCCGCGCCCCCAGCGACGATTAAACAGGTCGTACCTTGCACCACAATTTTGGCGAATGCCGCGTCGCGTTTTGCCGAACTCAAACTCGCAAAATACGCCAGTTCGGTATCGCTCAATACCTGTATCCAATTGGGATGAATTAAGTTGAGATGGCCAATCAGCCCTTTGTTAGAAGCCTCAACCTCATCGCTGTCGATAATGTAATTTTCGCCATCGGCCCCCGCCACGCGAGTTAGTTGCAAGCGTTCCTGCTTGTCTTCAAACAGTTGGCGGATATTGACCACGCTCATTCGTTGATTTCCCAATTTACAAACAAAGCGTGAATGCTGGCGGCATCTTGGCAGGCATTGAGTTGACGGCGAAATTCTGGATCGCTAAACATTTGCGCAAGCTCCCCCAAAATTTGCAAATGTAAATCGGTCGCGCGCTCAGGGACGAGCAACACAAAAATCATCTCCACGGGCGCGCCATCGGGCGCATCAAACGGAATTGGGTGGCTAGTTTTGACAAACGCAGCGGACGCATCGCGCAGCTTGGCAATGCGCCCATGGGGAATCGCCACGCCTTCGCCTAAGCCTGTCGAACCTAGTTTTTCGCGCGCGAACAAACTATCAAACACCACGCTGCGCGCGATTTGTTGGCTGTTTTCAAACAACAAACCGACGCGTTCAAAGACACGTTTTTTGCTGCTGGATTCGGTATCCAACAGCACATTATCGGGGTGCAAAATTTTGCTAATTAAATTCATGGAAAATCTTTCAGGCAAACAAAAGCGGCATCACTGCCGCTTTTTTAACTACTGACTGTTACTCGGCCGCGACAGGGTGTTGACCCGATACATCGTGGCGGCGGTCGGCCAGTTTTTCCTTGTGTTTCATCACTTGGCGATCCAGTTTGTCAATCAGCGTATCAATCGCAGCGTACAGATTTTCATCTTCGCATTCGACGAATACGTCTTTGCCACTCATATGCACTGTCGCTTCGGCTTTTTGCTTGAGCTTTTCCACCGACAAAATAATTTGCACGTCGATTACGTTTTCAAAATGACGCTTGATTTTGCCGATTTTACTGGTGGCATATTCACGAATAGCAGGGGTGATTTCAATGTGGTGACCAGTGATATTCAAGTTCATGGTGAGCTCCTAAGGTTAGAGTGATTTACGGAGGTGTACCGGGAGGATATGCAACTCTTCTCGATACTTTGCGATGGTACGGCGGGCAATCACTACGCCCTGCTGTGCCAAAATTTCTGACATACGGCTGTCAGTCAGCGGCTTCATTTTATCCTCTGCGCTAACTAATTGCTTAATCAATTCGCGAATTGCGGTGGATGAACAATTACCGCCGTCATCGGTGCTTAACGCGCTACCAAAAAAATACTTAAATTCATAAATGCCGCGCGGCGTGAGCATAAATTTTTGCGTTGTGCCGCGCGACACGGTGGATTCGTGCAGTTCCAATTCGTCGGCAATTTCACGCAATACCAAAGGACGCATGGCAATCGCGCCGTGTTCGAGAAACTGCTGCTGATGCGCGACGATGGCTTGCGCCACGCGCAAAATGGTATCGAAGCGTTGTTGCAAATTCTTAATTAACCAGTGCGCTTCTTGCAGTTGTACGCCCAGTTGCGAACCCGTTTTTTCACCGCGTTGCTGCAAGATATTTGCGTACAGTTGATTGACGCGCAGCTTAGGCAGAGCCTCGCCATTGAGTCGTACGCGCCATATTCCTTGATGCTTTTCCACCAATACATCAGGAATCACGCGGTCGGCGAGATTGTCATCAAAATCATTACCTGGCTTCGGGTTCAAGGAGGCAATCAAGGTTTGCGCGCTGCGTAATTCTTCATCGCTACAGCGTAAATTACGTTTGATTTTGGCAAAATCGTGCGCGCCCAACAACGCCAGATGCGCTTTGACTAAACGTATTGCCAACTCGCGCTGCGGTGTATCACGCGGCAGTGCTTTCAGTTGCAACCCTAAGCATTCCGCCAAGTCGCGCGCGGCAAGGCCTGGCATATCCAAGTGTTGTAACTGCACCAGTGCGGTTTCTAAATCGTCCAAACTGATGCCCAACTCGGCGGGCAACAACGCCAAAATTTCTTCTAGTGTCTGCGTGAGATAGCCGTTTTCATCTAGTGCGTCGATGAGCAGAGCGATAATTTTTTGGTCGAATGATGAGAGTTGTGTGAGCAGTAGCTGCTGCTGCAAATACTCACGCAGAGTGATGCCGCCAGCGGCTTGTTCGGGAAATTTATCGTCGTCTTCGTCGCTACCCGCCGCTCCGCTGGCGCGTGACTCCCAATCAGATGCGGCATCTAAACTCGGTTCAGCGTCGCGCTCATTGAGCGATTCGGTGGGCATATCAGGCGTGTCAGCGGCTTGTTGGATGCTCTCGGCGGTTTGCGCTTCGCCTGTAAACGGCACAATTGGCGTGACTTCGGCAACTTCGAGTAAGGGATTTTCAGCCAACATGCGTGCCACTTCTTGCTGCATGTCTTGCGTGGATAATTGCAGTAATCGGATTGCTTGTTGCAGTTGCGGAGTCAGGGTGAGTTGTTGCGACTGACGTAGTTGTAAGGCGGCTTTCACAGCTTAAAATTCTCGCCCAAATACACTTTGCGCACGCCTTCGTTGTAAATAATTTCCTCTGGCTTGCCCTCTGCCATCACCGCGCCCGCATTGATGATGTACGCGCGATCACAAATGCCTAAGGTCTCGCGCACGTTGTGGTCAGTAATCAACACGCCGATGTCGCGCTGCTTTAGGAAGTGAATAATTTTTTGAATATCAATCACCGCAATCGGATCAACGCCTGCAAAGGGTTCATCGAGCAAAATAAAACGCGGATTGGTCGCCAGCGCACGGGCAATTTCCACGCGGCGACGTTCGCCACCCGACAAGCTCACGGCCGAATTATTGCGGATATGGGTGATGTGCAAATCTTCCAGCAGACTTTCTAAGCGCGCCTGTAATTCGCCATTCTTCAGGCCTTGCAACTCCAGCACCGCTTGGATGTTTTCCGTTACGGTTAAGCGACGGAAAATCGAGGCTTCTTGCGGCAAATAGCCCAAGCCTAAGCGTGCGCGTTTATGAATCGGGAAATGAGTAATATCTTTTTCGTCTATGGTGATGCTGCCCGCGTCCGCTGCTACTAAGCCGACGATCATATAAAACGAGGTGGTTTTGCCTGCGCCGTTGGGTCCTAGCAACCCGACTACTTCACCGCTTTTAACCGTCAAGGACGCATCACGCACCACGGTGCGTGCGCCATATTTTTTTTGTAAGCCAGTAGCGCGAAGTTCACTCATTTGAGCACCTGTACAGAAGTCGCGGGGACTGCGCTGATGGCGGGCACTTGGCTACGCGGTTGCAACACCGCACGCACACGCTTAGGCGGCGTGCTACTCGCTTGCCCACCATCGTTGACGATAAAAATTTCGGTCTGCGAGTTGTAATTGATATGTTCGCCATGAATAAAATCGCCTTCGCGCTTGAGCCGCGCTTGCCCGTATAAATCCAAAATCTGCGTGTGCGTGTCGTATTCAATGCGCTGCGCATAGCCTTCTACATACTCATTCAGACCTTCGCGCTTCTGCCGAAAACTTGCCGTGTCGCCTGTTACCTGACCAACTTTGTAGCCTGCTGCATCTTGGCTGACCACGACTTTTGTGCCGCGTAGTTGCAGCGTGCCTTGGTCGAATTTCACATGTCCAGTGAAGGTGCTGATTTGTTTGGCTTGATCGAGCAACACTTGATCCGCTTCGATTTGTAGTGGCTGTTCGCGGTCGGCTAATTCGGCGTGACACAGCGGTGCGATGAGCAGCAAACAGGTAACGAATTTAATTTTGCTTAACAACATGAACGGCCTTTACTTGCGAGAGAAATTGTAGCGTTTGCGCGCGATTATCCAACTCAAAACCGTGCGCATGAATAGTGTTGTCGGCATCTGTAAATGTGACCGCACGATTGCTGCTGACGCGATCTAATTTCGGCAAAAATTTTAGATAGTCGCTACGCACCTGCAACTCACTTTGTGGCGCAACGGCGGCGCGGGTGGCTTGCACGTCGCCGGTTAGTTCAACCAGCTCGCCATGTTGACGTAACACCCCGCGCGTCCCCGTCAAATGCAAGTCCGCCCCGCTAGGGGTGAGCATGGTCACATCAGGCTGGTTGAGCTCGGAGCTGTCGTCATCAGGATAGTGCGTGAGCTGTTCGGCAGAGAGTAAGTAGTGCGGCTTACCTTGTAAGTCGTAAGCCTGTGCGCTAATTCCATCCGCTACAGCATCGGCTAAATGAACTTCGCGCAGTACGGGTGACTTCACTATTGCAGCGGGATGATTCAACCAATACGCGCCCGCCAACACGGCGAGCAGTGGCACGATGTGCCACCAATAACGGGCGCGTGCAACTAATTTCATTTTAAGTATTGGGCGAGCTGTCCATCCAACGTGCCTTGCGCGTGCATGACGAGTTCACAGGCTTCGCGCACTGCACCGTGTCCGCCTCGGCGTTGGGTAATGTAGTTGGCATGTTCGCGCACTAATTGCGGCGCATCGGGTACGCTAATCGCCAAACCTACATTGCGTAGCACGGTTAAATCCACCACGTCGTCACCCATATAGGCCGCCGCATCGCGCGTTAATTTCAAGCGGTCGAGCAAATCATTCATCGCTGTGAGCTTGTGTTCCACGCCTTGATAGACATGCGTGATACCTAAATTTTGCGCGCGAAATTCGACGCATTTAGATTGGCGACCCGTAATGATGGCAACTTCCACCCCCGATGCTTTGAGCAGCTTTACGCCTAAGCCATCCAAGGTATTAAAGCGTTTGAACTCATTGCCAGAGTCTGACAAATACAAGCCGCCGTCGGTCATTACGCCATCCACATCGAAGGCAACTAATTTGATTAACTTGGCACGGTTCAATAACATTTTTTTCTCCTTGAAATTAAATGACTTTGGCGCGTAACAGATCATGCATATTTAACGCGCCGACTAAACGCTGTTCGCTATCCACCACCAACAGTTGATTGATGTTGCGCGCCTCCATCAAGCTCACTGCATCCACCGCCAAGGCTTCAGGCGTAATGCTGCTAGGATTCTTTGACATCACCGTTTGCACAGGCGTAGTCGCGAAGTTGATTTGCTTTTCTAAATTGCGGCGCAAATCACCATCGGTGTAAATGCCCAGTACACGTTGCTGAACATCCACCACCGCCGTCATGCCCACGCCTTTTTTAGAAATTTCTAGCAGTGCGGCACTCAACATTGCATCGCCCGCGACACTCGGCACCGCCTCGCCGCTGCGCATAATGTCGCGCACGTGGGTCAGTAATTTACGTCCCAAACTGCCGCCCGGATGCGAGCGTGCAAAGTCTTCTGCGGCAAAGCCTTTGGCATCCAACAACGCCACGGCGAGCGCGTCGCCCAACGCCAAGGCCGCTGTGGTGCTGGCAGTGGGGGCAAGCCCCATCGGACAGGCTTCTTTTTCGATGGCGGCATTTAGATGTACATCAGCGGCGAGGGCGAGGCTGGATTGATTAAATCCCGTCATGCTAATTAGCTTTGCGCCCAAGCGTTTAATCACTGGCACGATGGTCATCAGCTCAGAACTTTCACCCGAATACGACAAAGCGATAATCACGTCGTTCGCCATAATCATGCCCAAATCGCCATGACTGGCTTCACCTGGATGGACAAAATAAGCGGGCGTTCCCGTGCTTGCCATCGTCGCGGCAATTTTCCGTGCGATATGTCCAGACTTACCCATGCCGCTGACAATCACTCGACCCTGACACGCCAAAATTAAATCCAACGCGCGTAAAAAATCCGCGTCCAAGCGGCTGGCTAATTGGCTAATCGCAGCGGCTTCGATAGTGAGAACTTCGCGCGCGAGGTCTAAGGCGCGCGTGCTGGCAGGGAGTGGTTTTTTCATAGCGCGGCATTATAGCGAAAGTGGCACGGCATGCCTGACTGGAAAATGCTGAAGGACAAAATTAGCGGTGGTGATTACAAAGATAGGAGGTTGCTATCCACCGCACGGCGCAACACAAAACTAGAGCGCACCCCCGTTACGCCTTTGATGCGGGTGATGCGATTGAGCAGCAGCTCTTGGTACGCATCCATATCGCGCACCAGCACTTTGAGCTGGTAATCGGCATCTTGCCCAGTAATCAGTAGGCACTCCAAGACTTCGGGGCACTTGATAATTTGCGCTTCAAAATGGCTCAAGCGTTCGGGTGTGTGTTGATCCATGGAAATTAGGATCAACGCCATCAACGATAAGCCCATTGCTTTGGCATCCAAAATAGCGCGATAGCCGACGATTAAGCCCGCCTCTTCTAAGGCGCGCACGCGGCGTAAACAGGGCGAGGGAGACAAGCTAATTTGCTCGGCTAAATCTTGATTGCTAATGCGTCCGTCTTGTTGCAAAACCCGCAAAATCTGTACATCGTAGTCATCGAGTTGCATATCATTCCTTGCAAGCGTTTTTGTAAGCATTAAATTATAGTTATTTGGCATGTATGCGCAATTTTATTGCGAAAATATCTGCTTGTGAAGCTGATTACGCAATAAGTTGCGCTGATATTTTGCTTAATATAACCACCTCTTAAATGCATTCAGGAGTCGTCATGTTGCAACATCCTCATACTAAATATCACGCCTTTCCCTCCATTCATTTGCCTGAGCGTGCTTGGCCGAATCGCACCATCAGCAGCGCGCCGATTTGGTTGAGTACCGATTTGCGCGATGGTAATCAAGCCTTGTTTGAGCCAATGAATGCCGAGCGAAAAATGCGCATGTTCAAGATGTTGTGCGACATCGGTTTGAAGGAAATCGAAGTGGCTTTCCCATCGGCATCGGCGACGGATTTTGACTTTGTGCGCAGCCTCATTAGCAAGCGACATATTCCCGACGATGTCACCATCGCCGTGCTCACGCAGGCTCGCGAACACTTGATTATTCGCACCATGCAATCCTTGCAAGGCGCGCGCCGCGCCATCGTGCATGTGTATAACGCCACCTCGCAGCCGTTCCGCGACAGTGTGTTTGGCTTGAGCAAAAACGAGGTAATTGCGATGGCGGTGGACGCGGTTAAGCTGATTAAAAAACTCGCCGCCGCACAGCCCGAAACCGAATGGATTTTAGAGTACAGCCCTGAAACTTTTAGTGCGACCGAACTCGATTTCGCCTTGGAGATTTGTGATGCCGTAACCCTTGCTTGGGGCGCGTCGCCGACGAATAAAGTCATCCTGAATTTGCCTAGCACCGTCGAGGTGTCCACGCCCAACAGCTATGCCGACCAAGTGGAGTGGATGCACACCCATTTGGCGAGCCGCGACAGTGTTATTTTGAGTTTGCACACGCACAACGATAGAGGCACGGCGGTGGCGGCGGCGGAGCTCGGCATCATGGCGGGCGCGGATCGTGTTGAGGGTTGTTTGTTTGGCAATGGCGAGCGCACCGGCAATGTCGATTTGGTCACGCTCGCCTTAAATCTTTACACCCAAGGCGTGTCGCCGCAGTTGGATTTTTCCGATATACACGCCATCGCCCGCACCGTCGAATACTGCACGCAACTCCCCATCCATCCGCGCCATCCTTATGTCGGCGATTTGGTGTTCACCGCCTTCTCAGGTTCGCATCAAGATGCGATTAAAAAAGGCTTCACCGCGCAAGCCGAGAATGCGTTTTGGAATGTGCCGTATTTGCCCATCGATCCGAAAGATGTGGGGCGCAATTACGATTCGGTGATACGCGTCAACAGCCAGTCTGGCAAAGGCGGCGTGGCATATTTGTTGGAAGCCGAATACGGCATCGTCATGCCGCGCCGCTTGCAAGTGGAATTCGCCAGCGTGGTGCAACAGCACGTCGATACTTATCACGGCGAGATGAGCGCGGCAGATATTTGGGCGTTGTTCGCACAAACTTATTGCGCGCCCGAAGCGTCGCTAGGCTATGTCGAACATCATTTATTTGAAGCCAGCGATACGGTGCAAGGCATCCGTTTAAGCATCCACCAAAACGGCGTGGTGCATGAGTTGACGGGGCAAGGCAACGGACCGATAGATGCGGCAGTGGATGCCTTAAACAAGCTAGGTGTTTGCCTCACCGTGCGCGGCTTCGAGGAACGCGCCACTGGCAATAGTCACAGCCAAGCGGATGCGCAAGCCTGCGCTTTTATCGAAGTCGCCCACCCTGACGGCGGCGCGCAATGCTACGGCGTGGGCTTAGATGTGAACATCGTGACCGCTACACTCAAAGCGTTATTAAGTGGCGCGAATCGCTTAGGAGGTGAATGAATCGAATCGAGTTGTTTAGTCAGCCTATTAAAAGCGGCATTGCTAAGTAAGGAAATAAAAAACCAGAGTTTATCTCTGGTTTTTTATTTCCTTACTTAGTTGGGTAGGCTACGCATATGGGTGCAAACATTTTCCCATCTGCCAAACCTGAACCGAGGATACTGCATAATCTTGATGACTTTTGGTCCCATGATTACTTCCTTTCATATCGAAATTATCGACACTTTAGGCAATGGACGCTTTAACTTCGTGTACTATTCGAACTGCTAAATAGGAGTAGTACTGCCTTAATGCGCTGTTGGTGGTCAAAGTACCAACATGACGGGTTACCCGTCACCCTAATGACTTTAACGTTAGAGCGTTAAAGTCATTTTTTTTGAAAAAACTCCCGCACAATAACACCATAAATACTAGATATAGTGGTGTTTCAAGATACTTGTCACTAATTGTAGTGGCTGCTTGCAAAAACGCCAAGCAATAAACTAATAAAGCTAAAAAGTAACGTTATTTGTTGCAACAATATGATTTTTTAAGAAGAAAGTAATTTTATCAACAGGAGTGCAAGTTTTCAATAATTATCAACAGGATGTGTTAAATTAGTGCCACAATTGGCACTAATTGCCTGTTTAAGGTAAGTGGGAGATTGAGGCTATATGGATTTGACTGCAATGAGGGATGATGAAATTTGCTCATATTTGGCTTCTCGTATACGTGCTGCGAGACTTGAGTGTAAATACTCACAAGAGGTAATGGCGCAAAAATCAGGAATTCCTTTGCGCACATATAAAAGAATTGAAGCAACGGGGACTGGAAGCATACAGAATTTGATTGCTATCTTAAGGGCACTGCACCGACTCGTTGGGATACAGTTGCTGCTCCCGACTCATCAGCCCAATCGCTTATCTATAACCGAGCGATTACAGATTGTTGCAGAAAATCAACAGAGGTAACCTAGCCGTAAACCACCTGCACATTTTCAACTTGTAGCAAGCCGCGTAAGTCGCGCAACAGGTCATCGGATGCGGTGACTTGCCAGCTTTCGCTTAGGCGTAGTTGGCAGGCGGTGCTGGCGGTGTGGTAGTCGAGCTGTACAGCGCATTTGCCTTCGCGATACGGAGTGAGGACTTTTTTCAGTTGTTCAATACTCACTCTGCCATCGCAGCGTAGCGACAGTTGTTGCGCGAAGTTGGAGCGCGCTTGGGCGAGATCGAACAGCTCTTCGCCGCTCACGCGGATGTTGCCCGAATACTCGTCTAAACTGGCTTTGCCGCGCACTACCAACAATTCATCTTCAATAATCCACGGCCGATTGGCTTCGTAAATTTCGTTGAATACGGTCAGCTCAGTTTGTCCCGCGCCGTCATCTAAAGTAATCACTGCCATGCGTCCGCGTCGCGTTTGCTGGATGCGGATTGCCGAGACGATGCCTGCAATCAGCACTGCCACGCCGCGCGATTTGCCTTGTCCGCCGCCATAGCCGCCGTTGTTTTTGCCGACTAATTGCGGCGTGAGGTCGCTTAATTTCAGCTTGATAAAGTTGCTTAATTCGTCGGCATATTCTTGGTAAGGATGGCCACCCAAATAAATGCCGAGGCTGATTTTTTCTTGCACTAATTGTTCGCGCAAACTCCAACGCGGTACGTCCGCCGTTTGCACAATCAGTGCCGCATCAGCTTCGTCGTCGCCAAATAAACTGTTTTGATTGGCGGCACGCGCTTGCTGGTCAGCACTCGCCAACGCTGCGTCCACACTCGCCATCAGCGCGGCGCGGTTGTCGTTAATAGCATCGAATGCACCTGCTTTAATCAGGGCTTCGACGGTGCGACGATTGAGCACGCGCTTATCCACGCGGCGACAAAAATCGAATAAATCTTTGAACGCCCCGCCTTTGTCGCGCGCCGCCACCAAGCAGTTAATCGCCGCTTCGCCCGTGCCTTTAATCGCGCCTAAGCCATACGCAATCGTTGCTTCATCGACGGGTGCAAAGCGATAGCCAGAGCTGTTCACATCGGGCAGCAATACGCGCACTTTTTGTTGCAGCGTATCGGCGTAAAAAGTGCTGACTTTTTCGGTGTTGTCCAAATCACTAGACAAGGTCGCTGCCATAAACGCGGCAGGAAAATGCGCTTTGAGATAAGCGGTTTGATAGGCAACCAAAGCGTAAGCGGCGGAATGTGATTTATTAAAACCGTAGCCTGCGAACATTTCCATTAAGTCGAACAAGCGCGTGGAAAGTTTTTCTTCGATGCCGCGATTGGTTGCGCCCGCGACAAAAATACCGCGTTGACGCGCCATTTCTTCAGGGTCTTTTTTACCCATCGCGCGACGCAACATATCCGCGCCGCCCAGCGTGTAGCCGCCGATGATTTGCGAAATCTGCATCACCTGCTCTTGGTAAACAATCACGCCATAAGTCGGCTTGAGCGAGGCTTCGAGTTCGGGATGAAAGTAATCAGCTTCAGCGCGGCCGTGTTTACGGTTAATAAAATCTTCCACCATGCCCGATTCCAACGGGCCGGGACGGAACAGCGCGACCAGCGCGACGATGTCTTCAAAAGTGCTCGGTTGCAGGCGTTTAATCAAATCTTTCATGCCGCGCGATTCGAGCTGGAACACGGCGGTGGTGTTGCATTTTTTCAGTAAGTCGTACG
The DNA here is from genome assembly GCA_036171695.1 of Gallionella sp. Classification (GTDB taxonomy): domain Bacteria; phylum Pseudomonadota; class Gammaproteobacteria; order Burkholderiales; family Gallionellaceae; genus Gallionella. The sequence continues at coordinate 51,311 of JAVHRN010000044.1, forward strand.
AGGCAGGATCGTCGAGCGGAATGGTCTCGATGGAAAAAGATTCTCGATTCTGGACACTGGATTCGGGCGCGCTCGGTGCAGCGCGTGCAGGGCTATTTAAGCCTGAATCCTTGCTCCCCAATCCTTGCTCTAACATTCGATTCACATGCTGCACCGCCCAATCAATAATGGTTAGCGTGCGCAGCCCTAAAAAGTCGAACTTGACCAAGCCAATGGCTTCCACATCTTCTTTGTCGTATTGGCTAATAGCTTTGCCGTCATTGCCCGCAACGATATTTTCCGCGCTGTACAGCGCGCAAAAATCGGTCAGTTTGCCAGGGGCAATCAGCACGCCGCCCGCGTGCATCCCGACGTTACGCACCAAATCTTCCAAGCGTCCCGCCAGCTCTAATAATTCATCCACGCCTTCTTCGTTTTCGGCGATGACATTGATTTCGGGTTCGGTAGCGCGCGCTTTTTCCAGCGACACGGGTTTTACGCCTTCGATGGGAATCAGCTTGGATAAGCGGTCGCACAAACCATACGGAAAATCCATTACGCGGCCTACGTCGCGAATCACCGCCTTGGAGGCCATCGTGCCAAACGTGGCAATTTGCGAGACGCACTGCGCGCCGTATTTTTGCTTGACGTAATCAATCACGCGATCGCGTCCTTCGGGACAAAAATCCACGTCAAAGTCGGGCATCGAGACGCGTTCAGGATTCAAAAATCGCTCGAACAGCAATTCGTATTTGAGCGGATCAAGATCGGTAATGGCCAATGAATAGGCGACCAGCGAGCCCGCACCCGAACCGCGCCCAGGACCTACGGGCACGCCATTGCCTTTTGCCCAGCGAATAAAGTCCGCCACAATCAAAAAGTAACCAGGGAAGCCCATCTTGATAATGGTGGCGATTTCAAAATCTAAACGCGCTTGATATTCAGGGAATTTGGCGGCGCGCAGCTCAGCATCGGGATAGAGAAATTCCATGCGCTGCTGCAAACCGAGCTGTGCCTCGCTGCGCATAAAATCGTCCAAGCCGATGCCGTTTGGCGTTGGAAAATCAGGCAAACAGGGCTTGCCCAAGTTCAGTGACAAATTGCAGCGGCGCGCAATTTCCACGCTGTTTTGCAAGGCTTCGGGGACATCGGCAAACAGGCTCGCCATCTCGGCTTGGGTTTTGAAATACTGCTGCTCGGTAAAGGCTTTGACGCGACGTTTGTCGTTCAACACATAGCCTTCAGCGATGCATACGCGCGCTTCGTGCGCCTTAAAATCTGCGCCACTTAAAAACTGCACGGGATGCGTCGCGACCACAGGCAAATCTAGTTTGCCCGCCAAGTCTAAGGCCGCCGCGATATACGGCTCTTCATCGGCGTGCCCGACGCGTTGAATTTCTAGGTAATAGCGTTGTGGAAATAAGCTCGCCCAGTCCTGCGCGTGCTGCTGCGCCAAACTCGTATTGCCTGCCAACAAAGCGTTGCCGACATCGCCCAGATGCGCGCCCGACAAGGCAATTAAATCATCCGTGCCTTCTTGCAAAAACCATTCACGACGTAGCTCGGCGCGGTTGCGATATTGATTTTCTAGATAGGCGCGCGCCAGCAAACGGCACAACCGCAAATAGCCCGCATTGGACTGACATAGCAGCAGCAAGCGTTGCGGACGATCGCGGTCGGTGTCGTTAGTGATGAATACATCGCAGCCGATCACGGGCTTCAAACCTTTGCTGCGCGCCGCTTTGTAAAATTTAATCAGCCCGAAGGTGTTGCTCAAATCGGTTAAAGCTAGGGCGGGCATCCCATCCGCACGCGCCGCTGCAACCGCCTCGTCGATGCGTACCATGCCATCGCTAATGGAGTATTCGCTGTGCAAACGCAGATGGACAAAGGCGGGAGAGGACATGGTGGGATACGAAAAAATTGCGGCGCGGATTTTAACACCGCCCCGATTTAATCACCAAACAGTTGCGGCCATACGGGCAAATTAGAGCGCCCTGTCAAATTAGAGCGCCCCCCAATATGTTTGGCAATCTGATAAAATTAGCATTTAGCTTGTCTAGTTGGTTACGGCAGCATTATTTATAATTATCTAAAAAATATGTCTCTTTCACTACGTTCTTTGTCGAAATTTCGGTTGGCGTTGCTAAGCATGGCTGTGTTGTTGTCGGGCTGTGCGCTAGCACCTGGTATGTATTTTGATCACCATGCCGAGGTAGAAACGGCGACGCAGCCCGCTGACGAAATTAAGCCAGTATTCAAGAAAATCTCAGCACAGCTCATTCAGGAAGAAACGCTAGCCCAGCAAAATTTGCCTCAAGCCGATTTAAGCGAGTTCTTTGTCAGCGCAGAGAACTATCGGATAGGTGCGGGTGACTATTTAACCATTACCGTTTGGGATCATCCAGAACTTATCATGCCCATTAGCTCAATGACGGGCGCAGCGGCAGGTGTCTTGCCACAAGGATATTCGGTGAGTGCGGAAGGAAAAATACAGTTTCCTTACGCGGGCGATATTAACGTGGCAGGCTTGACTGAGTTGGAGGCTAAAAACCAACTGGTTGAGCAACTCGCTAAATTTATTAAAAAGCCTGAGGTTACTTTGCGTGTCGCAACTTACCGCAGTCAACAAGTTTATGTGGATGGTGAAGTTAAGGTGGCGGGGATGGTAGCAATTGATGACTTGCCAACCACCTTGCCTTATGTGTTGGGGAAAGCGGGGGGCGTGACTAACTTAGGTGATCAAAGTCGCGTGGTGATTACTCGTAACGGCAAAACGTATTCAGTTAATTTGCCGCAAATGGCGCGTAACAGCATCAATCCGAGCAAAATTTTGCTGCGCAATGGCGATTTGGTGCGAGTGGCGGCACGCGATGAAAATAAAGTGTTTGTGTTGGGTGAAGTGAATAAGCCGGGCGCGTTAGTGATGGCCAATGGGCGCATGTCATTGAATGCAGCGTTGGGTGAGGCGGGTGGTGTTAATCCATTGTCGGGTGATGGCAATGAGATTTATGTGGTGCGTAATGCCAATGATAAGCAGCCTTTGGTGTATCACTTAGACGGGCACTCACCGGTGATGTTTGCCTTGGCAGAAAATTTTGAGTTACATGCTAAAGATGTGGTGTACGTAGATGCGGCCGCGATGGTGCGCTTTAATCGAGTGTTGGGTTTGATTTTGCCGCTCTCGCAAGAAGTTACTTATATCAACCGTGGATTCAAATGATCAAAAAAATCTTAGTAGTGTGTATCGGCAATATTTGCCGTAGCCCTATGGCTGAAGCGCGCTTAAAGCAATCTTTGCCAGGTATTCAGGTTGCTTCAGCGGGTTTGGCCGCCATGGTCGGGTGCGGTGCAGATCCTTGTTCGTTAAAAATTATGACGGAAGTGGGTTTAGATATTGCGGCGCATCGTGCGCGTATGTTGACCGAGTCGCAAGCGCGTGAAAATGATTTGATTTTGGTGATGGATACGCAGCAAAAAGAACAGATTGCGCGACTGTATCCATTCGCACGCGGCAAGGTGTTTCGTTTAGCTCAGTCATTGCAGCAAGATATTGCCGACCCTTACTGTAAAGATGAGGCGGCATTTCGTGCCTCGTATGAATTGATTGCTCAAGGCTGTGATGCTTGGGTTAAACGTATTCGTTCCATTAGTTAAAGGTCTTAAATATGAATACAGTTGCCACACCAAATTATCGCGGCGATAGTGAAGAACAAATTAATTTTGGCGCATTAATTGACACGCTTTTTTTAGAGCGCAAATTAGTTGTCGCCATTGCTGCGACGGTAATGCTGCTGGGCATAGGCTATGCAATCTTGGCAACACCTATATATGAGGCAGATTTATCGGTGCAGATTGAAGATAGTCCCACCTCAGCAAAGAGTATGTTAGGTGATGTGAGTTCAATGTTTGACACCAAAACAGCGGCTTCAGCCGAAATCGAAATTTTGCGTTCGCGCATGGTGGTTGCCAAGGCGGTGGATAATTTAGGCTTGCATATCTCGGCTCAGCCGCGTTATTTGCCGTTGTTTGGTAGATGGCTGGCGCAACGCAGTCATAGCTTGTCTTCGCCATTACTGGGACGAGTGTCGGGTAATGAAGATATTGAGGTCGCGGAGTTCCATATTCCCTCCCTGTTGCAAGACCTACCGTTTACTTTAGTTGCAGAAGATGCGGGTGGCTATCAGCTCACGCTGCCCGAATACGACATTGTGCTCGCTGGTAAAGTGGGGGTGCTAGCAACCGAGCATACCGAGCACGGCGATATTGAGCTCTTAGTCAAGGCATTGCACGGTAAAGCGGGTGCGAGTTTTGAGCTCGTGCATGGCTCACGTTTAAAAAGTATCGAGACGTTGCAAGATAGCTTGATGATTGCCGAACAAGGTAAGCAGTCTGGGGTGATTGGTATTCATCTAGAGGGTTCAAATCCTGTACTCGCTACCCAGATTTTGAATGAACTTGGTACTGAATATATTCGTCAGAATGTTTATCGCAAATCGGAAGAGGCGCAAAAGACATTGGACTTTCTGGATAAAGAGTTACCTAAAATTAAGCAAGCCTTAGATGCAGCGGAAAATCGATACAACCATTTGCGCGATACGCGTGGCACGATTGATATTGGTGCAGAAGGCAAGGGGCTGCTCGATCAATCGGTCGGCATCGAGGTTAAGTTAGTCGAATTACAACAAAAACGCGATGAATTACTGGTGCGCTATACCGAGCAGCATCCGAGTGTTGTGATTATTGATGGGCAAATGCGCGTGTTGAGTAATAAAAAGCTGATTTTGCAAGATCAGGTGAAGCGTTTGCCTGGTTTGCAGCAAGACATGTTGAGCTTGGAGCGTGACGTTAAGGTGAATACCGAGCTCTACACTTCTTTGCTCAACAGTGCGCAACAGCTTAATTTACTTAAAGCTAGCAAAGTTGGTACGGCGCGCATGATTGATTTGGCTGTTGTGCCTGAAGCCTCGATTAAGCCTAAGCGCGGCCTGATTGTTGTGTTGTCGATTTTTATGGGGTTGTTTTTGGGTGTGGTAGTGGTCTTTATTCGTAAAGCCTTACAAGGCGGCATTGATGATCCGAAAGTGATTGAAGAGGCGACAGGGCTACCTGTATACGCTACGATTTTAGAAAGCGCGCAGCAAGAAATTTTTGCTAAAAAAATTAAGGATAAACAAGCGGGTGTGTTTGTTCTGGCGCAATCCCACCCAGACGATTTAGCGATTGAAAGTTTGCGCAGTTTTCGCGTGGCTTTGCAGTTCGCCATGCTCGATGCAAGTAACAATCGCATCATGATTACAGGGGCTTCACCAGGTCTTGGGAAGTCGTTTATTGCTGCCAATATGGCGGCTATTTTGGCGCAGGCGGGCAAGCGGGTATTGTTGCTAGATATAGATTTGCACAAAGGCCATCTCAACCAATATTTTGGTGTATCGCGCAATGGCGGTGTGAGTGAAGTGTTGGCGGCAGATAAAACTCTGAATGAAGTGATCCATAGCCAAGTACTGCCTAATTTAGATTTGATGACAATTGGTGCGCGGGTATCTAATCCTAGCGCGCTGTTTTTAAGTGGACGCTTAGCGCAAATGTTGGATGAGGTGAGTGAGCGTTACGATGTGGTGATGATAGATGCGCCGCCAGTTTTACTGGTCTCCGATGTCTCTGTGATAGCTCCGCATGTGGGTACGACCTTCTTGGTGGTGCGTGACAATCTTTCTACTCTTGCGGATATTCAAGCATCGCAGCAACGCTTGGCTCAAGCGCGCATTAGTGTGAAAGGTGTGCTGTTCAACGGTCAACTTAAACGTATGCTGAGCAGCTATGGCTATGGCTATGGCTATGGCTATGGCTATAAATATGGTAACTACAAACAAAGTGGTGGAGAGTCGCGCAATGAATAAGCAAAATCATATAAATGTGTCAGATTTGCTCGTTCAGCAAATAATAGGCATTGCGCGCCAAGCGGGTGCTGCAATTTTGTCGGTTTATCACAGTGACGATTTAGGTGTCACCAACAAGTCGGATGCTTCACCCTTAACTTTGGCAGATCTCGCTGCGCACCGTTTGATTGTGCAGGAGCTGGGGCGCGTCTTGCCGATTTATCCTGTTTTGTCTGAAGAAGCTGCCGATATTGAATACTCGCAACGTGCTGCGTGGACGCGCTATTGGTTGGTTGATCCGCTTGATGGTACAAAAGAATTTATCAAGCGCAATGGCGAATTCACCGTCAACATCGCCCTGATTGAAAACGGCGCGCCAATCATGGGGGTGGTGTATGCGCCCGTGCTGGATGTTTGCTATTACGGCAGCGTAGGTGAGGGCGCATTTGTACAGCGCGGCACGAATGTAGCACAAGCGATACGCGCCGTCGTCGCCGCTGAAAATGAAAACATCAAAGTGGTTGCCAGCCGCTCGCATAGCGACGAACGTACCGCCGCTTTGTTACAAAAATTAGGCAAAGTAGAGTGCGTCAGCATGGGCAGCTCGCTCAAGCTGTGCTTGGTGGCGGAAGGTGTGGCACACTTTTACCCACGCTTAGGCCCAACTATGGAATGGGACACCGCAGCGGCACATGCCGTCGTCAACGCCGCTGGTGGTAAAGTCTGTCGTACTGATGGTTCTGCATTAACGTACAACAAAAAAAACTTACTCAATCCAGAGTTTTTTGTTTTATCCAACACCGATACGCGCTTGATGCGCGCAGCTGCTTAGAGGAGTTTCGCATGACCACCCCACCTGCATCATCGAACGTCGTCTGGCATAACGCCACCGTCACCCGCACACGCCGCGAGGTACAGAACAATCACCGTGGCGCCATCATCTGGTTCACCGGTTTATCTGGCGCGGGCAAATCGACACTCGCCCACGCAGTAGAAGAAGCGCTGCATCAAAGCGGCTGTCGCACCTTCGTGCTGGATGGCGACAACGTGCGTCACGGCCTGTGTGGCGACTTAGACTTCTCCTCGGACGATCGCATCGAAAACATCCGTCGCGTCGGCGAAGTAGCCAAGCTCTTCATGGAAGCGGGCGTGATCGTACTCACCGCCTTCATCTCACCGTTCCGTGCCGACCGCGAGCGTGTGCGTGGCATGGTGGCGCACGGCGAATTCATCGAGGTCTATTGCGACAGCTCTATCGAAGTATGCGAGACCCGCGACGTAAAAGGCTTGTACAAAAAAGCGCGCGCGGGCCAGATTAGCGACTTTACAGGCATCTCCTCGCCCTATGAAGCGCCCAATAAGCCAGAGCTGACCATCAATAGTGGTAAAGAAGAGCTGCAAATGTGTGTCGCACAGGTGCTAAAAGAGCTGGAACACCGCGCCATCAGCACGCTATCCAATAGCGCACTTGGCAATCAATCTGCCTGAAAATAAAGCGCCTCATGGCTACTCTGTCCCCTTTGAATCTACGCGGCCTCTCTGCCAGTGACGCATCCCATTTAGTATGGGATGCAGTCGTGCAGGGCGAGGGTCTATGCTTGGAATTCAAGAGCAGTTTTCAGAAAGAAGTCATCGAGTCATTGACTGCCTTCGCCAATAGCCAGGGCGGCTCGATATTAATTGGCGTCAGTGATTCCGACGCAATTGTGGGGCAAGTCATTCAAACCGAAACGATCCAAAACTGGGTCAACCAATGCAAACAGATCACCCGTCCCAGCGTCATTCCAGATTTCGATCTAATCGCAGTGGACGGTAAAACTGTGGTCATCGTGAGCGTGGGTGAATACCCAGTTAAACCAGTTGCGTGCAAGGGTCGGGATTTCAAGCGATTGGGCAATGCCAGCCATCAGATGAGTGCCACAGAGATCTCCGATGCGCACATCAAATTGATCAATTCCAGTTGGGACTACTACCCAGATCCTGAACACTCGCTTGACTCTATTTCCGAACGTAAAGTGCTGGCCTTTGCTGATGCCGTAGGCGTAAAGGACAGTGTCGATGCCGTGCTTGAAAAGTTCGAGCTCATCAAACAAGGTCGCCCTACTTTTGCGTGTCATTTGCTCTTCTCAAAGAACGACGTGTTTTTGAGCACCATTGAAGCAGGGCGTTTTGCCAGTGAAACCATCATCAAAGACAGCATCACCAGCCGCGATACGCTTATCGAACAAGTCGAGCGCATCATGGGTTACATCGTCAAGCACACCAACAAAGCCTACATCATCACAGGCAAACCACGCCGCGAGGAACGCTGGGACTACCCCATGGAGGCTATGCGCGAAATCGTCATTAACATGATTGTCCATCGTGATTACCGCAGCTCTAACG
>JAVHRN010000045.1:0-2943 GCA_036171695.1 Gallionella sp.
GAAAAATCAACGCCCGCCGACTGGAACTGTTCCAGCAAATCGCCGCCAACAAGGCCTAAAGCAGGGCTGTACGAACCGCGGCTTTCAGGGGGCGCATCATAAGGTGCGAATCGGTGGTTCGTGCCAATTCCGGATACTCAAGGCTCAAAAAAGCCACCCACGTGAAAAAGCTAAATTTGGAGAGTAAGCCAACTCGTAATACTCAAGATCAGTACGCAGATATCAAAATTCGATTAACATTACCTACGCGTACAATAAATCAATATTCTGAAAGACAATTGGCAGATGAAACCTCTACGCCAGCTTTGCTGCGGCGAAATGAACTCCTCAGGGCAACTAAATCGAGTGCTTTCAATTCTGGGTGATGTCATTGATCGATATGGTGAGAAGACTCAATCAATTGCCAAAAATGGTTCGGACGATGAAAAGTCAATGTATGGCAGCTTTGTAGCTCGTAAGTTACTCGAGTCAGCATCATCTGCGATATTGGCAAGAATGGACCCTGCAAGATTCCTGATTCTTCAAGAGTATCAACAACGCGCTGGTGTTGGGTATAGAGCCCATGAACGTCATCCAGCTTCAATTGCTTGGAGTGGAGACATTATTCCAGAAAAAGCGGCCAATGCCGTATGGAGCAACGAAGCCGATCCAGACAAATTTGTTAGAGCACTGCTAGGTGGTCATCTCGCTGAGGTCTATTGGACAAAGGCGATTGAAAGTTTTTCCCAAGATGTATCCGATAGAAGCAAAGGTTTTTGGATTGAGGAACTGAGTAGCCTTTATGAACAAAAGTTGCAAGAGGCAGAAGCCAAGCTTGCAGGCGCGAAAAAAGTTCAGGCAGAATCCACTCCGATTGAAAAGCAGAGTCCACTAGTAAATTCTAACGGAACCGTCGCCACATCGGTCTTGGGGGTTTTTCGTGGAAAAGCTCAGGGATGTTACTCGGCATTGTCCAAAGGAGTTCATCTCGAATTTGTTGTGGATGAAACTGTTTTGCTTGATCCAGAAACAGTTGTTGTGCATATGTTGGATGCCGTTAAGCTCGTGTCTCAGCTGGGCTATTTGTCAAACTACATGGATTCCGTTTACACAAGAATTGAACCAAAAACAGCAGCAGAATTGTTGCTCAACGTGGAAGAAAGCCTAGAGCGATGACTATACATAACCAAGACGAACAAAACTCTCTCGTATTGGCCGCCGAGGATTGTGATTCGGAGAGCTTCGGAAAAATTCATACCTTCTCAGCGTTCGAGAATAAAATAATCCGGAGTCTAGTAGCGCACGGTCCCGTGTTACTTCGCGGCGGACGTGGCAGCGGGAAAAGCGCCCTTTTGATCGAAGCTGATCGTTTAATTTCTGAGAGCAACACCGTATTCAGCGTATATCTTTCATTACGATATCTACCTTTATTGCGAAGCACAGGGAATGATTACGAAATAATATTTTGTACGCGTCTCTTAAAAGCAGTTAACTCAAAACTTAGTCAATTTGGATATGACCAGATTACTTTTGGACATCATCCTGATGCAGGGCAAATCCGGGAACAGCTGTTCATCCTTTCTGTTCAAATGAAAAAAAGGATCGTTTTAATTTTTGATGATGCTGCACACATCGGGCGAGAACGTGCACTAACAGAATTTTTCGAGATTTTTCGCATGATTTCAAGCAGTTTTATTTCATGCAAGGCTGCCATTTATCCTGGTGTCACCAAGTTCGGCACCAGATTTGATGTCTTTAATGATGCAACTGTAATTGATGTGGCTCGCGATGAACGATCTTTGGAGTTTGCCGGTTTTTTTGACTCAGTTCTTAATGCTAGATTTCCGATATTGAGCGAAAAACTCGCAAAATCAAAGACACTCCCCAAGGTGGCCGTCGCGGCGTTCCTTGGAAGGACTGTCGTTGGTAACATGCGGGCATTCGTGTTCGCGTGTAACTGGCTAGGTGAGGAATCTAAGTTTGGTCTTCCTGAGCTTACGAAGGTATTGCTTCGGCTTGCTTCTGATTATTACTGGCCTTTGCTCGAAGAGGTCGCGCCAAAACTTGGGCCTTATGAACCACTTGTTGAACCATGCAAAGAAATTGCTGAAGCGATTTTTCAACATGCTGCAAACAGTGGCTCGACTAGCGTTATCATTCATCGCGACATAGTGCAAAGGTTGTCAAAGCTATTTGAAATACTCGAATATGTGGGATTTATTTCTCGCCGAGAAGCGTCACGCGCAATGAAATCGGGCGGCAGGGGGCCGAGGTACTGCCTCAATCTTGCGACTACGCTTGAAGAGTGGAAGCAGGCTAAGTTAACTTCTGATCTATTTGAGAATTGGCAGGAGAAAAATATGGATTTCTCTGAGATCCATTTGAACAGCAACGTTATCAAATCACAACTCCCAGATATTGCTGAGGATGCGGATTTATCTGTTTTCAATTTGCCGGTTGATTCTCTCGCGAAGTCTAATGCCTATCCATATGGCCTGACGGACGGAAAAATGGAGCAACTTAAAAATGCCAATTATTTGACTATTGGAGCCGTCGCTGATGCGACCGATGATGAGCTAGATAATATTGAGGGTATCGGTGAAAAGACCATAGAAAGAATCCGAGCGGTAGTAAATCAAGCGATATGGATGTAACACAATAGTCAAAAACTACGTGCGTCGACGGCTTGAGTGTTGAAAGTCGGCTTCTGGAAAAATCGTCTATCCGCTCTGTCTCGTCAACAGCCCGTCGTGACCGTCAGCAATCAGGCAAGCTAAATTTCGAACCGAGAAAAATTTTCAAGAGCAGGTTTCAGGCGGTGTATCATCGGAACCGCTAAGCGGCTGTGTGCCATAACCGGAACTTGGCGTTCAGCTTGTTTGGGATTCCAGTTTCGACAAGCTATTTAATTAGTTCTCATCCAGAAACCACCTAAATTTCCAGCGCAGGCCATCGGCCAATATT
>JAVHRN010000046.1:0-14381 GCA_036171695.1 Gallionella sp.
AAGGCGACCCTCTTAAACTCGATGCATTATTGTCTTGACTGAGGGGTCCACTATACAGGTACAAAAGGTAAAAGCCCTGCTGCAATCAAATCAGCGTTTACAAAAACAGGGCGGTTCGCTTCGTTCGGCAAAAACTCACGCGCAAAAGTTGTCTTTCCCGCGCCGTTCGGCCCGGCGATGATGACGATGCGTTTGGAGTGTGCCGAGGTGTTCATGAACTCCTTCTAATCCAACACGCAGTTAATTCGAGTCTGACCCTATTTCCGCTGACAGTAGGCGAGCGGCATTGATATTTTTGGGAAGTTTCTAGTGCATCTGAAAATGAACATCGCCCTTTCGGGCGATGAGTAAAGGCTAATACGAAGATGCCCCTTTAACTTGCAGACACCACCGTCAGAGAATCGTGGTCTGTCCGCAAGTTCTTATGAAATTAGATTTTCAACTGCATCACGTAAAGTACTTCCGATAACGCCGTTATCTAGGAGGGAAACAATGTCGCGCCTTAAATCTTTGTCTTCGGCAATATGTAGCCCACCTTCATCAACATTGGATATTCTGTGTCGCTCTAGAATTTTAAAAGTTTCTAATAATTCCCAGATTCTGTCATTGTATGGATTGCCAGGCTTAAACCCACTTTTTCTGTGTCTGTATTGAATATCTTTAAAACCATAATCACTTCTGAATCGGCGAAGAGCTCTAATTAAGACGTCCTCCGCAAAGGATGCTCGAAGTTCACGCCTACTTCCTGAATTACAAATTTCAGAGAGAGCATATTCAGCTTCGCGTGTCATTGAAGTATCTTTTGAAACAGTGATATTTTTTTCGCCGGAACAGTTGTGGAAATCGAGACTGCCTTCAAAAGTGCAGCTAGTGAATACCGATTTACTGTCAAATATACAATTTTTGAACTCAACATCAATAAAGGTACATGATATAAATTCTAAGTCCCTAAAATCAAAAGCCCTTAAGACACCAGAAAAAATAGTTTCTCTAAATGAGATTATCTCGGTGTTAGTAGATCCAGATAAAAGATTAAGAAGTTTATCGGCACGCAGATTTTTGTCATTTTCTTCAATAAATCTGCAAGCAAGGTGGCAGATTGCCATCTCAGATAATTTCCTTACTTCAATGTTTTCTTTGTCACGAGTTATTTCTAGTGCATGTGAAAACGCAAAACGTAATTGATTTTCATTTTGGCTGTTTAGTTGCTCTACCAGCCAATCCATTAATTGGGTTTTTCCAGTTGAGTGTTTTGCTAACTCTTTGGCGATTTTATTACGTTGCGTGCTCTTGTTTGAGATCGATTCAATCAGGCCGTGTGCAAGGAAACGAGCCAGAAAGTAAACGCGTAGAACTTCATAACGAGGGCTATATTTATTATTTTCACCCTGAATCAATAACACATGGTTAGTAAATCTTTTGACAACACTAGGATCGGTTACGAGCCCAATTACTTGGAGGTATAGGTTCAAGTCTTCTAAAGTGAAGCCGTCAGGGTGTTCCCTAAAAATTTCCTCAAAAATATTTATTTGTACACTTGGATCTAAGCCAAGTGTCTGCCTTCTATTTTCTCTCCTACATATACCTTCAAGGAGAGTGCCAAGAGAATCCGCAATATATGGATTAACGTCATCGTCCTCTTCTACGTCACGGGCAATTAAATCGAGAATAAAAGGAACGCCTGAAAGTCGGTTTTGATTTTGTTGTTCGACCTGAAGTCCGTCGTAGACGGCACCACTTATTTGTTTTGAAATGCGCAATGCCAAATCTCGCTTTTCTTGGATTTTGAGGCGACTATCGAAATATTTTTTCTTTTGGTCGTTATCGAATTCTTTGAGTTTGAAAACGCTGAGTTGAGTTAAATCAATTTGGTCGACTATTGTCGACCAATAAGTCTCCCTAGTTGTTAGGAGAACTCGAGCTTCGCATGTTGTATCTTCTGGGGTCAGTAAGTCTCGAAGTTCGGTAATCAAATCCTTGGCGGAATAGGGGGAGGCCGGATTGATGCATAACTCATCAAATCCGTCAAAAACAACAACAAACAATCCTTCTCTGAGTAGAACTTGCAGGGCGGTTTTATTTGCAAGCAGTCGAGTTGCATTTTCGAAGCGTCTTGTGAGTGCCATATCCCAGACGGCATCAAGAGTAAAGCTCCCCTGTAGAAGTCCGCGCCATTGATCTGATTCGATAAGTAAGGGGATAACTGAAGGATCTTCTTTGCGAAGCTCACTACATAATATTCTTGAAAGCGTTGTTTTACCTACGCCACCATTAGCCGTTAATACTGCCATGGGTGGTGTGTTGGCAGGTTTTCCTGTGTCCAAGAACCATTTGGTTAGAAAGGATTTTGCGCCAACACTAGCGACATCCCCCGATGAAAGTTGAATTGATGGATCAATGAAATATTCTTCTTCGCCAAGAGGCTTCCAATCCAAGCCTTTAATAAAGCTATCTATTAGCAGCTGCTTTGTTGTTTTTACTGAGTTGCCCTTAAATGCTTTTTTTGTTGCTTCTAAATTTTTAGCTAAATCGCTTCTTGGTGTTACAACAACCTCGTAACCTTTATTGGAAGAATCCAGTCGCCACTGTTGCACATTGAGGTGAGTGGATTCACTTTTAGGGCAGTCGTGTTTAAGGTAGAGATAGTAGCCAACAACGATTTGTACGGGGGTGCTAAATTCAGCTTTCCAATAATCCCAATTTTGTTCCTCTTTGATAAGTTGGACTGATGATGCGCCTAGTGTTGAGAGAATTTCACCGAAGTGTTTCATGACTGTTCCTATGTGATTTGGTAGTGGCTAATTAGAAGATTTTGCTAAACCTACCGGCTAATCGGCTTATAACGTATCCGTTTTGGTTTCGCGCCTTCTTCACCTAGACGCTTCTTTTTATCCGCTTCGTATTCTTGATAGTTGCCATCAAAGAATACCCATTTTGAATCGCCTTCGCACGCCAAGATATGGGTGGCGATGCGGTCGAGGAACCAGCGATCATGCGAGATGACGGCGACGCAGCCAGCGAACTCTAGCAAGGCATCTTCCAAGGCACGTAGAGTTTCCACGTCCAAATCGTTGGTCGGTTCATCCAGCATGAGCACGTTGCCGCCGGAGATCAGGGTTTGCGCCAAGTGCAGACGACCGCGTTCACCGCCGGATAGTTGCCCGACAATTTTGCCTTGATCCGCGCCTTTGAAATTGAAGCGGCCGATGTAGGCGCGCGCGGGGGTTTCGTATTTGCCCACGGTCAAAATTTCGTTGCCGCCAGACACCGCTTCAAACACGGTTTTGCTGTTGTCGAGTGAATCGCGTGCTTGATCGACGTGGGCGATTTTGACGGTCTGCCCGATTTTTACCGTGCCAGTGTCGGGCTGTTCTTTGCCAGTAATCATGCGGAACAGTGTGGATTTACCCGCGCCGTTCGGGCCAATGATGCCGACAATTGCGCCCGCTGGAATTTTGAAGCTGAGGTTGTCGATCAGCAGACGTTCGCCATAGGCTTTGCTGACGTTTTCAAACTCGATGACTTCGTTGCCCAGACGTTCGCCGACAGGAATAAAAATCTCCTGCGTTTCATTGCGCGCCTGATGTTCTTGCGAATTCAATTCTTCAAAACGCGCGATACGCGCCTTGGATTTGGCTTGACGACCTTTAGGATTTTGGCGCACCCATTCCAACTCTTGCTTCATCGCTTTTTGATGCGCATCGACTTGTTTATTTTCTTGCGCTAAACGCGCGCCTTTTTGATCTAGCCAGCTGGAGTAATTGCCCTTCCACGGAATGCCGTGACCACGGTCTAATTCCAAAATCCATTCGGCGGCGTTGTCGAGGAAATAGCGATCATGCGTCACCGCCACCACGGTGCCGGGGAAGCGCACCAGGAATTGTTCCAGCCATTCGACCGACTCGGCATCCAGATGGTTGGTCGGCTCATCGAGCAGCAACATGTCGGGTTTTTCCAACAACAATTTGCACAAGGCAACGCGGCGTTTTTCACCGCCTGATAAATTTTTAATCTGCGCGTCCCAATCAGGCAGACGCAGCGCGTCGGCGGCGATTTCCATTTGATGTTCGGCATCCGAACCTGAGGCTGCGATGATGTTTTCCAAGCGCGCCTGTTCGGCAGCGAGCGCGTCGAAGTCGGCATCTTCCTCGGCATACGCGGCATACACTTCGTCGAGTTTTTGTTGCGCTTGCATCACCTCGCCCAGCGCGGATTCCACTTCTTGACGCACGGTTTTGCTAGGGTCGAGCTTGGGCTCTTGTTCCAAATAACCGATTTTCATATTCGGCAAATGTTGCACTTCGCCGTCGTATTCTTTATCGACGTTTGCCATGATGCGCAGCACGGTGGACTTACCCGAACCGTTTAGGCCGAGCAGACCAATTTTTGCGCCAGGGAAAAAACTTAAAGAAATATCTTTGATAATTTGACGTTTGGGCGGGACGATTTTGCTCACGCGGAGCATCGACATTACATATTGACCTTGTGCCATGTTCGGGGGTTCTCTAGAGATTCAAAAAGGCGCGTAGCTTACCGCAAAGCACTGCCTGACTAAATGTAAAACTGTGGCTTCGGCGTAAAAATTGCGCCCGCACGGGCACAATTTGTGATGATTAGTTTTTTGGCAGGATGCGCATTTCGCCGTCGTCTTGCTCGATGCGGAAGGCTTGCAACACGTTCATGCCGAGCAGTGGCTGGCTGAGGTTCGGCACAATTATGGCGGGGACATTGGCGAGGAGTAGGTGACCGAGCTTGAGTTTTTTGACCACCGCAGTGCAGCTGCGCCCTGTGCCGTTGGCGGTTTGTACCGAAACTTGTTCTAGGCAAGACATGTTCGCCCTATACGCCATGTCGCGCGGCAGCGACACCACACTCGCCCCAGTATCAACCACAAAAGTGAGCGGCTTACCGTTAATGCTGCCATCGACAAAATAATGCCCATTCGGCTGTTGTTTCAAAATCAGCCCCAGCTTTGCGTTGCGAGCCAGTTCGTCGCTAGACGGCACAGGAGCATCGGCTTGCGCCCAGCTCGATACCGCTGTGTCGGTTTTGGCACAGGGCGTGGCTTGATAAATGGTCTGCCCGTTGCGGTCTTTGCATTTATGCACCGCGCCATCAGCGTAGGCAAACTGACTGGTGCATACCGCAACAAAGGCGAGCGTAGCGAGTTTCATAGTGGCTGCTCCGAGCTGGGTTTCGCGGCATCAACGGCGCGTTGCAAGCGATAACTGCGCGCATGTTTGGGGAGCGTGACGACCATTAAAATCAAGCGCGTTAAGTGGTATGCGATAAACGCAAACACCAGCAACAGCAGCACAAAAAAATTCAGCGACAGCTCAATTCGATAGGGCGGATAAACCAGTAACACATAGCCTGTGTTGTGTGCCGCGCTGCTGATTGCCACCGCCGCTGCAAAAATCAGCACAATCCAAATGACATATTTCATTCGTTGACCTTCAACCCTTCTGCCGTGCTGCTGCGCGCATCTTTGTCGCGGCTGGCGCGATAGTTGCGCACCAGCGAGAGGCTGTTGTTGATGTCGGGCAATTCGATGTTAAGGCTGGCTGTGGCAAGGTGTTTAAGGCCTTTAGCGACGCGCTTCGTGTCTTCGTCGGCCTCAGCAAAATAATCATTTAGCCATTGCTGCATCGCTTTGATTTCGCGCTTAAACGCCACTTCATCACGCGCCAATAAATTCATCCGCGCTAACAAAAAATGTAGCTTGAGATTTTCACGCAAGAAAAATTCTTGCTCAGGCGGCAGCAACGGTAGCTCGACGTGTTGGGTGTTTTGGATGCGCATGAGTTGACCTAACTCTTGCCAAATCTCATGCCACAAAGTTGGCCAATATCCGCCGTTGGCTGCCGAGACATCAGGCTTGCTTGCGATGGCTGACTCGTGCAGCTCTGACCACAATGGCAAGTCGTCCACGCTGGCTAATAAATTATCTAGTTGCACACTCATGCCTGTGATGTCCACATTGGGCAGGGCGCGCAGCTTGTCCATGTCGCGTGCAATTGCCTGCCGCAAGCCATGCAAACTCGCGCGGTTCATGCGCTGCAAACGCGCATCGGCGGTCTGCATGGCAATCAGCGCGGCTTTGACGTTGGCGGAGAGTTGTAATTGTTGATTGGCGATTAACAAAGATTGCTCAACTTCTGCCAAAGCAGTTTCATCACGACTGCTGGACAGCTCGTTGTATAAGGCTTCCAAGGCGGCGCGCTGTCCTTGCGACTCGGCATAACGCGCCTCCAGCAAAGCTAATTTTGCCGCGAGGTCGCGCGTATCTTCTTGGGTTTTTTCCAGTAACACGCTGTTGACTTGGTTGTCGCTATCCATCGCGGCGAGCTTTTCCGCAACCTGAGTGCTGACGGTATTGAGTTCGTGCTGCGCGAACAACCATTGCGCGATAAAAATCA
Source organism: Gallionella sp. (assembly GCA_036171695.1). Taxonomy (GTDB): domain Bacteria; phylum Pseudomonadota; class Gammaproteobacteria; order Burkholderiales; family Gallionellaceae; genus Gallionella. The sequence continues at coordinate 6,420 of JAVHRN010000046.1, forward strand.
CCACCAAAACCGCGAGGGTGAGCTGCGTCAACGTCGCGCGCGCCAGCCTATCCATCAAGCGTGGCGGGGTTGCTAGGGGAGTAGGCATTTCACTCATATTGTTCCTTTCAACTTGCGCCAATTTATTAAAGCGGCCATTAAGCCCGCATCTCCTGCTTCACTTAGGTGCACGTTTTGCCAGCCTTGTTGCTGGGCTAAATTGGCGATGCGGGCGTGCGGCACGAAGAGCGGTGTGGCGAGCAGGGGCAAATTTTCTGCGCGCAGTGCGTGTAAATAAACCAAGGCTTCGCTGCTGGTGACGGTGATGACATCGGGCCAATCGCGTAGCAAATCGGCCGTGCTCAGCGGTGCTGCGCTGCGCTGATAACAACTGGCATATTCAACGCTTGCGCCGCGCGCTTTGAGCGTATCGCCCAATAATTCACGTCCGCCATCGCCGCGCAAAATCATCACGCGCCGCCCTTGCATGTCGCTCAATTCGGGCAACGCCAATAAGGCTTCGCTGTCGGATTGTAGGGTGGGTACCAGCACATTGGGCACGCCGCATGCACGCAAACTTTGCGCACTACTCGCACCTATCGTGGCGACTTTTTTCGGCAAGCTCGCGTGTGCCGCAGCAATCGCTTGCATCCCGTATTGCACTGCATTGGGACTGATAAAAATAGCTAAATCAAAGTGACTAAGTGTCGCTAATTGCTGCTGCAAGCGTGCGGAATCTGCGACTGCGCAGATGGCTAGCAAAGGCAACAAAATCGCCCGCCCACCTAACTGATTGATGTGCTGCACGAGCGACTGTGCTTGCGCTTTGGGGCGCGTGACTAAAACACTCAAGCCCTGCAACGGCAAAGCGATTGCAGGGCTTGAGGGGCTTACATTAGACATGCTAAGGGTGATTTTACAGCGCGAGTGCGGCAAGAATTTTGTCCGCACCTTGCGCGCGTAACGCACTGGCAATTTGATTGCCCACGACTTCGGGCTGACTTAATTCGCCAGTCGCTTCCGCGCGCATCATTTCGCTACCATCAGGGCTGGCGACAAATCCGCGCATATACAACTGGCCATTTTTGACTTGTGCAAAGCCACCCAATGGCACTTGGCAACTACCGCCCAACGCGCGGCTCATGGCGCGTTCCGCCAACACGCAGGCAGCAGAATCGGCATGGTGCAAAACTTGCAAACAGGCAATCACATCGGCACGGTCAGCGCGACATTCAATGCCTAATGCACCTTGCCCGACGGCGGGCAGACTATCTTCACTGGCAATCACATTGCGGATGCGTGCGCCCAACCCTAAGCGTTTGAGTCCCGCTGCCGCCAAAATAATTGCGGCGTATTGACCTTCGTCGAGTTTGCGCAAACGTGTTTGCACGTTGCCGCGCAAAGGTTGAATGTCGAGATGGGGGAAGCGCGCGCGCAACTGACTTTCGCGTCGCAAGCTGGAAGTGCCGACCACGCTGCCAGCAGGTAACGCGGCGAGATTTTCAAAATTATTCGAGACGAACGCATCGAGCGGATCTTCGCGTTCGCCGATGGCGGCAAGCACAAAACCGTCGGGCAAATTCATCGGCACATCTTTGAGTGAATGCACGGCGAAATCGGCGCGACCGTCTTCTAGCGCGGTTTCTAGTTCTTTAACGAACAAACCTTTGCCGCCAATTTTGGATAACGTGACATCGAGAATTTGGTCGCCTTGGGTGGTCATGCCTAAGATACTGACCTCGGTTTGCGGATATAATGCGCGCAGTCTGTCTCGAATATGTTGGGCTTGCCACATGGCTAACGCACTTTCGCGCGAGGCAATCACTAAGCGAGATGGTGGGGTTTTTGCAGCCTGACTCATAAACATTTCCTGATTTATCTTTATTAATTTGCGGCGCATTCTAGCATAGGGTGCGTCGCACTTTTGTGCCGAGAACATAATGAATTTTAGTGCCGCTACCAGCGATATTTCCAGTAAAGATTTGCCTCTGCGCGATGATGTGCGACTGCTCGGTCGCATTTTGGGCGAGACGCTGCGTGAACAGGAAGGTCAAGCCTCGTATGACTTAATCGAGAACGTGCGCCGTGCAGCGGTGCGTTTTCGTAAGACCCAAGACGAGCGCGATCGTGTCGAGTTAGATAAAACTTTAGATGCGATGTCGCCTAGCGAAACGCTGGTGGTGGTACGCGCTTTTAGCTACTTTTCGCAGCTCTCCAATATCGCCGAAGACTTGCATCACAACCGCCGTCATCGCGCTCATCTCACGGCTGGCACAGCGCACAAAGACGGCAGCCTAACGCTGGCATTAGATCGCATTGAAGCTAAAAAACTAGATCAAAAAACGCTGCAAAGTTTTCTCGATAGCGCGGTGATTTCGCCAGTCTTAACGGCGCATCCGACTGAAGTGCAACGCAAGAGTATTTTGGATTGTCAGTTGATTATTTCGCGTTTGCTGTCTGATCGCGATCGTGTTGATATGACCCCCGATGACTTGGCGGAAAACGAAGAAGCGTTGCATCGCTTCGTGTTGATTTTGTGGCAAACGCGCATGTTGCGTACCGCCAAATTGACGGTTGCAGATGAAATTAAAAATGGCTTGGAATTTTATCGCTACACTTTTTTGAGCGAAATTCCGAAAATTTATGCGGGGCTGGAAAAGCAACTAGAAGCGCGTTTTGATAAAGACCTTAAAGTGCCGCCGCTGTTGCGCGTGGGTAGTTGGATCGGCGGCGATCGCGATGGCAATCCTTTCGTGACCCATGAAGTGATGGACTATGCGGTGCAACAGCATTCTGCTGTGGTGCTGGAACATTATTTGAGTGAAACGCATTTGCTGGGTCGTCGTTTAAGTTTGACCGACCGCTTGGTGGAGGTGAGCGACGAGCTGCGCAAACTGTCTGATGCTTCGCCCGATAAATCGCAAAATCGCAACGATGAACCCTATCGCCGCGCGCTGATTTTGATTTACTCGCGTTTGTCGGCAACCGCTAAAAAATTAGGTCACGAAATTTCGCATCTGCCCCCCGTGGATAAAAATGCCGCGCCCTATCCAACAGCGGCAGAATTTATCGCCGACTTGGATGTGCTGATTGAGTCCTTGTTCAAGCATGGCGCGGTGTATTTGGCGCGTGGGCGTTTGGCGAATTTACGCCGTGCTGCGGAAGTGTTCGGCTTCCATTTAGCCCCTTTGGATATGCGCCAACACAGCGCGATTTTGCAGCAAACCGTGAGCGAATTATTGGGCACAGGTGCGGCCTATGACGCGCTCGACGAAGCTGCCAAACGCAAGGTGTTGTTAGCTGCGTTGCAAGCGGACAAGCTGCTGTTGGGCGACATCGCGAGCTATTCGGCAGTCGCGCAAAGCGAATTGCATATCATGCAAACCGCCGCGACTTTGCAGCAGCGGTTTGGTCGCGCCGCTTTGCCCAATCACATTATTTCCAAGACCGATGCGGTCAGCGACATGCTCGAATTGGCGTTGATGATGCAGCAAGTTGGCTTGCTCGAACGCGGCAAAAATCCCGCTTTGCACGTCAACATTATTCCGTTGTTTGAAACCATTGAAGATCTGCGTAGTTGCGGGCCGATTATGGACGAGCTGTTTAGCCTGCCGTATTACCGCGCGCTGCTGAAGTCGCGCGGCGACACGCAAGAAGTGATGTTGGGTTATTCCGACAGCAACAAAGACGGCGGCTATTTGACGGCGAATTGGGAGCTCTACAAAGCTGAATTGGTATTGGTTGAAGTGTTCAAAAAACATGGCGTAGAGCTGCGTTTATTCCATGGTCGCGGCGGCACGGTGGGGCGCGGTGGTGGTCCTAGCTATGATGCGATTTTGGCGCAACCGCCTGGCAGCGTGAACGGACAAATCCGTATCACCGAGCAAGGCGAAGTGATTTCGAGTAAGTATTCCAATCCCGAAATTGGTCGTCGTAATTTGGAAACCATGATTGCCGCGACGATGGAAGCGACACTGTTACACGCGCATGGCGACGATAGTGCGATGCCAGAATTCCATCGCATCATGGAAGAGCTAAGTCGCAACGCGTTCGCCGCGTATCGTCAGTTGGTCTATGAAACGCCTGGCTTCACTGAGTATTTTTTCACCGCTACGCCGATCCGCGAAATTGCTGAACTGAATATCGGCAGTCGTCCTTCGGCGCGTAAAGCCTCCGACAAAATCGAGGATCTGCGCGCGATTCCGTGGGTGTTTAGTTGGGGCTTAAATCGCACCTTGTTGCCAGGCTGGTTAGGCTTTGGTAGCGCGGTGAAACAGTTCATCGCAAAAGAAGGTGACGCAGGCTTGGCGCAGTTGCAAGCCATGTATAAAAATTGGGCGTTCTTTCACGGCCTGATTTCCAACATGGATATGGTGTTGTCCAAAACTGATATGGGGATTGCCGCAAGCTATTCAGAGTTAGTTAAAGATTTGGATTTGCGTGCGCGCATCTTCGGGGCGATTAACCAAGAGCATGAAGACACGCTCGCGATGTTGTTTAAGGTCACGGGCAGCACTCAATTGCTGCAAGATAATCCTTCTTTTGCGCGCAGCTTGTTGACGCGCACTCCGTACATCGACCCGCTCAATCACTTGCAAATTGCGCTGCTGCTGCGCCATCGCGCGGGTGATCAAGACGAGTTGGTCAAGCGCGCGATTCACTTGACCATTAACGGGATTGCGACAGGCTTGCGTAATAGCGGCTAGTCATTAGCAAGTGGTCGCAATAAAAAAACAGCCGAGGATGTTTGCTCGGCTGTTTTTTTGTGGACTGATTGTTAATGCTGTTGCAGATAAAGCTGTTCCAGTTTCGCGCGCGCCCACGGCGTGCGGCGCAAAAACTTCAGGCTAGATTTCACGCTGGGGTCATGCGTAAAACAGCGCACTGGAATCGCCGCACCTAGCGCAGCCCAGCCCATATTTTCGGCTAGTTGTGTCACCATCATTTCAAGTGTGATGCCGTCTAAGTTTTTGCCACTACTCATCTTCCACCTCGTTTTTTAATGTACTCAAGCTGCGCGCTATTTCGTCGAATAAAGGGCGGGTAGTAAGCTGTTCGGCGACACAGCGGCGTTGTAAAGCCCATAAATTTTCTAGCGAATGACCATCGCAGCGTTGCAATAATTCTTCCAGCAAGCAACCAAAAGCCCGCACCTCAATTTGCTGCAAAGCGTGCGCGTTGTGCGCCATAAAACTCGCTGCACCAAAATCTCCTAACAATGCCTCGCCTTGCGCGTTGTACAAAATGTTATGTGCATATAAATCGCCATGCAAAATGCCGCGCGCGTGCAAATGTGCGACAGCGGCGGCGATGCTGTGCGCTAAATTTAGCAATACCGAACGCGCGAATTTTTGTCCATCCGCATACACATCACGCGTACACGATTGCAAGCTGGGCGGCGCGGCGAGCGTTTGAAAAGCGTGGCTAATCAGTGGCATCACCAACCCCGCTGTGCCTTGTGGATGTTGGGTTAGCTTGCCGCACGCAGCAATCACATTAGGGTGTGTCCCCGCGCTCAGACAGGCAGATTTTTCACTCGCAGGCAGACCATCGCTGGTCAGCGCGCCTTTGAATAACTTTACCGCTACCGCTTGCGCACCTCGCCAAATCGCTTGATGAATCACGCCCGACGCGCCTTCGCCCAACTGCTGTTGCAACGCCAGTTCGTGCCAATTGATGCAGGGAATATCTTGCTTCGCCAGATGTGCATCTTGTTGCGCGTCACTAAACGGATTACCTGCGCATGCCAGCCAAGCCAAGCTCGGCATGGATAACAGCCATTCGGGGAGGCGTGCAAAACGATTCGCCGCGATGCGCAGCAGTTGCAAATTACGACACGCTGCCAACTCTTGCGGCAGACTTTGCAAACGATTTCCCGCCAGCATTAACTTTTGCAACTGCGTACAGCGACCCAATTCAGGCGGTACTGAGGTCAACTGGTTGTCGGTCAAAATTAGCCAGCGCAACTGCGCAGGAATAGCGGCGGCAGAAAAATTTTTTATCTGATTCGCCTTGAAGCCCACCATCGTCAAATGCGGGCAACGTCCCAATACTTCGGGCAGCTCAGTAAATAAATTGTCCGAACAAAAAATTACCCTTAGTTTATGCAAACGCGGTAAATCATCAGGTAACGCTGATAGCTGATTAGCCGAGAGATTGAGTATCTCCAGCGTGTCCGCGAGTTGAAAAATCTCTTCAGGGAATGCTGTTAGCCCGCAGGACAAATCGAGGCGAGTGATGCCAGACAGCTTGCCGCTGCGAAGTTGGGTGAGTGTGTGCATGAGTTTTGGTTAAACAATACATCGCTTTGATAACAGATTAGATTATATCTGCCGCTCAACTTACTCCTCGCCGAAATCTCCACCCCTGCTAAGATTCGCCCCCTAACTTTTCGGCTTACACATCATGTTAATTTGGTTCGTCGCCTTATATTTACTGCTCTCGGTGGGCATTGGTATTTACGCTTCGACACGCGTGCACAACGCGCGTGACTTCGTCATGGCGGGGCGCAATTTGCCTTTGCCTATTGTGACGGCGACGGTGTTTGCAACTTGGTTTGGCGCGGAAACGGTGTTGGGAATTTCCGCGACTTTTGTTAAAGACGGCTTGAGCGGGGTGGTCGCCGATCCGTTTGGCGCGAGCTTGTGTTTGATTATCGCGGGGTTGTTTTTCGCGCCGCTGTTGTACCGCATGAATCTGCTCACCATCGGTGATTATTATCGGCAACGCTACAGCCGCACTGTTGAACTGCTAATGACGATTTGCATCATGGTGTCCTATTTGGGCTGGGTGTCGGCGCAAGTAGTAGCTCTGGGCTTGGTGTTTAACATCGTCAGCGGTGGTGCGGTGTCTGAGCCAGCCGGCATGGTCATCGGCATGGCTATTGTGTTGGCGTACACCATGTTCGGCGGGATGTGGTCGGTGGCGTTGTTAGACTTCGTGCAAATGACGGTGATTATGGCGGGCATGTTGTTCATCGCTTATTTGATTAGCGGGCAAGTCGGCGGTGTGGCGCATGTGGTGCACCAAGCCAGTGACACGGGTAAATTGAAATTTTTTCCACACGGCGGTGTGGCAGTTTGGCTACCGTTTATTGGCGCGTGGCTGACCATGATGCTGGGTTCAATTCCACAACAAGATGTGTTCCAACGCATGACCTCGGCCAAGGATGAAAAGACCGCTCTGCGGGGTTCGGTGCTGGGTGGCGTGTTGTATTTTGCATTCGCTTTTGTGCCGATGTTTTTGGCATTTGCCGCAACCTTAATCGACCCAAAAGTGTTCGGTGATTTAATTCAGAGCGATACGCAAATGGTGTTGCCGACATTGATTTTGGATCACACCCCCGTCATCGCGCAGGTACTGTTTTTCGGCGCATTGTTGTCAGCAATTATGAGCACCGCTTCCGCCACGTTGTTAGCACCTGCGGTGATGTTTACCGAAAACATCCTCAAACATTTCGCGCTGAAAAATATGAGCGATAAACAGATGCTGCAAACCATGCGCATCATCGTCATTGCCTTTGGCGGCATGGTGTTGTGGTCGGCGTGGCACGCCGACACCAGCATTATGAAAATGGTCGAAAATGCCTACAAAATTACGCTGGTCGGCGCGTTCGTACCGCTGGCATTTGGGCTGTATTGGCGACGTGCCAATAACCAAGGCGCGCTCGTTTCTATTGTGTTGGGATTGACGAGTTGGTTGCTGATGGAATTTATCCAACCCGACACTTACTGGCCGCCTCAACTGGTCGGATTGCTATGCAGTTTGATGGGCATGCTGGTCGGTTCGCTGCTACCAAATTATGTGCCGCACGATCTGCGCGATTAAAAATTGGCGATGCGAACGCGGCAACATTTTCAGCACACATCTGCTCAAGCCCATTTGCCAACAATCAGCGTGGCTCACTTGGGCAATGTTTCGTTTGCTGGACGCTAAGCGCAGTGGCTGCAATTTCGGCAATATCTTGCGCATGAGTTTGTCGGT
>JAVHRN010000047.1:0-2901 GCA_036171695.1 Gallionella sp.
GCATGCGGAAATTCAAATCAGCCAACAAGATTGGGGTTTATGGGGCGCTTACGAACAAAATGAACGCCAACGCCAACACCCTCGACAGCATCCTGACCTTGATTGCCCAAAAACACATGGACATCGAAACCCTTGAAACACGCCACGGCGACAGCTTGGATTTCCACGACGTCGCGGTGTGGAGACTCAAGGAAGCCTTACACGCTGCCTTCATGGCCGGCTGCGAAGCGGGCCTGCAAATGCCCAAAGCCACCGAATCAGAAATTGCCGCTTAATACCAACCAACAGGAGAACCTCATGACAACGACCACCCAACTTTCACCTAGCCAACACGCTATTCTTACCCATGCAGCCCAACACACTGGCGGCATCATCGAGTGGTTTCCCGATAATCTAAAAGGTGGTGCGCGCAGCAAAGTGCTCGAAGCCTTGGAGAAGCGCGGGCTGGTCGAGTGCGTAAAAATTACTGGTGCCTCCAGCGTTTGGCAACTCACCGATGCAGGCTTTGAAATGATGGGAGCGCCTCGGCCGGAACCTGAGCCACAGCCTACGCACTTCGGTATGCCGCTAGAGAGAATCAACGAGGTTTTAAGCGATAACCTGGTTGCGATTGCTCAGGCCGTTTGTGAGCAGACCCCGGCCTCTGAATTTATCCAACCGCCAGCGATTCGCACTCGCGCCAACAGCAAGCAAGCTCAAGTTATTGCTTTACTCCGGCGCCCAGAGGGCACGACCATCGCAGAAATTTGCGAGGCGACCGGCTGGCAGTCACATACGGTTCGTGGCACCTTTGCGGGAACCTTCAAAAAGAAACTGGGTTTAGAAATTACCTCAAGCAAAGAGGCTGACAGCGAGCGGATTTACCGTGTTGCTTAGCGCACTTTTAGCTATGAAAAATAGTTGAAAAAAATGATTGAATTGACTTGCTAATGCCATCAAATGAAGCGTTCATACAGGTGTCGAAACCAAACCCACCAAGGAGATAAACATGGACAGCCTAGCAAACCAAAACACCCCAATCGACGCCAAAACTGAGCTGCGCGTGCGCTTTGTACGCAAGCCAATTGAGCTTGACGAGGTACTTAAAAACACTGACCCATATGAATCAAGCAGCCCAATTGCAATCGAACTTATCAAGGAAATGACAAGCGCGGAGTACGATCTTTTTACAAAGAATATGTACAGAGGCCACGCTTGGCTGGACGGTCGGGGCGGTTACGTCAATCACTCGGTTCGCAGTGTGGTGATGGTCACCGCACCGAACCGGAAAAATTTATTTGTCGACCCTTCCGGCAGCGCCTACGGTCGCTATGTGGGCGTTGCGGTTTAACGAAAAATGATGCAGGAAGTTGCATCATTGACTTGCTATAACAATCAAATGAAGCGTTCATACGGGTGTCGAAACGCACAAGCCAAGGAGAACAAAATGTTAAACGCCCAAATCAAAAACCTAGTCAAAGGCCACATCGCGGTGTTCCGCAACCCAGAGCTGGCAAGCAGCTACGCCGACCGCTGCGTTAAACCCCACTGGATTGTGTTGGGCGACAACAACGGCGAGCAAGGCGAATACTGGGTGGTCACACCTGCCGATGCGCAACGCCTAGAACGCGCCGGTTACGAAATGATTTGAGTCACAAAAATTAATGGAGAACGACATGGTTGCCATCAGAACCAACCCAAACACCGAAGCCAACTACGATGCCTTTGTGGCTGAGCTAACGAAGCTCACCCGTAAGTATGGGGTGGCACTTCAATCAATCGGCGGTGTCACCATCGCTGACGACCCCTGCGAGTTCAGCGACGTGACTTACGCGGCTGACATCACCAGCGGCGACATTTACCCCGTCAGTGCCAACTCATAAAATGCGCACAATTATTACCCGCAAAGGTTCCTTTATGGACCATAAAGGATTAAACTGGTGCCTCATTTAGGAGGTTGCCATGTCAGTCAACGTTAAGCTTTCAGATAATTTAGTCGATCAGGCCAAGCGCTACGCGATCATTCAACATCGTTCGCTCCCCAAACAGATTGAGTATTGGTCACAAATCGGCAAGATCGCCGAGGAGAATCCAGACCTTCCGTATGCCATGATTCGCGACATCCTGATCGCAGATCAGGAAGAAGTTATTGGCGAATACGAATTCAACTGATGCGTATCCTCGTTACGCCTTCGTTTGTAAAGGCGACCAAGAAATTACATCGACCACAAAAGACCGAACTCGATGATGCAGTGCGGGCCGTTAGTGTCGATCCTGAAATTGGAGAAGCCAAGGTCGGAGACCTTGCTGGTGTGCGTGTTTACAAGTTTCGCTTGTCGAACCAATTGTGTCTGTTGGCATACCGAGTTCTCGATGCGGACAGCTTGAAGCTACTCACTTTCGGCCCACATGAAAATTTCTACCGTGACCTCAAACGACTGGATGACTGATCATTTGGCTGTTTCGTTCTGACGCAACAGCTGCGAATGAATTGGTCGTCCCAGCCAAGAGTGCTGTCTCACCTGTAAAAGATTCCCAGCGTTTCACAATTACATCGACATACTTTGGGTCCATCTCAATGAGTCGCGCATAGCGCCCTGACTTCTCGGCAGCAATCATCGTCGTGCCTGAGCCGCCAAACGGGTCGAGCACAAGGTCGCGACTCTTGCTTGAATTCAGTATCGCGCGCTCCACAAACTCCACCGGCTTCATGGTCGGGTGCAAATCGTTCTTGGCAGGTTTGTTGATTTGCCACACGTCACCTTGGTTACGCGCACCACACCAGAAGTGGTCAGCACCTTCGCGCCAGCCGTACAAGATAGGTTCGTACTGGCGCTGATAATCCGCGCGTCCGAGAGTGAAAGTGTTCTTGGCCCAGATAATGAACGTCGACCATTTTCCACCGGCAGCGCGGAAGGCTGC
>JAVHRN010000048.1:0-318 GCA_036171695.1 Gallionella sp.
TGCGGATATTCTTCCGGCAAGTACAGCCCGCCATCGGGTGCCAAACCGCCCAGCAGGATTTCGGTGAAAGTCTTGGCGGGCGCGTTGCCGCGGGTGGAGATGTATTTCATATTCGTCCGTTCCAAAATTAAGCATTCGATTTATTTCAAGGCTCGATATCCTGCGGCGGCTCCCAAAGCTGCAATTTGTTTTTCCACAACAGGCACATCTATTCGATACTGCGGCACATCTGGAAATGTTTCTGCCAAATGGGTGAAAATCGCCAAACTTTCCGCATAGGCGGCACGCGCGTCTTCCAGCCGCCCCAGTTCCTTATCC
>JAVHRN010000048.1:418-2874 GCA_036171695.1 Gallionella sp.
CAGGCGGCGGCTCAGTTGCAAACTTTCCGCATAGGCGGCACGCGCGTCTTCCAGCCGCCCCAGTTCCTTATCCACCCCGCCCACGTTATTCAGCGACACGGATAGGTCGCGCAGCGTTTGCGGCGCATCGCCCACCGCTTCGCGCAGGCGGCGGCTCAGTTGCAAACTTTCCGCATAGGCGGCACGCGCGTCTTCCAGCTGCCGTTGCGCTTCATACTCTCTGCCAGAAAGATTAAGCGCAATGCTAAGGCTGCGGATTTCATTGAGCGTTTGCTCCGCACCATCGTCCCGACGCAACAATTGCAGCACTTGATCGGCAATCTTTCTCGCCTCACTTAAATCCATGCGCTCCAGTGCGGCCTCTATAGCTGCGAAGGCAGCTTCCGGTGCGAGTCTCTGTTTGTCCAGAGTTTTTTCCCACAGGCGTTGCCATTCAATTTCTGCCGCAGAGGGTTCACGGCTGATGCTGCGCGGTATTTCTATGGCAAGCGGCGTTGTCCCACGTTCTGCGACGACCACCTCGGGCGATGGCAAATCAGCGGTAAAGGAGCGCACGCTCCACAAATCTGGAATCATGGCAGGGATGTCCATGCGCAACTCGGCGGGCAACACCAGCACCAGCGGGCAAGCCACGTCGCGCTCCAACAGGAAGCGTCTTTCGTTGAGCCGGGACAACACTTGCCATATGGCGCGGCGCAGTTCTTTCCGTTCATCTTCGCTGCCCACATCGCGCCACATTTCCAGCCATAGCGGCGGGTACTTGCCTTTTAGCGGTCGCGCGTTCAACACGCCAATTAAAGTGGAATCCATCTGCTGCGGCTGTTGCAACACAAATTGTCGCAAGGGTACAGTGCTTAGACTCAGCATCTCGCTCAGCCGTTTGCGCAACGCAACTACCGGGGCGGGATGGCGAGTAAACAAAACGGCCAGCGTAAAACCTTCCGTCCATTCAATATGGGGACGCAGCTTGCGCCAGATTTCATCCAGCGAGGCTTGGTAATCGAGTTCAGTCACCGGCGGAAACAATCGCACGCAATAGCGGATGAACGTCGAACCAGTCGTCGCCATTGCGATAGTTGAGAATGTATTTGCCTTCGGTCAAACGGGCGAAATTCGGCAGCATATCCTGACTGCCCAACTCCCGCTCATGGCTAATTTGAATTTTTCTCAGCCATTCCTTGTCGTCGCGCGCCAGCGGCATGTCGTTACGCAACGCGCTCTCCGCGCTTTGTATCACGTTATCCGGCAACGGCAACGATGGCTGGTAGGGGGCTTCAGTAATGCACAAACCGATCATGCGAAAGAAGTCGCGCAGGTCGCCACCGGAGTTTCCTGCGAGACGGAGCAATTGTTCGCGAGTGAAAAAATCGCTCCATTCTGGAAAGCGCTTGCCGACAATATCCACCATCGCCTTGAGTCCGTCTTCCGAAAGGACAGGCATTACACCGTCCTGCGGGCGTTTCTTGTAAACATGCACGCTGGGCAACATGTAAATCTGGCCGCCTGAATAAAACGATGCCACGCTACCCGCCAATGCCGACAGGTAGGGCGGGATGGTACAAATCATGTGCAACGGCGAGAAGCGCAGCTTGTCAGAATGGCCGGAAAAAAGTGTTTCCACGCTTTTGAACACCTCGGCAATATCATTGCTGCCGCCCACGCCGCGCAAGCGCTCGAACGAGTCCACAATCAGCACGACTTTCTTGTCTGGTGTCGTTTTCGCACGAATATCTGCAACAGCCTGCTCGGCAAAACTGCGCGCCTCCTGCACCAGTCGCGCCACATGCCCGCGAGTCCCCTCCTGCAATTTTTGCTTGAAGGTCGGATCTTGCAGCAAAGACATTTTCAGGTTGGCGGCCACATCGCCGCCCGCCGTCAACTCGATGCCTTCGACCTTGACCTCGGCATTAAGGAAAGTCCCTATCCGCTCAAAAAAGCCTGTGCGGGAAGGATTCTTTCCATACTGCTTCTCGATCGCTTCCGAAAATCCGCCAAACAGACTGATAAGGAAATCGGTAACTTCCACCGCCACTGTGAGGTTCAGGTATTCGGCCATATCCACATACAGCACCACACATCCCCTGTTCCGCAGATCTTCGGCAAGACGCATCAACTCGGAGGTCTTGCCTGTCCCCCGATTGCCCGAAAACAGATAAGTGCCGCCCCCTTCGTCGTAATCAACACGATCCGCCAAGGTTCGGATCAAATCCTTCTCCTTGATGCCTCCATGCAAACCTTTAACATACAGCGTATCAGGCACGCCGCCCTCAATAAGCGGCTTGTCGCCGAACACGATGGGACGTGTCGAATCCAGCGCATTCAGGCATTTTTTAACTTTCGGACGTAATTCAGCGGCATTTACCATGGAATCCTCCATATTCGATCAGTCCAAACAACGAGTTACTTACCCAACTCTTCCATCCTCAACTTGGTCACTTTGCCCGCCACCACGCCCA